>CAZJEH010000015.1:0-26573 GCA_964544905.1 uncultured Gemmatimonas sp.
GGGCGTCAGAGGAAGGCGCGGTCAGCATCGAGAGGGAGGTAGAGGCGATCTAGGCGGTGCTGTCTTCAGGGGACCTCGTCGAGGCCGAGCGGCGCATCCGGGCGTTGCACCTTGCGAACCCCGACGCGCCGCCGGTCCACCTCCTGCGCGGGCGGGCGCTCGCGGCGCGCGAGGACTGGGCCGGTGCGATCGCAGCCTACGAGCGCGCAGTCGAGATCGATCCGCTCTTCCCCGCGGCCTATTTCCACCTGGCGCTCGCGGCCGTGCGGGCGGGAGATCTCGCCGCGGCGGACCGGGCGCTCGCGACCTATCGGCGTCTGCCGGACGGGTCACCCGAACGGCGCCGCGCCGCTGAACGCATGGCGACCGGGTTGCGGCAGCTGGTCGGCGTGATCGAGGAGACGGGACGATGATCCGGCAGATGGACGGGGGACTGCGAAGGTGGCAGGAGGAGGTCGCGCGCGACCCGGGCAGCCCCGCATTCGTTCCGCTGGCGGACCTCTACCGCGCCCAGGGGCGCCTTGACGTCGCGCGCCGCGTCTGCGCCCGCGGCCTCGAGCGTCACCCGAACCACGTCGAAGCCCACTACCTCCTCGGCCGCATCTACCGCGACGCCGACGAGCTCGAGAAGGCATACGACGAGTGGGACATCGCGCTGAGCCTCGACCCTCACCACACCTCCGCGCGTCGCGCGATCGCCTTCCTGTGCCTCGAACGGGGCGAGTACGAGGAGGCGGAGAAGCACCTTCGGCAGGCGCAGCGCAACGACCCGGACGACCCGCGAGTCCTGCGCGCCATCCGCTTCATCGAGAAGGGGGCTGCATCGGTTCGGCGCGGGCCTGACTACTGGGAGGCCGTCTCGCGCCTTCTGCGACCCGCTACGGAGCGCTTTTCACGCGCCTCGCACGCGCGCCTGGTGCTGATCATCGATGCCAGCGGCCGGATCCTCGCACAGGACGGCTTCGGCCGCGAACTGGACCTCGCGGGCGTGGCATCCCTGGCCGCAGGCATCCAGGCCGCCTCCGCCGAGATCGCGCGGATGCTCGGTCAGCCCCGCTTCTCGCAGCACTACCAGGGCAGGGGTGAGAACCAGGTCTTCATCGGTGCACTGGAGACCCCCGCCGGGGAGCTCCTGCTGTTGGCGGTCTTCGGCACCGATACGACGATCGGGCTCGTGCGGGCCATCTATCGTGAGATGGCGGATGGTCTCCGAGCGGTCCAGTGGCCGTCGTCCGGCACTACGGCCGGTACGGAGAATCTCGAGGCCGAACTGGCGGCGGGACTTCGACGCGCGAGTGTCGCCGGCGTCCGCGAATCGTCCAACCGACGGGGCTGACGATGCCGATCGTCAATTACGCGAGCCGGGAGGTGCTGGCCAAGATCGTCTACTACGGCCCGGGCCGGTCGGGAAAGACGACGAACCTGCAGCACATCCACTCGACGGTGCCCGAGGCGCACCGCGGGTCGATCGTCTCGCTGGCCACCGAAGGCGACCGGACGCTCTTCTTCGACTACCTGCCCGTCGATCTCGGGGCGATCTCCGGGTATCGTACGCGGATCCAGCTCTACACCGTCCCCGGGCAGGTGTACTATGATGCGACGCGACGGCTCGTGTTGCAGGCCGCGGATGGGGTCGTCTTCGTCGCGGACAGTCGCATCGACCAGCAGGAGAGCAACATCGAGAGTTTCCGGAACCTCCAGTCGAACCTTCTCGACCAGGGTGTCGATCCCCGCGGAATGCCGATCTGTCTCCAGTACAACAAGCGCGACCTTCCGGACGCCGTGCCGGTCGAGCAGATGGAGGCCCTGCTGAACTACCGCGGCGTGCCCGCGTTCGAGGCTTCGGCGGTGACCGGCGCGGGGGTCTTCGAGACCCTGGAGGCGATCACGGGGCTGGTGCTCACCCGGCTGGCCCGATCCCTGGACGCCGAGACGGCGGTGTCGGCCGCCTCCAACGGTGGTTGATCCGAACCTCACCTTCGCCCGGTTCCTGATCGGCGGGAGCAATGAACTCGCCGCCAGCGCGGCCCGTCGTGCCGCGGAAAGCCCCGGCAGCGTTTACAACCCGCTGCTGATTCGCGGCGGGGCGGGGGTCGGCAAGACGCACCTCCTCCACGCGATCGCCAACTACGCGAGCGCGCTCGAGGTCGACCTCGAGTTGCGACTCGAGACGGTCGAAAGCATCGCCGAGCTGGTGACGACCCGCATCGTGACCGGCGATCCTGCCCCGCTCCACGAGACGTTCGCCTCCCTCGGACTGCTGCTCATCGACGAGCTGGAGCGCATTTCCGGGATGGAGCGGACGCAGGACGAGCTGGCCGCGGTCGGCGCCCGCATGGCCGACGAGGGTCGTCAACTCGTGTTCGCGTCGCTCGTCGCACCGAGCGAGCTCCCGGGGCTTACCCCCGAGCTGCGGCGACTGCTCGACCGCGGCACCGTCATCGACATCGACCCCCCTGACCCCGACCTGCGTCGCGCGCTGGTCCGGCAGGTCGCGGAGGACGTAGGCGCGACCCTCCCGGACGACCTCGTTCGCGCCGTGGCCGAGTATGACCTTCGCGACGGGCGGGTGATCGCGTCGACGGTGCGCAGGATGATCGCGCTCGCCTGGGCCGAGTCACGCTCGCCGACACGCGACGACCTCCTGCGCTCCCTGCCCGAGGCCGCCGCGCCAACGTCGAGCGGCGACGAGTTCGGCAGCTTCCTGACGGACATCAGCCGTACCCTTGAGACGGTGGTCGAGACCGCCCCGTGGAGACGGCGGATCGGCGAGGCCATCCTGCGGTGGGAGAGCGAGGGGATCCGCACCACTCGCCTCGAGCAGGCCCTGGAAGCGGACGCTCCTCCCGACGTCGACGCCTTCCTCGACGCTTTCGCCCGCGACGCGGAGCGCCTGCTCGAGATCCGCGCCCAGCTCGGCCGCCTTCCCGCCGGCGAAACGCTCGACGACCCAGCGGACCTGGCGCGCGCCGAGGAGTTGCTGGCACGGGCCAATGGTGCCGCCGCCGCTACGGCGGGGCGATCCAGGCCACGACCCGCTACCCCCGCGCCCGAGGCGGCGCACGACCCGTGGTTCCTCAACCCGGGCAAGGTGATCCTCGACTGGACCGAGGTCGAGGCCCGCCTGGCGGAGAGTCCCCGCTGATGGCGATTCGCGGAAGCCTGCGGGAGGCGAGTCTCGCCGACGTGCTTCAGCTCCTCGCCCTGGGGCGGAAGTCCGGGTGCCTGTCGGTCTCGGACCGGAGCAGCTTCGGCCAGATCTATTTCGACCGGGGCCTCATCGTTCATGCGACGCTCATCAACCGGCGCGATCGTATCGGCGACCTGCTCGTGAAGAACGGAGTCATCAGCCGGGAGGACCTCGAGGCGGCGCTGGATGGTCAGGAAGAGCCCGGGGGACCCCGGCTCGGCGAGATCCTGCTGACGCGAGGCGCCCTGTCGCGGGAGACGCTCGAGCACTACATCCGCCTCCAGGTCGAGCAGGCGATCTACTATCTCTTCACCTGGACCCAGGGGACCTTCCATTTCGAGCCCGACGAGGTCCCTCCAGCGGGCGAGATACTCGTCGCGATCAATCCCGAGAACGTGCTTCTCGAGGGCGCCCGACGCGTCGACGAGTGGGCGCTAATCGAGAAGAAGATCCCCTCGCCCGATACCGTCTTCCGGATCGATGCCAGTCACGGGGATCCCGCCGAAGCGGACCTCACGCCGGACGAGCAGCGGATCCTCCCCCTGATCGACGGCAAGCGCAGCGTCGCGGAGATCGTCGAGGACTCAGGCCTCCCCGATTTCGAGGCCCACCGCGCGCTGTTCGAGCTGGTGCAGGCGGGATATGCGAGGCCGCACGGGAAGAAGAAGGTGAAGTCGGCCGAGACGCCGCGCCCGAGCCGGTTGCAGGAACACTACAACCTGGGCATCGCCTTCCTCCGGACGCGGATGTTCGATGAGTCCGAGCGGGAGTTCCGCCGAATCCTCGAACTGGACCCGGAGAATACCGACGCGCGCTTCTACCTCGGCGTCGTCGCCCTTCGCCGCGGCCGGATCCGCGCGGCGATGCGCAGCTTCATGGAACTGATCGAGGAAGGGGGGCGATGGGCAGCCTCGTTCCAGAACCTGGCGCTCGCGCTCGAGGCGGCCGGGCGGATCGAGCACGCGCTTCTGGTGGTCGAGGAGGCGTTGGCCAGCTTCCCGACCGATCACCGCCTCATGCTCACTCGCGGGATCCTGTTCACACGGCTGGGCCGATTCGAGGCGGCGTGCCGCGCGTTCGAAAGCTACGCCGGCGCCTCGGGCGGACGGGTGACTCCGCCGGCGTCGTACTACGCCTACTCGGTCGTGGCACTGGCCGGGGCGGGACGCATCCCCGAAGCCCGCATCCGCGTCGACGAAGGGCTCGAAGCGCATCCGCGTTCGCCCCAGCTGCTCGTGAACGCCGCCGCCGTGCTGGAACGCTCAGGCGCTGCGGATGAGGCGGAAGACCTGTATCGCCGGGCCGTGGAAGAGGCTCCCGACGTCTCACAGGCACAGCGCGGACTCGCGGATGCCCTCTACCGTCGCGGGGCCTACGAGGAAGCCGGGCGGATCTACGAGCGGCTCGCGCAGAGCAATGGGGATCCCGGGGCGGAGTTGCACTTCCGGCTGGGAAACATCGCGTACAAGGCGGGCGACCGGGAGGCGGCGATCCGTCACTGGCAGGCGACGGTCGCGGCTGATCCCCATCATGCCATCGCCAGGACCAACCTGGAGCTGGTCGGGGCGCTACCCAGTCAGTCGTAGGGACATGATTCGATGATCCTGTCTTGCCCCATCGGGCCGGCAGGGGGAATCCGTCGAAACCCTCCCGGGTGATGACGGCGCGTGGTCTTCACCCCTGATGAACGGTGCCTTCTCGAGGTCCTTCTGACCCGACCTCGAGGGTTCAGTCGCGGTTCGCGACTTCGCTGGTTAGTGCGAGAGGCCCGGAAGAGGTCGACTCGCTATCACACACGGATGAGTCAGACACATCCACTGTCCAGCCGCCCATCTGCAGCAAATGAGTGACATCGACGGCTACCGGGCGCGCCTCGAGCGCCTGCAAAAGGACCTGACTGTCGCCGGTTGGGGCGCGAACGAGGATCGAACCCGGCTACGGGACGAAATCGTCGGACTCTACAAGGAGATCGAGCGGGCGATCGCCGAGCTTGAGGCGCTGAAGGAGGATGTTCGTCCTCTCGTCGAGCGATACAAGGAGATCTTCCGGAGCCCACCCCCGGCACCGTCGGCCGTCCGTATCGACCACCTGGGCAGCTCGACCTATCGGGAGCGCGGGTGGAGCGCCCTCGCCGGGGCCGACTACGAGCGGGCCATCCGCGAGCTGGAGCGCGCCGTCGAGTTGGACCCGGAGAGCACCTCCAGCCTGGTGCTGCTCGCTTGGGCCTACCTCCGGACGAGCGACCTCGACAAGGCCCGGGAAATCCTCGACGAGGCCATCCGAAAGAATCCGGATCACTCCCTCGCCCGCACCTGCCTGGGGTACCTCCGCCTGCTGGAAGGGCAGTTCGCTGAGGCGATCGAGAGCCTCGCGGCTGTCGTCCACGAAGGAACCGACTCGACCGCTACGCTGTACGCCAGCCTCTACCTGGGCATGGTATATTCCGAGCGGGAGATGTACCGGGACGCGCAGACCTTCTTCGAGCGGGCTCTCGCGCTTGGACCCAACCTGACGGAGGCGCACTGGGAGCTGGGACGGTCGTACGAGAAGGAGGGCCGCATGGATCTCGCCCTCCAGGCATGGCGGACGGGCGCGGCGAACCGGTTCAGCCCATGGGGCGAGCGCTGCCGCGAGGCCGTGGAGAGGCTCGAGGGGAAACAGCAGCGGGCCGGAGCCTGATAGCGGTCGGGGCGGCCGCCCGCTGCGCGGTCGGGCGCCCGCTGCTCTTGTTGATCGTTCTGGCGGGGCTCGTCGCGGCCGGGTGGCGGCACGCCGCAGGTCAGGATTCGGTCGGGCAGCCCTCGTACGTCGAACGGGACTCCATCCGAGTCGTCTACTGGGGTGACGCGGACGCGGCTGCCGCCGCGGTGCTCGAGGCCGCCCATGCACCGCTCCCGCTGCCCGGCATCCCCGACGAGTTCCGCTTCTCGCCCGGCACCATCTACCTCGCCCCCACGCAGGAGATCTTCGACTCGCTCGCCGGCGGGGTCACGCCCGACTGGGCGGCCGGGGTCGCCATCCCCGCGCGCCGCATCATCATCCTTCCCGCTCGCCCGCGACGCGATCGCTTCGAGGATCCGGTCATCACGCTGAGGCACGAACTCGCGCACCTCGGGCTATCCGCCTACGTCGGCGAGAACATCCCCCGCTGGTTCACCGAGGGGTACGCGACATGGGTGTCCGGGGGATGGGACGCCAGGAGCGGGTGGCAGATACGGTTGGCGCTCGTGCGCGGGCAGGCGCCTCCGCTCGACTCTCTGTCGCTCGATTGGCCGCGCCGCGAGGTGCAGGCGCGATTGGCCTACCTGCTGTCCGCGAGCGCTGTCGCCTATCTCGCCGAGTCGCGCGGGATCCCGGCGTTCTCCGCCTTCCTCGCGGAGTGGCGGGAGACCGGGTCGATGGATGCCGCGATGCGCTCGGTGTACCAGCTCAATACCGAGCTCTACGAACGCGACTGGCGACGGATGGTCCGGCGCCGCTACGGCTGGCTCCTCGCCATCTCCCAGATGGCGATCTTCTGGCTCGGGGTCATCGTGCTCGTGTTCGTGCTGGGGATCTTCCGACGGCAGCGGAACCGGGAGCGGCTCGAGGCGCTGCGCCGGGAGGAATACATGATCCCCGCGACGACGGGGGAGGCGGACGTGCCGGAGGAGCCCCTGTGACGGATGCCCGCTTGCGACCACCACGTCGCACGGGCGCGTTCCCGGGCGGGAAGTTGACTCGTTTCGGCGTCGGGTCTAGCTTTCAAGGATGTCGAAGAAACGGGACAGCGTCGCGGCGACCGAGCGTGGGGAGGGAGGGGTCCGCTTCTCCACCCAGAACTGGGTCCTCCTCGGGCTCGGGGCGGCGTCGATTATCGGAGGGTACGGACTGCTGGGGCGTGGCGACACCGTGGCCGCGCCACTGCTCCTCGTGCTCGGCTACGTGGTCCTGATCCCGCTCGGGATCATCCGCTAGAAATCCCCGAGGGCGCTTAGCTCAGCTGGTTCAGAGCACCTGGTTTACACCCAGGGGGTCGGGGGTTCGAATCCCTCAGCGCCCATTGAACGGGCCCGACGGTTCGTCGAGCCCGTTTTTGTGAGTATGCTGAGGGCCCCGGGTCGATCGGGGCCCTTTCGGTTTATCGCAGAGCGCGAAGCCGCAAAGCCTTGTTCAGCGAAGCCTCCTGACACCCACCCTCCGCCGCCTCTACCTGCAGCCGCTCCCCCCGCACAGACGCTCGCTGAAGAACGGCAGCACGTGGTTCTGGAACCGGACCGCGACGGCGCTGGTGTGCGTTCCCGGGTAGATCTCGAAGCTGTTCGGAATTCCGTATCGATCGAGGGCCTCGTGCAGAGTGCCGGCGTCGACACGGAGTCCGTCCTGGTCGCCGACGTCGATGGAAATGCCGTTGTAGCGACGAAGGTTGCCTACGTACTGGTCCACGAAGGCGAGCGGCGCATTGGCGGCGAACTTCGCCAGGACCTGCTCCTGTACCTCGCCGTCCTTCACCGGAAGGTCCAGGTAGAGCGGGGGATTCTGCGGGTTGGGTGCCCAGGCCGCCGCGGCTGCCAGCGACGCCCGCAGCCCGAACGGCAGCGTAGCCGACTCAGCGGGACTGCTCAGCGCCGCGATCCTGGCTTCGGCCTCGGCGTTCAGTCCGCCCGCCCCTCGCGGCGAGAGACAGCACGGACTCATGATGTAGAGGCTCCCGAAGACATCCGAATACTTCATCCCGATCCGGGTCGCACCGTAGCCGCCCATCGAATGCCCGACCAGACCCCGGCTCGTCCGATCGGCGATGGTGCGGTAGTTCGAGTCGATGTACTCGACCAGGTCGCGAGCGATGAAGCGCTCGAAGTCGCCGGTGGTCATGCTGCTGGAGTACATCGAGCCGTTGTGCATGGTCTTCGAGTCCGGCAGCACCACGATCATTTCCTGCGCACCCTGCGCGAACGCTCCTTCGATGGTCTGCGGAACGTGTATCTCCTGGGACCATTGGGCGGCGCCGATCGAGTATCCGTGCAACGCGTAGACGACGGGATACCGACGCGTCGGCTCCGTTTCGTAGCTGGGGGGAAGGAAGACGAGAACCTCACGATCCACGGCGTTCCCCTCGAGGTTCCCTTCCAGGGATGCGGCATGGACGGTGATTCGCTGCAGCGTGACCGGCTTGGCTCCTGGCACTACTGGTGGGACCTCGGTCTCGACCTGCGCGATGCCGACGGCGGGGCCGAGCTGTGCAAACAGGAAGAGACCGGCCGTAGCGGTGAGAACTCTCGAGATGGTGCGCATGCTCACTGTCCTTGATTGACGGATGAGTTCGAACGACCTCCCAGGATCGCCCTGAATCGTCGTCGTGGATCTATGGAAGCGGCATTCGGACCGGGGGGCACGGTCAGAATCGGGATGTGGCTGTACGAGCCGAACGGTGTAGCAACCACCCGCACCCGGGCCGTGCCCGTTGCATCTCCTCAGCGCGCAGGATCCGTCGTAAGGGCGTACTCGACCGCTGCGTCGAACAGCCGCAGGCCGTGACGCGTCATCAGGTTGGCGGTGCCGGTTTCGTTGTCATTCTCGATGAACAGCGACAGCCGAAGTCCCGGACTGGGGGTGCCGTCGAACCGCGCGGCGCCCTTGCGAAGAAGGTAAATCGTCGCAGCCGACGGATAGTCCGGAAGCATCGCAATCACCTCGGCCGCGGGCGCCTTGGCCTTACCCCAGTTGATTTCCCTCGGGAAGCGATAGACCTGGACGGTGCCCTGAAGGCCGGCGGCAAGTGGATGCTCCGGGGCGACGATATTGATGTGCGTCTGATCTTCGATGGCACCATAGTCGCCCTCATCCGGCGTCCCCGGGTCGACGCCGCGAGTGGATGGATCGACTAGCCCGAATTCGTCCTGGAGGAATGCCTCATAGAAGAGGATGGGGGTGGGAGTCGAAACCAGCTTGGTTCCCAGGGCGCCGGAGGTGACGGACTCCACGATGAGGACCAGGTCCGCTGCGTTCGCGGCCGCGAGCATCGTTTCGGCATTGACGGTGTCCGGCATGACGGTGACCTCGTGGCCCATGTCCAGGGTGAGGCGGTTCTTGATGAAGACGTCACCGATGCTGGTACCGTAGAGCACGGTCCTGTTCTCGTTCCCTACGATCATCAGGATGTTCTTGCTCGGCAGCGTCCGTTGGGCCGGCAGCTGTGCTTCGATCGGCAGCTGGTCGGCCCCCGCTTGCGCCTGCGCCTGCGGTGCGGGAGTCAGGAAGAGCGGGGAAAGGGTAACCGCGGCCAAGGCGAACGTCTTCTTCATCGTCACTGGTCTTCTCCTCCGGTGCACGTTGGGCTGTACGGAAGAAACGGCAGAGGCCTATGCAGCGTGAGCGAACGCCGAGCGCGTGCCCGGCTGGCCTCATCGAGCGAGCCTTTTACCAGTATGGCGGATCGAGGCGGGGGTGTGAAGGATGTCGTGTCCGTCGAATGTTCGGCGGCAGAGGTAGGTACGAAGGTAATGGGTGGCCGGGACGTTCGGGTTGGGCATCATCTGGCCGCTTGCCCCTACGAGGCGGAGGTTTCGCGACTCTTTCGCCCTGGCGCCTCCTGCTGGATGGTGCGCCAGGACAAGGGTGAGTTGGGACGGTTGGGCCGCTGCGGCGCCGGGAAGTGCACACCCCTCGGCTTCATCGGGGGTGACAACCTGGCGGGGCGGGTCAACGAAATTGCCGTGGTCCGCCGTTGCTCGACGGGGCACGAGCCGGGGTCCTGCTCTCCTCCCAAGCCCCGGCTGCATCTACCTAGAGGGCACGAACGGCTGTCGCACGGGGCTCGGTGTCCGCTACCACAACGTGCGTCGACACCGTTGCTGGACGTCGGCCGCCGCTCCTACCCCCCCGACGCCTACTTTCGCTTCGCCCGCCGCAGGAAATCTCCGAGGTTCTCGACCGAACCGATGTGCCGCAGCTTGTCCGGGTTCACGATGGAGCGGACGACCGCGACCTGCCCGTCCACGATGTCGAGAACCATCACGCCGAGAATCGATTTCTCGGGTGTGAGGATCATGGCCGCGGGCTGGCCGTTCACCTCCGTCCGCTGGACGACGAACCCGCCGGAGCGGAGTGCCGCCTTCGTCCAGGCGAGCAGGGCGTTTGCGACGCTGCTGCGGCCGCGGAGCGGTCGGGTAATCGCCGGTGCCTTTCCGCCACCGTCGCCGTGCAGCGAGACGTCCTCGGCGAGTAGTTGCTCGAGCGCCGACAGGTCGCCGTCCCGGACGGCTCCGAAGAACCTGTCGGCGAGCTCGTCCCGCTGCTCCGGCGGAACCCTGAAGCGGGGTCGCCGCTCCAGAACGCGGGCCCGTGCTCGCACCGCGATCTGCCTGCAGGTCGGCTCGCTCTTCCCGATGATGCGAGCGATCTCCTCGTAGCTGTAGTCGAAGACGTCGTGCAGGAGGAAAACGGCCCTCTGCTCCGGTGTCTGGCTCTCGAGCAGGATCAGGAACGCGATGTGGAGAGACTCCGAAAGTTCCACGCGCCCCTCGGGGCTGGTATCCGTGGATGTTTCGAGCGGTTCCGGAAGCCACTCGCCGAAGTACTGCTCCCGCCGCACGCGGGCCGACCTCAGCTCGTCGATCGCCAGGCGGGTGACGATCGTCGTGAGGTAGGCCGCGGGGCTGGCGATCGGTTCCTCCCGCTCGAGGGCGGTGTGGAGCCGGATCAGCCCTTCCTGCACGATGTCCTCGGCCTCGGTGACGCTGCCGAGCATCCGGTAGGCGATCGCGAAGGCGTCAGGCCGCAACGTTTCGAGGTCGACGGACATCGCTCGCTCCCAGTCCCAGGCGGAATCCCTCGCGCCAGCTCGCATAGGTCGGTGCCCAGCCCAGTTCGCGCTTCGCCTTCGCATTCGACGCGCCAGACACCTCGGTCATCATGATGACGGCAGCCGGCCCGGCAAGCAGCCGCCCGACCCATTTCGGTACCCGCATGGGCGGCGGGGCACCGACGGCCTCCGCGAGAACGGGCAGCCACTCCGAGATCGCGGCGGGCTCATCGTCGACGATGTTGTAGATACCCGGCGAGCCACGCTCGATCGCGGCGACGGTCGCGGCCGCCGCATCGTCAGCATGGATGAAGGACCAGACGCCGGTGCCACCCCCCACGATCGGGAACTTCCGCCCGCGCACGAGGGCGACGTGGTCGCCCGGCGGGTTCACCGACATCGAAGTCCCCGGACCGTATAAGTTTCCGTAGCGCAGGACGATGCCCTCGATGCCCGGGGCTGTCGTGACAGCGCGCTCGAGGTGACCGATCGCCTCCACGAGCTCCCGGAAGGCCGCGGGCGGGTGGGCTACACGCGGCGTCTCCTCGTCGAGGATCCGGCCGGCGCCGGGGGCGTAGGCCCAACCGGCGTAGCTCTGAGCCACGAACCGGCGCGCCCCGGCCGCGCGACTCGCGGCCAGCAGATGGTCCGTTCCCTCCGTGCGCAGGCGGTTGGTCAGGGCGAAGCTGCGGGTGATGTCCCGCGAGGCGCCGATCTCGCTCAGCGCGGTGAGTTGATGAACCACGACCTCCGGGCCGGCGTCGGCGATCGCACGCGTCACGGCACTCTGGTCGAGGGCGTCGGCAACCACCGGCCGCGCTCCGAGCTTCTCCAGCATGGCTGCCTTCGATTGCGTGCGCGTCATCCCGTCCACCTCGTGCCCGCGCTCGACGAGCTGGCTGACGAGGCGGGTTCCGATCACGCCGGTCGCGCCGGCAATGAAGATCTTCATGGTAGCCTCCGTCGATGTGATTCGTCCGGCTGCGAGTCCGACGAGATAGCCGACGGGTCTGTGACGGTCGCTTGCTGTCCGGGTCTTGATCCCTCACTCGAGTTGCGCCTGCGTGTCCGCCCGGGACGAAAGGGCGACGGCAGGGGGGCAATCAGACCAGAGCGAGTCCATGGCACGACGCATTCCCCTTCCGCCCCAGGTTCGCGACGAAGTACGAGGCTCACCGGTCCAGCCCTTCGTGGAGCGGACCTGGGCGCGATCTTGAGGGTTCAACGACGTAGAGTCGTTCTCGTTCGAGCAGTAGCGCTCGGTCCGATCTGTCACTCCTTTGAGCTGTAGCCGCACGAGCCGCCAGCTATCGGTAGATGCCTCCATCGATCGATCAGGAAACGGGATCACGTTCAATGGGTCGAGGAGTATTCGGCCTCGTTTTCGTGATCCTCCTCGTCGGTTCAGCGCTAGTCGTCCCCGGTGCGCCGGGTGTGCCCGCGTGGCGTCATTCCGAAGACCGGGCCGACTGCGTGGTCGTGGCTCCCTCCGCCAGTCCGGAGGATATCGCTCGCGCTCGCTCGGGTTGCGAACGCGCCGTCGATCGCTACACGCTGCTCTTCGGGGCGGCTCCGCCCGAAGGCGTTCTCGAGGTTTCAGACACGGTGAGGGTCTTCGCCTCAGCGAACGAGGGTGATGGGTGGAGGATGATCTGGCCGACGACGGATCGGATCCGGGAGTCTCTGGCCGCCACCTCTGGCGCCGGCGCCGACATCGAGCGGGCTGTCGAAGAGCACTGGAGCACCGTCCTGCCCCATGAACTGGGGCACCTGATGCTGATCGCCGACGCAGACCGGCGTCGGCCGGAGGGTATCGAACGGCGCCGCCTCCCCGACTGGTTCCACGAGGGCATCGCCGTCTTCATGGAGCCGACCGAGTACCGGAGCGTCGAATACGGGACACTCCGCGCGCACGCCCCCTTCATCCCCGCGATCGACGACCTGCTCCGCTTCAGGATCGAGGCGCCGGAAGGGCTCGAGGGCGGGGCCACGATCACGCGCACCTTCTTCCCCTGCGCGAGTGAGGAAGCATGCGACGGGCGTCCTTACTGGAATCGCAGCTTCAGCGTGCGGACGCGGTACTATCCGGACGGCCGTGTCGTGACGGATACCATCATCCACGACGCGCCGCCGCCGCCCCCGACACCGCTGGAGACGCAGTTCTACGCGTACGCGGCCACGCTGGTGCAGTACGTTCACGATCGGGGCGGGGCGGCGGCGATGAGCGCATTGCTGGATCGCTACGTTCGGTCGGAGGGCGCCATGGTCGACCTCGCAGGGCTTCCGGGACTACCCGGGACACCCGCGGCGGTCGAGGCCGACTGGCGTCGCTGGTTCGAGGGTCGGATCTTCGGTGGCCAGGCTACATCCGGGCTCGACCCCTGATCTCGAGGACGAGAGGGCGCGCGGGCAGGGCGCGTCGAGGCGAAAGAACATCCAAGGGCTCAAAGGTGATCGGCGGGTTCGCAGTCCGGCGAACCGCCACCCGGGGTCAGGCGAGGAGAGATCCCGTAGGTCGGCCGGACGTCGGTCGGGTACCGCCAAGCCGGAACGGTCGCTCGCAACTCAGCTCGCACTATGAGCCTGACGGTTCGCCGGTCCCTGGGAGCGCGGCCTTCTCGGAGGACGACCGTGCGTCGTGGGCTCGCAGCTCTTTGTAGCTGCCCACCCCGGCCCGGACAGGGCGCGATCTCAAGAAAAACGAGAACGGCCAGCGCCCGCGATGCTGGCCGTTCGTCCTTCCTTCGAAATCGTCACGCGGTCAGAAACCTGCGGTGCGGGCCGTTCCTCTCCCTGTGGCCTGTCTTGGGTTTCCAAACACCGCCGCGTTCGACGAAGTGCAGCCCCCCGACTTCGCCCAGGGTGACCGAGGAGTGCTTTTCCCTTCCGACTCGCGGAAACGCGCCACTAGAAGCCCAGACCCTTCGTGTTCAATCCCCGCACACGAAGCAGGTTGGGCCCGGACGTGATGAAGAGCGTCGACCCGTCCTCCCCGAAGGTGGCGTTCGAGGATCCCCGTCCCGTGAGGATCGAGCCGAGGTGTCTGCCGTCCGGCGAGATCACCAGTATCCCGCCCGGCCCTGACACCCAGAGGCGACCATCCTGGTCGACCACCATGCCGTCGTGCCCGCCGCGGCGGCTGAGCGTGGCTGGGTCGAAGAAGACGCGGCCGTTGGCGATGGAGCCATCCGGCTGAACGTCGTAGGCCTTGATGACCGCGGGCTGCGATGTGCTCGCGACGTACAGTGTCCGACCGTCCGGCGAAAGCCCGATCCCGTTGGGGAACAGGAATTCGTCCGTCAGTAGCGTGACCTCACCCGTGGGAGATATCCGGTAGACGCCGGAGATGTTCAGCTCCCGCAGCGGGCTGTTCTGGATCCCCTCGAGACCGTACGGCGGGTCCGTGAAGTAGATCGAGCCGTCCGGATGCTGAACGAGGTCGTTGGGCGAGTTGAACTTCTTCCCCTGATAGTTGTCCGCGAGGGTCGTCTTCGACCAGGTCGTCTCGTCGAGTCGGACGACCTGCCGGTTCCCGTGATCGGCGATGAGCAGGCGTCCTTCGGAATCTTCGAGCAGCCCGTTGCTCCCGTGCTCCCGGCGTCCCTCGGGCGGACCCCAGACCCAACCCGCAGGCCGGAGGTAGACGGAGACGCTGTCCTCCTCCGTCCATCGGTTGATGACGTTGTTGGGGGCGTCGGAGAAGAGCAGGAACCCGCCCTGCTTGCGCCAGACGGGTCCCTCGCTCCAGGCGAAGCCGCTGGCGACGATCTCGATCTTCGCGTCCTGGGGGACGATACGGTCGAATTCGGGCGTGAGTCGCTCGAACTCTCCGATGGTCTGATATTGAGCGGCAGCCGGCAGGCTACCGATCAGAAGGAGCGATGCGGTCGCCGCCGCGACGAACCAGTTCCGTCTCATGCGAGATCTGCCTGTGGGTCGGTTGTGGCTGCTGGAGTCGATCGACGCAACATTAGTCATACACCGAAGCCACAGGCAATGCGCCATCGAGGGGTTTGCCGGATCGCGCACCCCACGATGGTGAGTCGTCGGCGCGTTGCTACGCCGCCTTTCCGGCCGCGAGCGCCTCTTCCAGGTGCCGCACGCGGCGTCGATGCGCGGCGAGGTACCGCGCGTCCTCGGCGTAGGTGCACGGGTACACCTGCGGCACCGGCTGCGGCCTCATGTCCTCGTCCACGTTGACGAAGGTGAACACGCAGGAGTTGGAGACGGAGCGCACACCGCGGTCGATGCTCGTACGCTCGATGTCCAGCTCCACAGCGAGCGAGGTCCGGCCGGTGTAGGTGATCCGGCTGGTGAAGCGGAGCTCGTCGCCGATCCGGACCGGCTCGAGGAAGTTGATCCGATTCACTCGCACGACGGCAGGCCGGTGGCTGACCAGCTCGCCCGCGTGCATGAGGGCGTGCTCGAAGGCGCGCCGGATGAGGTACCCGCCGAAGATCGTGTCGGGCACGCTCTCGTACTCCGGATACATCCGCTCCCAGCTGCTCCGCACCAGGTCGCCGGCGCGATGACCCGTGAACCCCGGCTCCTCCTGCGCCCGGTGGAGCGCGGCCAGCATGGCGAACTCCGACGGCGTGGGCGGTGCGTCGGCGACGGCGGCCTGTTCGCGGTAGGCCTGTCGACGCGCGATCGCCAGGTCACGCCGCATCTTCTCGATGTCGTCGACGTACTCCAGCGGCTGGACCTCCAGGCTCGTGGCGTCCGGTCCGCCCCCGCTCCGAGCGACCATGGTGAAGTAGCAGGACGCCAGGGAGACCCCGCTCTGCTCGATGCGGATTCCCACCTCCATCGAGGTTCGCCCGACGTGGTTGATGCGGGCATGCAGGTCCAGGTCGCGATCCAGACGGGCGGGCGTGCGCAGGACGATGTCGTCGATCGCCGCCGTCACGACGCGCGCTTCCGCGTGCGTCCGGCGGGCGTGCGCGATCGCTGTCTCTCCCGCCAGGTCGTCGATGACTTCCAGCAACAGCCCCCACCTCAGGTTGGCGGGGATTTCCTCCTTCACTACCGCGAACCTGCGCCGGAGCGCGGGATCGCTCGCGAACGGCAACCTGCGGGTCACCGATGTATCGAGTGGGCGCATTGTCTCTATTCCCTCACGTTCGCCGCGGCCGACGACCGCCGAACGCTCACTTGTTGATTACGGATCGGTCGATCGACCGTCACCGACAAAAAGAAACGCTCCCCAGCTAGCGTGGAGAGCGGTCGGGTACACCCGAGCTCGTGTGAGTCCACGAACAGGGCTACTCACCACCCTCCCGCGTTTTCGGCGCTTGCCGGCCAAACCGACATACCTCGAACATTCGGATCCCCTTCATGGTTGTGAACTTCCTCTGCTGAGACCTCGGTGCGTGCTCGGCGGGCTGCGGTTCACACGGGTTCAGGTCGCGCGATGGTCGACCGTCGGAACGGTAAACAGCCGAGGCCTCGCGATCAATCCCGCCGGACGGTTCGGACGAGATCGCTGCGCGGTCGCAATGTTCACGCCGGACTCGCCTCGAGTTGTGGAGAAGCCCCCGGTGACACGGGTGAATCAGTCGTAACCGACTGTAGCCGAGTGACTTGCAACCTATCGCGTGGTGCGCGACGCTGTCGAAGCAACTTTCTCTCGGATTGCGCTCTTCGTATACCAGCCCGCACAGAATCGTCGGAATTGCAGCTCCTCCATCGCTACTTGTGAGGGAGGGTCGACGAAAACGTCGGGACTCTGTAGCTCGCCACGAAGCGATTCGTCACAAATAGCGGGCTCGGAGTTCCGGCAGTCCGATCGTCGTTCGGCGTTGGTTGCACCGGACCGTTGGCTACCTCATCCCACTGCTAGCGCGCGATAAGCGCGTTGGCATTCCCGCAGGCCGCCCCCTCCGGGCGCCATCATTCCGCACGCGTCGAGGATGTCGGCGCGGCCTCGTGGGGTCCCAGCGGTGATTCACCCCGTTCGCGGGGATTTCCGCCCGCCGATCCGACAGGCGACGCGGCCGCGGTCTTCGCCTTCTTCATGCGGTACATCGCCTGGTCGGCGGCATCGATGAGTTCGTCGACGTTCGCGCTGCGCTCGGCGTAGGCGATGCCTATGCTGAGGCGGACCGCGACCTCGCGGTCATCGAGGACGACCGGGCGAGTCACTGCTTCGAGGATGCGGCTGGCGAGCGGCAGCACCTCGCCCTCGCAGTGGACGTCCTCCTGGAGGATCGCGAACTCATCGCCCCCGAGCCGGCCGACCGTGTCCGCACCCCGGGTCGCGTGCAGGAGGCGCTCGCCGACGTGAGCCAGGAGCCGGTCGCCGACGGCGTGGCCGTGCGCGTCGTTGACCCGCTTGAAGTCGTCGAGGTCGATGTAGAGCAGCGCCACCCCGGACGACGAGCGGGCGCATCGCGCCAGCGCCTGCTCAACCCGCTCGCGGAACAGCGCGCGATTGGCCAGACCCGTAAGCGGGTCGTGCAGCGCGCGATGCCGGAGCAGGGCCTCGAGGTGCTCGCGTTCGGTGATGTCCCGCAGGTTGAGGACGAATCCGCCTATGGTCTCCTCGTGCCGCATGTCGGTCGCGGTTCCCTCCACCAGCCGCCACCCACCGCAACTTCGACTCACCCGGAACCGAACCGGCACAGCACGCGCGGGGTTGGGCTCGGCCAGCGACAGCGCTTTCTTCGCCAGTTCGGCATCCTCCGGGTGCACCCACTCGAGCAGCGGCTTCCCGACCATGCTATCCGGTGCGTAGCCGAAATCCCGCTCCATCGGTGGCGTGGTGAAGCGGATTCGCCCGCTCTCGCTCGCGATGATGACGACATCCGACGAATTGCGGACGAGAGCGCGAAGCCTGGCCTCGGTCCGCTCCCGGGCGACGCTGGCGGCCTGCGAGGCCTCGACCGCGGCGAACTCCAGCACGGATCGGATCTGGCGTATCAGCACGAGGATCGTGAGCACGGCGCCGCAGGCGATGAACACGCCGGTACCGGGCCCGCTGCGGGCCGCCGTGGCGTAGAGGAGAATCCCGTATCCACAGGCGATCGCCACGTACGGGAGGTATCGCGCGTCGAAGTACGGGATCCTGGATACTGCCCGGATCATCTTCACACTTCGGGGCCGCCCGTGGTCGGACGTGGCGAGGACGAAAGCCACGGTGGCCAGGAACCATCCGGCATCCGCGAGCCCGCCCTGCGTGTAGGTCCCGGTGAGCGTCTGCGCGGCGTACACGATATCGGCCCCGCAGAACGCGATCGCCCCAACGGTGAGCCACCCGAGCGCCCGCCGGACCTCCGCCGAGGGATCCCGAAGCCACACCGTCACGCTCCCGAGCAGCAGGATCAGGCTGAGGATCGGGTACGAGAAGTTGACGATCGCCTCGAGCAGTCCCTCGTGATCGCTGCTGATTGTCTGGGCCAGAGCGAAGTGCCAGACCAGCATGAAGCCGCCGATCGCGATCGTACCGACGTCGATCCAGAACTCGGGTCGCCGCGATACGGCCCCGCCGCGAGTGGGGAACGAGAGCAGCCCGCTGATGATCAGGGGATAGAAGCCGATGAACCCGATGTCCGCGATCGAAACCTCGGGGTAGTCGAGGGCCATCCAGACCAGCGACGCGAGCAGCCAGCTTGCGAAGGAGGCCGCCACCAGCACCCAGGCCCGGCGGGATGCGGATCCCGCGCGTTGGGCGTTCGCCACGCGTCCCGCCCCCAGAGCCGCGACCAGCGCGACCGGGAGCATGGCCCACTCGTAGAAGACTTCGCGTGGGCCGGGGGCCCAGTGATCCGGAAGCAGGATGACCAGGAGATAGACGGCGCTGTAGATGAGCGTCACCGGAAGCACGACCGCTTCCCACGAGCTGCGCCGGGCACTATCCGCCAGCGCCCGTTTCGGTCGGGGCGCCGTAGTCTGCCTGGTTCCGGTGTGGTCCAAAGGCGAACGTCCGGTGCTGGGTGCCAGATGCAAAAGGCCCCGGCTACCATCGTCGATTCCTGAACACGGCGACGGTGACCGAGGCGTGCCTTTCCATCCAGGAGTTTCGGACGAAGGAAGGGAAGGATTGAGGGCACGAGTGGTCGCGGGAGCAGGATGGAACCGGCCTCGGTCCGCCCGCCTGACCAATGGATGGGACGAGCGCCCCTCGCGGGTCTCATGCGGTGAAGCTTCGCGATTCATGCCGCATAGGGGTGCCTTCCCCCCGCAGCGTTGGTGCGGCTCCGCGCGGCAGAGGAGCAGGGCGCTAGGCGCGGGTAGGGGCTTCGACCGCTGGACGCCGCCGCCCGCTCAGAGGGACGGACGGCCCACGCTCCGGGCCCCCCGTGGCGCAGGCGGACCCTTGCAACAGCCCGTTCGGCGGAGATAGCCTAGGCGTGCCATCCCGAAGCCGCCGAAGCGACAACGACGCCGCCGGTGGCGCAACCGAATTCCCGCCTCCAGGAGCCCAACGTGACCGAACAGCCTGCTTCGCTCGACCACGCGTCCACCGAACCATGTCCACAGACAGAAGTGCCGCTTCTGTCCGAATTCACGGTGGGTGGGTTCAGCCGCCGCCTCTTCCTGCAGCGCGCCGCTCTTGCCGGGTCTGCGCTCGCCGCGGCGGCATGCACCCGGCCTGCGGGGGAGGGTGGAACGGCGACCCAGACCGATCCTCGGGTCACGATCAACTCGAGCAGCCGGGCGGACACCGCGCTGAACATCGAGCACAGGGAGGCCTCCAGTGTCGCGGGTGCGGTCGATCCCTCCACGGTGGAATACCACACGTACGACGCCACGCTGCCGCCCCTGTCCCCGGAGCGCACCCTCCGGGTCAACTGGAGAGCGCAGGAAGTCCCGGTCCGAATCGACGATCGCACGGTGATCGCGGCCTGGACGTTCGAGGGCGACGTCCCGGGTCCCATCCTCCACGTCCGTCAGGGTGACACCATCGAGTTCACCCTCACCAACGAGGGTGTGATGCCGCACTCGATGGACTTCCACGCGGCACAGGTCGATCCGAAGGAGGCGTTCCGCTCCGTACCGCAGGGGGAATCGGTCACCTTCACCTTCCAGCCGCGGTACCCGGGGGCGTACATGTACCACTGCGGGACCGGTCCGGTGTTGCTGCACATCGGCGCGGGTATGTATGGCGCCATCATCGTCGATCCGGAGACACCTCTGCCCGAGGCCCGCGAGTTCGTGCTCGTTCAGAGCGAGTACTACGTGTCGCCGGGGCCCAACGGCCTGTCGGTCATCGACTATGGGAAGATGGCCGGCACTTTCCCGGACTACGTGGTTTTCAACGGGCGTCCCGACCAGTACATCCGGGAGCCGCTGCGTGCCTCGGTCGGTGAGCGGGTTCGCTTCTACGTCATCTCGGCGGGCCCGACCCATCCGTGCAACTTCCACGTGGTAGGGGAGCAGTTCGATACGGTCTACCTCGGCGCGCCGCCGAGCGGGGCGGTGGCCGGAGTCCAGACGTTCGCGGTGCCGCCCGGCGGCGGAATGGTTTTCGAGTTCATCGCCGACGTGCCCGGCGAGTTCCCCTTCGTCAACCATGGTTTCGGCCACGGGCAGAAGGGCGCGATCGGCTTCCTGATCGTGGAGTAGGACCGGGGACGCGGCTTGCGGCTGGGGCCGCGTCCCGCTTTTGCATGACCCGTGAAGAGCCGGCTTCCGCGGTCGCCGGTCTTTCGATCGATCTCCCGAATTCCCATGACCCAGATCCCGCAACCCCTCACCGCCCGGGAGGAACAGCTCTTCCCCACGCTCGCTCCGACCCAGATCGACCGGATCGCCGCGCGCGGTCGGACTCGCTCGCTCGGGCTCGGGGAGGTCCTCGTCGCGGCCGGAGACCCTGCGATCCCGTTCTTCGTGGTCAGGTCGGGTAGGATCGAGGTCTTCCGACCGACCGCCGCGGGCGAGGAGCTGGTGGTCGTCTACGGGCCCGGTCAGTTCACCGGCGAGGCGAGCGTCCTGTCGGGTCGTCGCTCCATCGGGACGATGCGGGTCGTCGAACCCGGCGAGGCGATTCAGCTGGATCGATCGGAGGTCCTTTCCCTCCTGCAGACGGATCTGGAACTCGGCACGATCATCCTGAGGGCGTTCATCCTCAGGCGAGTGGAGCTGATCGCGCACGGGCTCGGGGATGTGCTGCTCATCGGATCGATCTACTGCGCCGGCACGCTGCGAGTGAAGGAGTTTCTCACGCGGAACGGCCACCCCTACTCCTTCGTGGATCTCGATGAGCACGAAGGCGTCGAAGCGCTCCTCGAACAGTTCGATATCTCGGAGCAGGATATCCCGGTGCTGATCTACCGGAACGGGATCGTCCTGCGGAACCCCAGCAACGCCGAGATCGCCGATACGCTCGGGTTCAACGAGGGGATCGACGCCACACAGTTCCGCGACCTCGTCGTGGTCGGCGCAGGGCCGGCGGGGCTGGCTGCCGCCGTGTACGGAGCCTCGGAGGGACTGGACGTGCTGGTGCTGGAGTCCGGCTCCCCCGGCGGGCAGGCGGGATCCAGCTCGCGGATCGAGAACTACCTGGGCTTCCCGACCGGCATCTCGGGCCATGAGCTGACGGAGCGGGCGTTCAACCAGGCGCAGAAGTTCGGCGCCCAGCTGCTGGTGGCGAGGGGCGCGACCGCGCTGTCGTGTGAGCGTATGCCGTACACGATCCGGTTGGAAGACGGGACCGGGATTCCCGCCAGGACGATCATCATCGCCACGGGTGCCGAGTACCGGAAGCCGCCCTGCGGGGAACTGGAGCAGTTCGAGGGGGCCGGTGTCTACTACGCCGCGACCTTCATGGAGGCGCAGATCTGTCGAGGTGAGGAGGTCGTGGTGATCGGCGGAGGTAACTCGGCGGGGCAGGCGGCGGTCTTCCTCTCGCAGTCCGGCAGCAAGGTCCGCATGCTCGTGCGGTCCGGCGGGGTTTCCGCCAGCATGTCACGCTACCTGATCCGGCGGATCGAGGGGAACCCCGACATCGACCTCCGGACCTACACGGAGCTCGCGGCGCTCGATGGGGATGGCCACCTGGAGCGCGTGACCTGGCGCGACGTCCGCACGGGGGAGACGGAGAGCCACGCGATCCGCCACCTGTTCATCATGACCGGCGCCGAGCCGAACACGCGCTGGTTGAACGGGTGTCTGGTGGTCGACGAGCGCGGGTTCATCAAGACCGGGCCGGATCTGTCGGAGGAGGAGCTGAAGGCCGCCGAGTGGCCGCTGGCTCGCGCACCTCATCACCTGGAAACGAGCTTGCCCGGCGTCTTCGCGGTGGGCGACGTGCGGAGCGGGAACATCAAGCGCGTTGCGTCGGCGGTGGGCGAGGGATCGATCGCGGTGGCGCTCGTCCATCAGGTGCTCGCGGAGTGAGCGGCCCCGGGGAGCGGAGTGGATCGGTACGATGGCTGTAGGTTCTGGGTGGAGCGCAGTGGGGCGCTCGATGAGGGAGTCGCGCCTGAGGGATTGTGCCCTACAGAGACGGGTTCCCCTGACGGATCGGCCGCCCGCAGTAGGCTGCGTTCCGTTCTGGTCAGAGGAACCAGCTCCGCCGCATTCCGTCAACCGGGATCCATTCGGAAGAACGCAAATGGGGTCTCGGTTGGCGATATCCTGCAGTACGTTCTTCGCAAGCACGCTGTGAGCACGCATCCGCGCATCGACTGGCGGATCGATCCCGGCTTGCGGGGCCGTGTCAAAACTGCCCGATGGTCCCTCGTCGCACGGGCCCCGGTGTTCGTCGGGTGCAACCGAAACCACCATCGTCATCCCGGCGCGGGAGGCTGTGTCAGAACTGTTCGATCGTCCCTATCGGATGGACTTCGTGCCTATGAGATGTGGCTGAAAGCCAGCTCCGTCATCCCGGCGAAAGAGGCCGTATCAAAACTGCCCGATGGTCCCTCGTCGCACGGGCCCGGTGTTCGTCGGGTGCAACCGAAACCCACCAATCGTCATCCCGGCGCAGGAGAGTGTGTCAAAACTGCCCGATGGTCGGTCACCTGACGACCCGCTGTGCATTGGGTGCCGCCGAAACCACCGCATTCCGACAACCACCAACGTCACCCCGGCGAAAGAGGCCGTGTGAAAACTGCCCGATGGTCCTTCGTCGCACGGGCTTGGTGTGCGTCGGGTGCAACCGAAACCACCATCGTCATCCCGGCGCAGGCCGGGATCCATCCGCCTGTCGATGCGCGGATGCATACTCATAACGCGTTTCACAACAACGTAATGCGAGCTCTCGGCGAGCGAGAATCCATTTGCGCTTTTTTCTGAATAATGGGTCCCGGCCTGCGCCGGGACGACGGGTCAGGTCGGGCGGTTTCGACACACTCTCGCAGGCCGGGATTCCGCCTGACGATGCGCGGATGCATACTCGTACCGCCTTTCACAACAACGCGATGCAAGCTCTCGGCGACCCGAGAATCCACTTGCGTTTCTTCTGAATAATGGGTCCCGGCGTGCGCCTGGACGACGTTGGTGGGGACGGTAGCGAAGTAGACCGTTTACGGTTCCTTGCGAGTGTGACGGACTGGGATCGACAGTTCTGACACCGTCTCGATAATGCTGTAATGATGTTGGAAGGTGGTCGACAGTTGAAAATCTCCGCGAATCCGCGGCTCTGCGTGATGCCATCGTCTTCGTCTCACGGCACCCGAAGCCGCAACGACCGATAGTCCGCCTCGAACCCGAACTCCGTGAACAGCGGCCGCAGCGGTGACCGCAGCGCCGACTCGGCGCCGATCCAGTCGATCCTCAGCATGCGCGAGGGGCGTCCGCGGGCGAGGTCCCGCAAGGCCGGCAGCACCCGCCGGACGTCGTCCTCGGTAGTGTCCGCGAACAGGCGGATCCGGCGCACGTCTCGATCCCCGAAGAGGATGGGTCGCCCGTCGAGCATCACCACCACCGTGCCGGCCGCGCGCCTCGCCCCGCGACTGCCCTCGTCATCGGCGACGGGCGGCCAGGGCAGGAGCCAGCCGTAGGGGTTGGCAGGGTCCGTCGCGGCGAGGGCGACCGCGATCCCCTCGGGCGCCGCGTCCCGTTCGCGGCGGAGCCGGTCGACCACGCCGGGGTAGGCGAACTGCGACCCACCCAAACCTTCCACGAAGTACCCCCGCCGGATCTTTCCGGCTTCCTCCATCGACCTCAGAACGCTGTAGACGCTGCCCAGCCCGCCCCCGAGCGCCTCGATCTGTCCCGTCTCACGCGCGACGATGCCGTGCCGCTTGAGGAGCGTCGCCGCCCAGGCGTGGGCGCGCTCGGTGCTGGTCACGTCATCGAACATCAGGTCGCGGACGAGCGACCACCGCCCCCCGATGCCGCCACTGCGCGCGCCGGGCTGTCGCCACCAGCCGCGCGGGAGCCTGCGGCGCCGGGGGGCGCCGGGTTCCTCGGTCGCCTCGCTATCCGCGATCGGCCGTCCTCCGCGCTCGAGTCGCCGGGTGCGCGACGAGCCGGGGTTGCGCGCCCCGAGCGAGCGAAGCGCGGCGAAGGTGTCGTTCGTCACCAGCCCGGCCCAGACGAGGTCCCAGATCGCGCCCACGACTTCCGCCGGGTCGTGGTCAGGCATCGCCGCCAGCAACTCCGCGTGGAATGACGCCCCGCGGCGCGCCAGCCGGTCGAGGATCGCGCGGTGCAGGTCACCGAATCCGTCGATCGTCTGCGCCGCCTCCGCTTCGTCCGGCGGGATCAGCAGCCGGCCGACGCGCTCGCGGGTGTAGAGGACGATGCGTCCGTCGTCACCCCGCAGCGGCGAGTGGCCGGTCCACACCAGCCACCCCATCGCCCCCATCTCGTCCAGCCGCTCCGGCCGGAAGGAACGTACACGCGACGGCAGGATGGTCCGCACGAGATCGCGGTAGCTCAGTGGCAGCCCTTCGAGCTGAACGATCGCGTCCTCCAGGCTCCCGCGCGGATCGATCGCCGCCACGTGGTGCCAGGCGGGGAGGAAACGGGCAAGCACCTCGCGCGGAACGGGGGCCACCTGACCCCGCAGCATCGCGATCGTGCGGCGTTTGATCTGCCGCAGCACATCCGGCTCGCACCACTCGGCGCCGCTCCCGCCGGGGGTGAACTCGCCGTGCAGCAGCGTCCCCTCGGCGGCCATCCGCTCCAACAACGCTTCGGCCTGCGAAGGCACCAGGCCGTAGCGGGTGGCGACGTCGGCGGTCGTGAACGGCCCGTGGGTCCGTGCCCAGCGCAGCAGCAACGACTCCACTGGCCGCCCCACGGGCTCGAGAAACACGCTCGCGATCCCGGCCGGGGGACTGGTTCCGAGCGCGTCCCGGTACAGTCCGGCGTCTTCGACGGCGATCCACGCGTCCCGGCCTCCCACCCGCACGCGTGCCACGCGCCGGGCGGCGGCCAGCTCGCGGAGCATCGCGCGGGCGGCGGCGACCCTGTGATCATCCCCGGCAGCGCCGTCGTCCCTATCGCCCCCGACACCATCGCCCTCGACCTCGACCCGCGCCGCGATCTCGGCCTCCGTCAGGTCGCCGATCTGGCGCAGCATGTCGTTCAGGTCGTCCGCGTGGCGGGCGCGACGCCCGGGCGCCGTGCGCTGGAGCTGCGCCTCCACCTCGGCGATGATGTCCGCGTCCAGCAGTTCGCGCAGGTCCGCCTCACCCAGCAGCTCCCGCAGCAGCTTGACGTCCACCGAGAGCGCCTGGGCCCGCCGCTCGGCCGCGGGCGTGTCGCCCTCGTACATGTAAGTCGCCACGTAGGCGAACACGAGCGACCGCGCGAACGGCGACGCGGACACGGTCTCCACCTCGTGGATTCGGGTCTCGCCGTACTCCACGTCCCGCAGCACCTCGCGCAGCGCCGGCACGTCGAACACGTCCTGCATGCACGAGCGGAAGGTCTCGACGACGATGGGGAAGGACGGATACTGCAGCGCGATCTCCATCAGTTTCTGCGCGCGCAGCCGCTGCGCGAAGAGGGGCGTCCGCTGGCCGGGTCGGCGGCGTGGAAGGAGCAGCGCCCGGGCGGCGTTCTCACGGAACTGCGAGGCGAAGATCGGCGAGCGCGGCAGCTCCGTCAGCAGCCGCTCCTCGAGCTCGTCGGGGTGCGGAACCAGGAGCGATGCGTCGGGCAGCTCGTCGCCATCCGCGAGAGTGAGCACGATCCCGTCGTCGCTCCAGACGGCCTGCACGGCGTATCCGACCCGCTCCGACACGATGGACTGCAGCGCCAGAGCCCAGGGGGCATGGACCCGTGCGCCGAACGGGGTCAGCACGCAGATTCGCCAGTCGCCCAGCTCGTCGCGGAACCGCTCGACGGTGATGTCGCGGTCGGTCGGTAGCGTACCCGTCGCCTCGCGCTGTTCCTCGAGGTAGTCGAGGAGGTTGCGGGCGGCCCGCTCATTCAGCTCGTACTCGGTGCGCAGCAGCTTCTCCGCGTCCTTGCGTTTCATCCCGGCGAGGGTGCGGATCATCTTGCCGAGCGCCCGCCCCAGCTCCAACGGGCGCCCGGGTCCTTCACCCTTCCAGAACGGCAGGCGACCGGACTCGCCGGGCGCGTGCTCCACGACGACGCGGTTCCGGTTGATCCGCTGGATCCGCCAGGTGGTCGCGCCGAGCGTGAAGGTCTGCCCGGCGGTCACCTCGTGGACCATCTCCTCGTCCAGCTCGCCGA
>CAZJEH010000015.1:26583-32827 GCA_964544905.1 uncultured Gemmatimonas sp.
GCCCGCGGTCGGGGATCGTGCCCGCGTTCACTGCCGCGAGCATGCGCGAGCTCCGCCGGCCGTGAAGGACATCGTGCTCGCGATCCCAGTTCAGCCGCGGTCGCAGATCCGAGAAGTCGTGGGATGGATAGAGCCCCGCGAGCATGTCGAGCACGCCGCGCAGGGCGTCGTCCGGAAGCGCATGGAAACACGCCGAGCGGCGGATGACGCGGGCGAGGTCATCGACCTTCCAGTCCTCCACTGCGGTCATCGCGACGATGTGCTGCGCGAGCACGTCCAGCGGATTGCGCGGGACGCGCAGTTCCTCGATCGCCCCCTCACGCATCCGCTTCGCGACGATCGCCGCCTCGAGCAAGTCGCCGCGGTGCTTCGGGAAGATGCGGCCGATGCTGATCTCGCCGACCCCGTGGCCGGCCCGCCCGACCCGCTGCAGCCCACGCGACACGGAGCCCGGCGACTCGACGAGGATGACCAGGTCCACCGCACCCATGTCGATGCCCAACTCGAGCGAGCTGGTCGCGACGATGGCCGGCAGCTGCCCGGCCTTGAGCGCCTCCTCGATGTCCCGCCGCTGCGCCTGCGACACGCTGCCGTGATGGGCGCGAACCAGCTCCTCGCCCGCGACCTCGTTCAGTCGCTGCGCCAGCCGCTCGCACAGGCCGCGGCTGTTGACGAAGACGATCGTCGATCGGTGGGCTCGGATCAGCTCCACGATCCGCGGGTAGACCGCCGGCCAGATCCCGTACGTGCGGGTCGCCTCGTCGTGGTCGGCGAGCATCAGCGACCCCGACCCGGGGGTGTCGGCGTCCAGCACGGCGAACCCGCCGTCCTCGGTCTCGATGACGGGCCGGGTCATGTCGTCGACCGTGACGACGATCCGCAGGTCGAGCGCGGGCGGGCGATGGGTGTCGACGATACTGACCGGGCGGTCGCCGCCGAGGAAGCGCGCGATTTCGCTCGGCGGGCGGGCGGTCGCGGAGAGGCCGATGCGCTGCGGCTCCTCGTCGGCCAGCGCCGCCAGTCGCTCGAGCGACAGCGACAGGTGCGCGCCGCGCTTGGTGCCCGCGACCGCGTGAACCTCGTCGACGATCACCCAGCGGACGGTACGCAGCGTGTCGCGGGCCTGCGAGCCGAGGATGAGGAAGAGCGACTCGGGCGTCGTCACCAGGATCTCCGCGGGGTCCTTCGCCTGTCGCCGACGGTCCTCCGGCGGCGTGTCTCCCGTGCGGACGTCGACTCGGGGCAGGCGGATGGGCGGCTGACCGGCGGGTGATAGGGCGGAAGGGCCTCCGGACGGGGTGTCACCGAGTCCCGCCGCGCGCCGGATCCCCGCCAGCGGCACGCGGAGGTTGCGGTCGACGTCGTACGCCAGCGCCTTCAGCGGCGATACGTAGACGACCCGCACACCCGGCTCGGCGTCCGCGGGGAGCCGGGTGAGCTGGTCGATGGCGTACAGGAACGCGGCGAGTGTCTTCCCGCTCCCCGTCGGCGCGATCAGCAGCGTGTGTTCGCCCGCGGCGATGCGCTCCCAGCCCAGCCGCTGGACCTCCGTCGGTTCGGCGAAGGCGTGCTCGAACCAGCGGCGCGTGGTTTCGGTGAACTGCTGCATCGGGTGCGGGTCGGGGTTTGGAAGGGCTCGCGCGAAGCCGCAACGACGCGGAGGGCATTACGCACATTCCGGACTCCACGCCCTCATCCCCAAAATTATCGCTGATGGACTTCGGATGGAGCCAGGGTGGGGTGCTTCAACCCGACGCCACGCGGCCTCACGCCATCGCGTGACTCCATCGTCATCCGACCCGCTTCGCCCGGTCGTCCACCGCAAGCGTGCCCGGGCCGAGGCGGACGTTCACCTCGTGGTCGCCACCATCCGCGGGCGGAAGCTGGTTCGAGGGAAGCAGAGTGCCATCCATCTCGACGGAGGTGACTCCTCGACCTACCCGATCGGGGTTCCACACGACGATGTGGTAGGTGCCGGATCCGTCACGGACCGTCGCCTCGAAACCCGGCCACGACGGTGGGATGCACGGGTCGACGACGATTCGGCCGCCTTCCCGCCGGATCCCCAGGATCTTTTCGACGGCCAGCCGATAGAGCCACCCGGCGGAGCCCGTGTACCACGTCCAGCCTCCGCGTCCCGTGTGCGGCGGCACCCCGTACACGTCGGCGGCGACGACGTACGGCTCGACCCGGTAGTGAGCGGCTTCTGCCGGCGTGGCCGCCCGATGCACGGGGATCAGCAGATCGAGCAGCTTCCCGGCCTCATCGCTCTCGCCCATCTCCGCGAATGCCCAGGTCATCCAGATCGCCGCGTGCGTGTACTGGCCGCCGTTCTCGCGGATTCCCGGCGGGTAGGCCCGGATGTACCCGGGGCTCGGCTGGGACCGGTCGAACGGCGGCGCCAGGAGGAGGATGAGCCGCTCTGCCTCACGGACGAGGTGGTGGCGCGCTGAGCGCATCGCCACGCGGGCCCGCTCGGGATCGGCGCCACCCGACAGGACCGCCCACGACTGCGTCAGGGAATCGATCCGGCACTCGTCGTTGTCGGCCGAACCGACCGGGGAGCCGTCGTCGAAGTAGGCACGTCGATACCACGCTCCGTCCCAGGCGTTTTCCTCGGCGGCGGTGGCGTACTCGCGCGCGAGCCGGCGCAGCTCGTCCGCGCGCGCCGCATCGCCTCGGGCTTCGCAGATCGGCACCACCTGGTTGAGGATCGCGTGGAGGAACCAGGCCAGCCAGACGCTCTCGCCGCGGCCTTCCACCCCGATCCGGTCCATCGCGTCGTTCCAGTCGCCCGTCCCGATCAGCGGCAGCCCGCGCTCGCCCGCCGTGCTGCCCCGCGACAGGGCGCGAAGGCAGTGCTCGAACAGCGTCGCGTGGGTGTCGGACGGCGGGTAGGTGGTGTATCGCTCGCGCTCCTTCTCCGCGAGCGGGTCGCCCGCGAGGAAGGGGACCGGCTCGTCGAGGATGGAGGCGTCGCCGGTGGCCCGGACGTAGGCCGCGGTCACGAAAGGGAGCCAGAGCAGGTCGTCCGAGCAGCGGGTGCGCACGCCGGCGCCGGTGTGGGGATGCCACCAGTGGAGCACGTCGCCCTCGGGGAACTGGTGGCGAGCGGCTTCGAGGATCTGCGCGCGTGCCAGCTCGGGCGCGGTGGTGAACAGGCTGGTGACGTCCTGGAGCTGGTCGCGGAAGCCGTACGCGCCGCTCGACTGGTAGAAGCCCGACCGGCCCCACACCCGGCAGCTCAGCGCCTGGTAGGGAAGCCAACGGTTGACCATCAGGTCGAGCCCCGGCATCGGCGTGCGGACCTGGATCTGGCCGCAGTGACGCTCCCATTCCTCCCGCTCGGCCGCGATCGCGTTCTCGGCGGCGGCCGGATTCCGGTATCTCTGGATGCGCTCGGCGACATCCGCCCGGTCGTCGCCGTCTCCCAGCAGGAAGTAGACGGTGTGCTCCGCGCCCGCCGCGAGGTCGACGTGCACCTGGAGCGCCGCGCATGGGTCCAGCCGCGCGCCGAACGTGCCGGCGAGGCCGATGCGCCGCAGGGCCGCCGGCTTGGCGATGTTGTCGAGGGCGCCGAAGAACTCGATCCGGTCGGCCGTGGCCCCGTGCGCGGGCTCGCTCGAGGTGAGGAAGGCGACACGTCCGGCGAATTCGGGCGCGAAGGCCTGCCGCGCGAGGACGGCCTGGAGGTGCTCGTCGAACTCGCTGACCAGGTGCGGTGCCAGAATCCGCCGGTGCGTGCCCAGCACCCACTCGGCGTAGTAGGTGATGGTGACCCTCCGTTGCCGCGGCCAGAGGTTGCGGAGCCGTACCCGCACGATCTTCACCGGCTCGTCCGGCGCGATGGAGGCGAGCACCTGCTGTTCGAACCCGTGGCTCGCGTGACTGAACTCGGTGTACCCCGGCCCGTGCCGCACCTGGTAGGGGGCGGGCGCCGGTGCCGGTGACGGTGTCGGCGACCAGAACTCGGCCGTCTCCTCGTCGCGAATGTAGATGGCCTCACCCGGTGGGTCCGACACGGGATCGTTGTTCCAGGGGGTGAGCCGGTACTCGCCGCTGTTCCGCGACCACGTGCACCCCAGGCCGGACTCCGTGGCCAGGAAGCCGAACCCCGGGTTCGCCACGACGTTGCTCCAGGGAGCCGGCGTCGCGGCACCGGGCTCGAGGTGGATCACGTAGGAGCCGTCCTCCGGGTCGAAACCTCCCAGCCCGTTGTCGAAGAGCAGGCTGGTCGGGCGCTCGAGAGGAGGCGTATCCAGCGGCTCCAGCGGAGCGGACGGGATGGGCACGAACGGCGGAAGCGGCGGAGGCCGATGCCTGCTGGCGGCGAGCTGGTCGGCCAGCGGGCCGGCCTCCGAATCGATCAGCAGGCTCGCGGCAGCCATCAGGGCCGCTCTGGCCTGCGCGTCCAGGCGGCCGCCCGGGACGTAGTAGACCCCGGCGGAGCGGTTCAGCCAGTGAAGGCCGCCCACGCGCGTCATCGTGTCGTGCAGGTCGTGCCGGATCGGCTCGGCGTAGTCGCCGGCCTGCTCGTCGAGGACGATGAGGTCCATGCGAACGCCCGCCCGGCGCCAGTACGCGTGCATCCGGACGACGGACGTGAGCAGCGGCTTCGCGTTCTCCGGGGACTGCACGCGGAGCAGCACCACGGGAAGGTCACCGGAGACGCCGAGCGACCACAGGACGTCGCGGAAGGGCGGGGGACCGGCGGCGTCCGGGCCGAAGGGCGTCGGGGCCGGGGCGCGATAGGGATACACGGCCGCGGACAGCATTTCGCCGAGAAGCTCGGTTTCGTGGGCCGTCAGGCGCAACTCGCGCAGCTCCCGCTCACACCGGACCCGCGCGCCATCGAACGCGGCCTCGATCCGCCCGCGGGTGCGGAAGGCGCGGAAGTGCGCCAGCGCCTCGGCCGCCGATTCGCCCACCGCCGTGATCAGGTCGAGCCTGACCTCCTCCCCGGGGGAAAGCTCGACCTCGTGCTGGAGCACGAAGACGGGGTCCAGCGGCGTGATCCTCTCGTCACCGGGGATGGTGCGCATCTCCGAGGTCAACCCCCGCGGAGCGCGAACCGTCCTTCCGCGGCCGACGAACTCGGCGCGGTCCGTTTCCAGCCCTCTCAGGATGAGATCGGAATCCGCGAGCGCACCATGGGCGAGCCAGACGGAGGGCTCGTCCGGCCCCGCCTGGCGCCGATGGAACAGGAGGATCCCTTCATCTGCCAAGTACCGGCACTCCACGAACAGCTTGGCGAACGCCGGGTGACGCCGGTACTCCCCGACCGCCGCCAGCGCGACCTCGCCGTAGCTCGTGATCTGCAGGCGCCGCGTGCTGTTCGCCTCGTTGGCGACGGTGAAGCTCCGGATCTCGACCGGCGCGTCCCGCGCGACAGCCACGGTCAGGAGGCTCCGCGTCTCGTGCTGCCAGCGCCGGAATTCGACCGCTTCCAGCCCGAAGCGGATATCCTGTCGGTCCGCCTCCGCGTAGGTCGGTGCGTCCGTCGCGGACCAGACGGCGCCGGAATCCACATCGCGAAGGTAGATCCAGAGGCCGTGCACCTCGCGCGCGGGGTCCGCCGCCCAGGGTGTGATCGACCTCCCCCGCCAGCGGATCCCCCCGCCGCCGCGCGCGGTTATCAGGCTGCTCAGGGTGCCGTTGGAGAGAACCTGCACCTGTGGCCAGACCCGGACCTCGACGGGTCGACTGGGGAGCGCGGGGTGGCCCTCCGGCCTCACCGGCCTCTGCAGTCTCGCGACCGGGAGCCGCGGGTGCGCCATCGCGTGCGCCGGGATGTGCTCGTGCAGGAGCAGCTCGACCGCGGACACCCGGGCGTCGGCGTGGAAGCGCGATCGCATCCTCCCGCCCGTCACCCCGTTGCCGATGGCGACCAGGATCATGCCCTGGTGGTGAGCCATGTAGGTCCTGACGATCCTCGGGACGTGCCGCGCTGTCCGGACCGCCGGCCCGAAATCGATCGCCTCGTACAGCCCGAACGGCCCGAGCCCGCCCAGCTCGCCGATCCGGTCGAGGTTCTGCATCACCGATTCCGGAGCCTGCTCCAGCGCCAGCACGGAAGCGTACGGAGCGACGACGAGCCGCTCCCCCGCGTCCCTCCGCAGGGCGAGACCGGGGACCCCGAAGGCCCGGTACTGGTAGGTGCCCTGGGCGTCCAGCTCGAAGTACGCCGACTCGGAGATGCCCCACGGGACCCCGTACCGCTGGCCGAAGTGCTGCTGCAGGCGGA
>CAZJEH010000016.1:0-17740 GCA_964544905.1 uncultured Gemmatimonas sp.
CGGAAACGCGGCCACGCGCACTGCTCGGGGGTCCGTGACGACGCCCTTTCTGTACGCATTGGCCGCGGCGATAGCGAACGTCGTAGGCGGTCTCCTAATCACGCGTGCCTCCCCCGGCGGAAGGCGCGCTCAGCGCCTGCTGCTGGCTTTCGGCGCGGGGTTCATGCTCTCGGTCGCGCTGCTGGCGATGGTCCCCGAGGCGCTGGGTCCGGACTCCCGCGCCGGAGCGTGGATCGTGATCGGGTACCTGCTCGTCCACGTCACCCAGCACGTCCTCACCCCGCATTTCCATTTCGGCGAGGAGACACACAAGGAGGCGATGGTCGACCAGTGGGTCGGCACCGCGGCGCTTCTCGGGCTGCTGCTCCACACCTTCTTCGATGGTGTCGCCATCGCGAGCGCGTTCGAGGTAGGTACGTCACTGGGGCTGCTGGTCTTCCTGGCGGTCTTCGTGCACAAGGTCCCGGAGGGCGTGACGGTGGCGTCCATCATGCTGGTCAGCGGTAACAGCGAGCGCAAAGCGATGCTGGCCGTCGCGTTGCTGGGGTTCTCGACTGTTGCCGGCGTCCTGCTGACCGCCTGGCTCGCCCCGCTCGCCGACCATGGCCTGGCCATCAGCGCCGGCGTGACGCTTTACGTGGCAGCGTCGAACCTCATGCCCGAGGTCCAGAAGGAAAAGGATCTGGCCGCCGCATTCACCGTTTTCGCCGGGGTCGTGGTGTACCTGCTCGCCCGGGGGCTTCTCGCCGGGTTGAACGGCTGACTCCGATGGATGAACGGGACAATCTTCCGCTCTTTCCTGGCGATCCGCCATCCGAGCCACCGGGGGAGCGCGGGTCGGTAAGAGCCCCGGGCCCCGGTCCGACGGCCCCGCTGGCCGAGCGGATGCGGCCGCGCACCCTGGATGAGATCCTGGGGCAGGACGCCCTCGTCGGCCCGTCCGGGATCGTTCGCCGTCTCGCCGAAAGTGGTCGTCTCCCGAGCCTGATCCTCCACGGACCCCCGGGTAGCGGCAAGACGACCCTCGGCAGGCTCCTCGCCCGCGAGGCAGGTGCCGAGTTCGTCCCCTTCAATGCCGTGTCCGAAGGCGTGCCCCGTCTGCGCGAGATCGTGAAGGCGGCCCAGGAGCGGCGACGCGCCGGGCGACGGACACTCCTCTTCGTCGACGAGATCCATCGGCTCAACAAGGGTCAGCAGGACTTCCTGCTGCCGTTCGTCGAATCCGGCCTGCTGACGCTGGTCGGGGCCACGACGGAGCATCCGGCGTTCGAGGTGAACGCGGCGCTGCTGTCCCGGACCCGTGTGCTCGTGCTGGCGCCGATCGGCGCCGATGAGCTGCGAACGCTCATCCACCGCGCGCTGGAAGATCGCGAGCGCGGTCTCGGCGGCATGGAGCTCCGGTTGGACCCGGAAGCTGAGGACCTGATCGTCGAGCGCTCCAGCGGGGACGCGAGGCAGGCGCTCACGGCGCTAGAGGTCGCCGCCAACCTGGTGGGAGCGGGCGGGACCATCGACGTCGAGACCGCACGCGAGGCCCTCCAGCAGCGGATCGCGCAGCACGATACCTCGACGTCCTTCCAGATGCTCTCGGCGTTCCACAAGTCGCTCCGCTCGAGTCAAGGCGACGCCGCGCTGTACTGGGCGATGCGGATGGTCGGGGCAGGGGAGGACCCCCTGGTGCTGTTCCGGCGGCTGATCGCCGCGGCCTACGAAGATGTGGGACTCGCCGATCCCCACGCCGGGATCGTCGCGACGCAGGCGATGCAGGCGTTCGAGCGCCTGGGTCCGCCGGAAGGATTCCTCCCGCTGGCCAACGCGATCCTCTACGTGGCGAACGCGCCGAAGTCGAACCGGGCCTACCTGGCGCTGGCGGCTGCCCGTGAGGCGGCGGAAACCTCCATGGATGCGCCGGTCCCGCTCCACCTGCGCAACCCATCGTCCTCGCTCATGCGGGAATGGGGATACGGGAAGGGGTACGAGTACGCGCACGACCATCCGGATGCCTATGTCGATCTGCGCTGCCTCCCGGACGAGCTCGGGGAGGTGCGCTTCTACGAGCCGACAGAACGTGGGGCGGAGCGCGAGATCCTCGAGCGCATGAGGGAACGCGGCCAGCGGCAATGAGTCGCCCCGACGCTCCGGTACTCCTCCACCTTCGCCTCCTGGGACGGCTCGACCTTCGTCGGGTACTGGGCCTCGCTCGCAGCCCGCTCCGCACGCTCTTCACGTTCGGCGTTCCGATGCTCCTGGTGGGGAGTGCGTTCGTGACGGTCGGATCCGCGGCCAGGGCGTCGGTCGATGGTCGTTCGGAGCACATCGCCGTGAGCGTGCTGGTGTCCGGCATGATTTCCTTCCTGGCGTATGGCCTTCTGTTTCGCGGTGCCGATACGGCGTTCCTTCGTCGGGCCGGGGTGGAGCGCCGGGCCCTGATCCTCGAGCGCACGGCGCGACTCCTGGCCGCGGGGTTGCTGATCGCCGTGGCGCTGGCGGTTTTCTACGGGCTGGCTGGCGCGGAGGTCAGGGCACTCCTGGCGACCGGTGCCGGAGCGGCGGCCGTGGCCTCCGGTGCATCGGTCTTTGCGCTTGCGGGTGCGGCTCGGATGCTGACCCGGGGAGGAGGCCAGGCCTTCGGGATCGGCATCCGCCCCTGGGATCCCGAGCTCGCGCGCGCGGGTCCGCTCATCTACGCGCCGCTGCTGCCGTTCTGCGCAGGAGCAGGGTATGGGCTGGGGGTCGTGCTGGCGGGATCCGGCCCTACCGCGGCCGTGGGCGTCCTCGCGGCGGCCGCCTGCATCTTCCTGGGCGCCCGCTCCTTCGCCGACGCGGCGCCGCGGTTCCTCCCGCGAGCCGGCGAGATGGCTCACATCCAGCCGACGATGGTGGCACACGCGCCCGCTCGGCGGATCGGAATCGCCGCCATTCTACCCCGGCGGTCCGCCGCCGTTTGGGTGCGCGACGCCACGGTCGCCGGGCGGCGGTTCCCCTGGGCAGCCCGGATTTCCTGGCCGGTGGCGATCGGGTCGGCGATCGTTCTCGCTCGATGGGGTACGCTCGATGCCAGCCGCACCTGGGTGTTCGCCTCTGTCGGCTTCGCGTTGCTGATGCAGGGCGCCGCCGTGGTCGGCCTGGGACTGCACGAGCGCGGAGGATGCCGCTGGATCGACCGCTCGGCAGCCCTCGGCTGGTGGGAGCGTTTCGTCGGTCGGTTCGCCTGGGGATTCGGCCTCGCGGCCTGGCTCCTCATCCCCGTGATGCTCGCCTGGCGTTGGTGGAGCGGGCAGGGCGGGACGTGGTTGTGGCTCGTCGCGGGGGCCGGCGTCGCGGCGATCTCCACCAGCCTGTCGCTGCTCACGGCGAGGGCGCGATGAGTTCCGGAACATCTGCGCCGCTGGTGGTCGACTCGCTCAGCAAGGCGTATCACAAGCGGCCGGTGCTGTCCAGCGTCTCCTTCCGGGTGGAGGCGGGCGAGGCCCTGGCCATCATCGGTCCGAACGGCGCCGGGAAGTCGACGCTGCTCGGGTGCCTGAGCGGTGATCGCGTGCCGGACTCGGGCACCATACGCGTCTTCGGTCACGATCCCTTCGAGGAATCGGAGCGCGTTGCGGCGCTTCTAGGCTTCGTTCCCGAGCTCACCTTCCTCTACGACGAGCTCACAATCGCCGAAACGATCCGTTTCATGATCGAGGTACGGGCGCTCGATGCTACCGCTGGCTGGGCAGAGGCCGAGCGCCTCCTCGACCTCTTCGGCCTCACCGGCGCGCTGGACGTGATCTGCCGGGAGCTCTCCCAGGGGATGGGTCGCAAAGTAGCGATCATCCTGGCCCTGCTTCATCGTCCTGGGCTGCTCGTGCTCGACGAAGCTTTCAACGGTCTCGATCAAGCGTCCGCACGGGCGTTGATCGGTGAGCTCGACCAGCGGCGACGTGGTGGCACCGCCGTGCTCCTGTCGAGCCACGATCACGCCCTCCTGGCCCGCTGGTGCGACGGGGGGCTGCTCATCGACCCTGGCGGTTGGCGCGCCCTCGCGGGAGATGGCTGGGACGCATGGCGGGACCAGCAGCTGCGCTCTCGCGCCCTGGATGCTGCGCCCTGAATCGTCCCGCACGATTCCGACTCGTTCCGCCAGCGAATCGTGCTCGATGCGAGAGGCTGAAAGACCTGCCCCGAGGTGGTGCTGCGTTTTCAGCGTCCCCGGCTGCGCGGCGTCGCAGGCTCCGGGTGTCGTGCCAGGGGCGTACAGATCTCGCCGCAACGGCAACGATCGCTCTCGATCGGTCAGGGTGTGCCCTGTGCCGACCACAACCCCCGCCCTGTCGGCCGATCTCCTCTGAGACCCGGCACCGTCCACTGCGCTCGCCATCATAGGCCCACCCTGGACTACTTTCGCGCTCCCCGGTGTACAAACGACTCCGCGGCGCTATCGAAACGAAATGAACTCCGGAGGAGATAGATGAAGCGGACCGTTCTGAGATGGAGTCCGGGACTGGCGATTGCGCTTTGCCTGTTCGTCGCCGGATGCGGCGGCGTTTTTCGCGAGCCGCAGGTGACGATTCGCAACGTGCAGCTGGCCGGCCTCGGCTTCACCGGGGGCACGCTGGTCTTTCACGTGGAAGTGGTGAACCCGAACAGCTTTACGCTGAACGCATCGCAGCTCGAGTACGAGCTGTCGATCGCCGACACGCGAGCGGCCGGTGATACCACCTGGGTGGATATCGCCCAGGGTGTCTTCACCGACGATATCACGGTCCCTGGCGGATCCACGGAAGTGTTCCAGGTTCCCATCGAGTTCACCTACCAGGGTCTGGGTGGAGCGGCCAACTCGCTGCTGCGTTCCGGCAGCTTCACCTACCGCGCGATCGGCAACGTCGACGTGCGTACGCCGCTGGGGTCACGGCAGGTACCCTTCCGTCGTGGGGGAATGGTATCGTTGATCGGCGGTTGACGAAGCAAGGCGGCGTCCGGCGCGATCCGAACGCGGAGCGAAGCACAGTATGACAATGATCGAACTGACCACGCCTGTCGAACGGGCGATCCTGGTGGGAGCGCCGCTGAAGCGGCTGGCGTCGGACGAGGTTGAGGAGCACCTGGAAGAGCTTGCCCGTCTGGCAGACACCGCCGGCGCCCAGGTCGTGGGCGAACTGGTCCAGCGCGTGGACTCGCCGCACCCTCGGTTCTACCTCGGGGAGGGCAAGGTCGAGGAACTGAAGGAACTGGCGCAAGAGCGCGAGGCCACCCTCATCATCTTCGACGATGAGCTGAGCCCGGCACAGGGAAAGAACCTCGAGGACTATCTCGGCGTGAGGGTCATTGACCGGGCCGAGCTGATCCTCGACATCTTCGCCACCCGGGCCCGCACAAACGAGGCGAAGATGCAGGTGGAGCTGGCGCAGCTCCAGTACATGCTGCCGAGGCTCACCCGGATGTGGGCGCACCTGTCCCGCGTCCGCGGCGGTATCGGGATGCGGGGCCCCGGTGAGACGCAGCTCGAGACCGACCGCCGGATGATCAACCACAAGATCAGCCGGCTCAAAGACGAGCTGGAGAAGGTCGCGAGGCAGCGGGCTACCCGGCGGAAGGGCCGCGCCGATACGTATCGGGCGGCTCTCGTGGGATACACGAACGCTGGGAAGTCTTCGCTGCTGAAGGCGCTGTCGGGCGCTGACGCGTTCGTGGAGGACCGGCTCTTCGCGACGCTCGACGCGGCGACCCGCGCGATCGACCTCGGCGACGGGTACTCCTGTCTGCTTACGGACACCGTCGGGTTCATCCGCAAGCTGCCCCACCACCTGGTGGCGTCGTTCCGGGCCACGCTGGAAGAAGCGAGAGACGCTCACGTCCTCCTGCACGTCATCGACATCTCCCATCCGCGATGGGAGGAGCAGAAGGAGGTCGTCGAGGAAGTGCTGGCGGATCTTGAGCTTCAGGACCACGAGACGATACTCGTCTTCAACAAGGTGGATCGGCTGGCGCCGGAAGAGCTTCGCGCCTGGCGAGAATCCGCACCGGGTCGGTTTCGCCACGAAGCGGTCTTCGTGTCCGCGGTTTCGGACGACGGTGCGGAGCCACTACGCGTGCTCCTCCGGGAGCGGGTGCGGCGACGGAATCCCGAGGTCGAGCTGTCGGTGCCCGCGTCGGCAGGGGCGGTGCTCGCGGAGATCTACCGTAGCGCCGAAGTGCTCGAGCGCGCGGATACCGACGGCCGGGTCGACCTGAAGGTTCGGATTCCGGAAGCTGCTCTGGGTAGGATCCGCCAGGAAGACGGGGTCCGTGTGCTCGCCCGGGTTCCGTGACGCAGCCGGGCTTTCTCGACCACGTCTGGATCATCGGTCCCGGCCGCGTCGGCCTCACGCTCGCGTCGGAGCTGCATTCGACGGGTCGAGTGGGCCGGTTGACGGTCGAGGGCCGAAGCCCGCAGCCGCCGGCGCACGAAGTCTTCGAGACCGGCAAGGCTGGCTACGTCGTCGCGGGTGCAGCGTTCCAGCCCTCGCCGAGCCTGGTGGTGATCGCTGTGCCGGACGCAGCGATCGAGGACGTCGCGCGCTCGCTGGTGTCGCGAGATCACGGACGGGCTCCCGTGCTTCACGTCAGTGGAGCGGTCGACCTATCCGCGCTCGACGTGGCGAGGGCGAACGGCATCTCGGTCGGATCGGTGCATCCCCTGGTAGCGGTCGCCGGAATGCCGGGAGGAAGCCGGCTGAAGGGAGCCTGGTTCGCCGTGGAGGCGGCGAATGAAAGGGCAGCGGATGCGGCGGGGACGCTCGTGGAGGCACTGGAAGGGCGTATCCTTCCGCTTCCGACGGGCGCGAAGGCCATCTACCATGCTGCTACCGTCTTCGCCTCCAACTATCTGGTGACGCTGCTCGGCGTGGCGGAGCGGTTGCTGGCGGACGCGGGCGTGCCCAGGGAAACCGCGCGGGAGGCGTTGACGGATCTCGCCCGCGGAGCGGTTGAAAACGTCGCCGTCGCGGGTCCCGCGAGAGCGCTCACGGGGCCCATCTCCAGAGGGGACGATCGCACTGTAGAGGCGCATCTGCGCGGGTTGTCGGTGCGTGATCGGGCGCTATATTCGACCCTCGCTCGCGCGACGTTGGAACTCGCGCGGCGGCAGGGGCTGCAGCCGGCAGCCGCCGATCGCATCGCCAGAACGATCGAGACGTCGTGAGGCTCTACATCAACGTTGATCACGTCGCGACCGTCCGACAGGCGCGGCGGACCGACGAACCGGATCCGGTGAGGGCGGCCGTGCTCGCGGAGCTCGGCGGTGCCGACGGCATCACGGTCCACCTCCGGGAGGATCGCCGACACATCCAGGATCGCGACGTCGAGCTTCTGCTGCGGACGGTGCGGACGGGGGTCAACCTGGAGATGGCGGTGGCGCCCGAGATCGTCGCCCGCGCCGTCGATTGGCGCCCGATGGCGGTGACCCTGGTGCCCGAACGCCGGGAGGAGATCACGACAGAGGGGGGCCTGTCGATCCGTGACGCGGAGCGGCGGCCTGCCCTGGAGGATGGACTGAACCAACTCCATGGCGCGGGCCTGCGGACGTCGCTCTTCATCGATCCGGATGCCGATACGATTCGAGCGGCGGCCCAGCTGGGGGTGGCGGCGGTGGAGTTGCACACCGGAGAGTACGCGAACACGCGCGGAGCCGAGCGGGAGGAGCAGCTTCACCGGCTTCGCAGGGCTGCAGCACTGGCGCGTTCGCTCGGCCTGTCGGTACATGCAGGCCACGGCCTCACCTACCAGAACGTGGTGCCGGTGGCGCGGATTCCGGAGATCGAAGAGTTGAACATCGGGCACTCCGTGGTGTCGCACGCAGTGCTCGTCGGCATCGAGCGGGCCGTTCGCGAGATGAAGGAGATCGTCGTCGCCGCGCGGGAGCGGGACTGATGTCACGGCGACTCAACGAGTACTTCGCGGAAGAGGCAGCAGACTACCTGAAGCAGCTGGCCGGTCTTCTCGCCTCGCCGACAGCCTCCGACCCGCTCCGTGTGCTACGACTTGCGACGGGCGTCCGCGGCAGTACGCAGATGGCCGGCGCCGACCAGATCGCCGACCTCGCGGGCCGTCTCGAAGCATGGGCTCGCCAGATCCTGGATGGCAACCTCGATTGGGCGGACGCGAGCCGCGACCTGGCTCGTCGGACCGTCCAGGAAATGCATACGCTCGTGCAGCATCTGGATGACTGGACAGAGCGGGACGCCGAGATGACCCGGGCGGTCTCCGAGATGTGGGATTCGCCGGCGAATTCGAACGCGGACGTGACCGCCGCGGCGGCCGTCGTCCCGATCGAAAGCCTCTTCTACGACGACGAGGGACCTCACATTATCGAGCCGGAGCCGAGCGCGGACGCCACAACCCCGATGCCGACGGTCCGGATCGAGGATCTTCTCTATCGTGGTCCGGACGCGCTGCAGGCGGCCCTCGCGCTTCGCCCGGCCATCGAGCGCAGCCTCCAGGAGGGCCCGCCCAGCAACCTCTCCGACCTCCTCGACGAGGTATTCGACCTCATCAACCTCGGCTTGCAGGACACGCCGGAGGCATGAGCCGGACGCTCCGGAGCGCCGTCGGAGTCCTCCTCAGTCTTCTCCTTCTGGTCTGGGCACTGCGCGACGTCTCGTTCGGCGAGGTCGTCGAGCGAATCCGTACCGCGGACTTTCTCCTGCTCATCGCTGCTGTCATCGTCTCGCTGGGGGGATTCCACGCACGGGCGATCCGCTGGGGCGTGCTTCTCGCGCCGGTCGCCAGCGGGATACCCTTCGGCCCGCGTCTCGCCGCGACCTACATCGGCTTCGCGGCGAACAACATGCTCCCGGCGCGGGTGGGCGAGTTCGCTCGCGCCTTCTCTCTCTCGCGCCTGTCAGCGGTGGGTACGGCGCCGGCCTTCGCGACGCTCGTCATCGAACGGATTCTGGATGGTCTCGTGCTCGTGGGGCTGCTGTTCATCTCGATGGCGGCTCCGGGATTTCCTTCGGACATCTCGGTCGCGGGGCTGGACATCCGCCATGCCGCGCTCCTCATGGCGTTGGTGATGTGCACCGTCGCGGTGGTCCTGATGATCGCCGTGCTGTTGCCGGAGATATCCGGCCGCCTGTTTCGAATGAGCACTTCGCGGCTGCCCGACCGCGTACGCGTCCCGCTCCGCGAGATGCTCGTCGCCTTCACGACGGGCCTCGGCGTACTCCGGAACCCACGGTTGCTCCTCGTCTCCGTCGTCCTGGCGATAGCGCAGTGGGTCTTCCTGGCGATCTCCTTCCTGCTCGCCTTCCGCGCGTTCGACATCCAGACGGTGCCGTTCTCCGGCGCCATATTCCTGCAGTCGCTCATCGCGCTCGCTGTGGCGATCCCGTCGTCCCCGGGATTCTTCGGTCCCTTCGAAGCGGCCAGCCGGATCGGCCTGGGGCTCTGGGGAGTGCCCGAAGGGCAGGCGGTCTCCTTCGCGATCGGCTTCCACATTGCCGGATTCCTGCCGGTGACGCTGATCGGGATCTACTACGTGTGGCGTCTCAACCTGAGCTGGTCGGTGGTGAGCGAGAGTGAGGAGATGGTCGAGGGAGAGATGCAGGAGGGAGCCCTGCCGCGGCCGACCGGGGACTCGGGGCCATGACGGTCGGCGTGCGGGTGGACGCGCCCGCCAAGATCAACCTCCGGTTGCTGGTGCTGGCGCGGGAGACGTCCGGCTATCATTCGCTCGAAACGGTCTTCTGCGGCGTCTCGCTGAGCGACAGGCTCACGGTCGCCCCAGCCGAGCCCGGCATTCACCTGGACGTCGTCGGCGACATCGACACCGGACCTCCGGGCGACAACCTCGTGGTTCGAGCCGCGCGAGCTTTCTATGGTCGAATCGGGCGCGAGCCGGCCGTGCGCATAAGGCTGGAAAAGCGCATCCCATCCGCGGCGGGCCTGGGGGGCGGAAGCTCGGATGCCGCCGCGACGCTGAAGGCCCTCGCTCTGCTGCATCCGGAGACCCTCGGTCTGGACGAGCTGCTCGAATGCGCCGCCGGCCTCGGGTCCGACGTCCCCTTCTTCCTGTCGCCGACCCCCTTCGCCCTCGCCTGGGGACGCGGGGAGAGGCTGCTCGCAGTGAAGCCTCCGTCGCGCCGCACGGTCGTCATCGCTCACCCGGGTGTCGGAATCTCGACTGCGGAAGCATACCGGAGTCTCGCCGAGCGCTACGCTCATGGCTCCGCGGGCCGTGTCAACTCGGCCGTTGTCCTGGATCGAGGGGCGCTCGGCCGCTGGGAGAACCTCGCTCACCTCGCCTGCAACGATTTCGATCAGGTCGCACGGGATCGGATTCCGGGTTTCGACGATGTGCTGTCGATCCTGCAGGGGGCGGGCTCGGATATCGCCATGCTGGCCGGCAGCGGGAGCGCAATCTTCGGAGTCTTCTCCGACCGGCCTGCCGCTCGTGACGCGGCGTCCCGGCTGGAGGCCAGAGGACTGCGCGTCTGGACCGCTCTCACGCTCGCACACTGGCCCATCGCAAGAACTGGCTGACAGGGTTCTTCGCGGGTGGGCAGCTGCAAGGTTGGAAGTGCGGCCGGGTCGCACCGAGATCGAGAGTCGTTCTGCGCGTCCAGACATCCACTCCCGGGCGCGCCTGCGAACCAACCGGACCCGACCGTTCAGGGTGCATCATCAGTCAATCTCTCAGGAACGCCTGGCATTGACCGCCGAAACGGGCAGGGATAGCTTTCGTTTTTCCCGTCTTCACGATCGCGGGATGTGCCGCGGCGGCCGGAAGGGAGAACGGCTCGCCGATCCGCTGTCTCAGCCGCACGTCCGTACGGTTTCGTAAGCGTTCCCAGGCGGTCGTGTCCCCGCTGCCCCGTGGTGAAATAGGCATCACACTGCACTTTGGATGCAGGTTTCCAGGTTCGAGCCCTGGCGGGGCAACTCATAGCTCGCGAATAGATCGGTACACCAATTGCGAGCTTGCCCGGGAAGTTGATCGGTCCGGGGATCGCCATCGCCTTCCCCGTTAGTCCCGGGACCGCCAAGCTGACGACGCGTGGCATACAGCGGTTCTTTCCCCCTTATGTCGCCCACAGGCCTCGACCGCTCGCGAGCGAGGCCGAGGTCGACGAGCACCCCTCACGTGGGACTGCAGTTTCCCCACGATCAGCCGATCCTAACAGCAGTTGACGTCGAAGGTGTCGAGCTGAAACCCTCGTCAAAGGCCACTCCCGCGAGGGGAGAACGCTGGGCGTCGTTGAATGTCGTCGCCGCACCCGTGTGCCGCTGGGTGCCGTAGTTCAACCATCGCGAATGGAGTTGGGTCGAATGCAGAACGAATCGCAGGCGCGTGACCATGTCGAGGTACCCGGCAGTCCTGCCGACCAGCGGCGTCCGTGGGTACAACCCGCCGTCGAGGAACTCCCGCGCCTGACCGAGCTCACCCTTCAGACGGGCGATCCGATTCCTGGCGGCGGTGGCACGGGCGGCGGCGGTAGTACGGTCTTCTAGGAAGACCGGCGCAGATGCTGCTCGGCTTCTCGATCGCCAGCCACTGCAATCTCCGCTGTCCTCACTGCATTCGTGACGATGTGGTCACTCCGCGCGAGCTCTCGCCGGAGCTGATCGCGCGCGTGATCGACGAGGCGCGGGCCCTGTGGGGGCCGGTGACGGTCAGCATGACCGGCGGAGAGCCGCTCATTCACAGGCGCTTCGCGGATATCGTCAGGGAAATCGCTTCCCGCGGGGTGCCGTACCGGTTCGTGAGCAACGGGTGGCACCTGCGCCGGATCGTACCGCTTCTGCGCGAGCATCCCCCCGAGAGCGTGCGTCTGTCCCTCTCGGGGGGAGACGAGGCCGTGCACGATGCGGAGCGTGGTAAGGGTAGTTTCCGCCGGGTTCTCCTCGGGGTCGGTATCCTCCGCCTTCTCGGCATCCCCGCTTCGTTATCGATCGTTATCGATCGTCGATCCAGGCACCAGATCCGCTCGACCGCCGATCTGGCCGAGTCGCTCGGGTGCCACCGGCTGCATTTCATCCTTCCGCAGCCGGTGCCTGGAAGCGTCGAGCGAGACACCGATCTGCCGCCGGAAGAGTGGTGGGGGGTGGCGCGGGAGGTGAGGGCGCTCGCGGCGGAGCCTCGACGAACCATCATCCAGCTCGATTATGGCGCCCCCGCGGACGGCGAGGAGGTGGCCTGCGACACGTTCGAGTTCAGGCGGGTTTACGTCGATACTCACGGTCGACTGTCCCTGTGCTGCCAGCTCAGCGAGTACGGGGACAACGCGGCGGACGTGGTCGCCGACCTGAACCAGATGCCGCTCGCGGAGGCGTGGCCGGAGTACCAGCGGCGTGTCCGCGCTCAGCAATCCGTGTCGTCGGCGAAAGCCGGAGACATCTTCGATGCCCTCCCCTGTATCCGATGCGCTCGGGCGACGGGGAAGATGGAGTGGATAGGGAAGTACACCGGGCGGCGATGGGCCGCTGCGGTTTCACCTGCGGGTCCGAGTGGAGGGCTGCACCGACCGCTCGTCCGCATCACGTACAGCCGGCCGGAGAGGCCAATCACCGTCTGACAGATGAGTCCGAGATTCGGGTTCCGTGGTGCCGCGACGCTCGTTGTTGTGAGTCTGCTTGCGACGGCTTGCGACAATGAACCGAGCGGGCCCGCGCTGGGCCCGGTCGACGGAGTTACCGTCGATGAGCCGCGTTTTTCGACGCGGCTTTTCTGCGAAGGTGACCGGGAAGCGCTTACCGTAACCTGCGAGGTTCGCGCGCCTGCTGGCAGCCGGAGCGGCGGCCCGTCCGCCGACCTGATCGTCGGCAACCAGGGCACGTACATGGAGCTGGCCTCCACGAACGTCGCCTATGACTCCTCGGAAGAGGAGTTCACCTTCGACGTCACCGTCAAGAACCTGCTCCCGCAGCCGATCGGAACGAAGGATGGAATCGTGCTCGATTCCGCCGGCGTTCGCGTCTTCTTCCACAGCGGCCCTGACGTTACCGACGGAACCGGTACGATCACAGTCGTACCGGACAGCATCGGAACCTTCACTTCGACCGGTCAGCCGTACTACCAGTACGACGAGATCATCGCTTCCGGCGCGACGTCGGCGCCCAAGACGTGGACGCTGGAGATGCCAGCGACGGTCGTGAGCTTCGCGTTCACAGTCTATGTGGCGGCCGAGGTCCCGGCACCGGACGGGTTCGTGCAGCTCGACGCCGATTCGCTGTTCGTGCAGCCGGATTCGACCTACCAGTTGGCCGCGACCATCAAATCCGCGGTTGGAAAGACAATCCTCGGCACGGTCACCTTCGCCTCCAGCGACACAACGGTGGCGGTGGTGGATCCGAGCGGCCTCGTAACGGGGGTTCGCTCCGGCTTCGCTACCATTACCGCTTCCGCGGAGAACGGCGAGCTCACCGGCACTGCTGTGGTCGGCGTCTGTCCAAAGCTGCAGGTGGGCGAGACGATGACGTTCGAGATGCCCTACGCCGCTGAGCTCTGCCTGTGGGGTGGGAACGGTGAGGCGGCGGAGTATGTGTACTCACCCGTCAATACAAGTACGTCATCGAGCCTGAGCCTGTCGTTGACCGGGACGGGGATCGTCACCGCCTCGGGCCCCCCGACACCTCAGTTGAATCCGGCCGGAGCGACGCCGTCCTTCAGCCTCACGATGGATGACCTGATCGGGTCGATCGCGACCCCGCGCCGGGAAGCGGTCTTCGGGAGCCCCATCCAGCCTCGTGCCAGCCTGGCAGCGTCCCTGACACCTGGCGAGCCGAGTCGCCTGATCGTTCCCGGGGTGCCGACGGTGGGGGACGTCTGGAACCTCAACGTCGCTGCGGGATGCACGGGCACGATCGATGTCCGTACGGGGAGGGTGGTGTCGGTAAGCTCCAACTTCATCCTTGTTGCCGACACGATGAATCCGCCGGGAGGCTTCACCACGGCGCACTACGACACCATCGCCCTGGAGCTCGATACTCTGGTCTGGCAGACCCTGATCGCAAACTTCGATGAGCCGGCCGACCTGGACAACAACGGCGAGCGAATCGTCGTGTTCTTCACACGCGCGCTCAACGAACTCTCGCCGCCGGCCAGCTCATCCGTCACTTTCGCGAAGTTCGAAACGCGGGACCTCTTCTCATCGGCTCCGATAAGCTGTCCGCTGAGCAATGAGGGGGAGATGCTGTACGCGATGGTCCCCGATCCGACGGGACAGGTCAACTCGAACGTTCGGACCGTGTCGTTCGTTCGGGGCAACATCATCCGTGAGCTTGCAAGGGAACTCCTCGCTCTCATCAACGCGTCACGGAGAATCTACGTAAACGCGCATGATGCGCTGGAAGAGGAGTGGCTGGAGGAAGGCTTGAAGGCCATCGCCGAAGAGCTGGTGTTCTACAGAGCCTCGGTCGGACTCGCGCCCGGTTCGAACATCGATCTCTCCCTGCTGACCACGGGTCCGTCGAGTTCGTATAGGATCGACGCATTCAACAAGTTCGCGTTGCCGAACTTCGAGCGGCTCGAGGCTTGGCTGCAACGCCCGGATACGACGGGGGCGTTCAGGACCAGCACAACTTTGGCTTCCCAGGGCGTGCTATGGGCCTTCCTGCGGTATGCAGCGGACCGTGCCGACACGACGAACCAGGAGGCATTCTGGGAGGGATTGATCGATAGCGGTCTCGAAGGAAAGGCAAACCTCGCCAACGCGATCGGGGCGGATCCGGACGAATGGCTGCGTGACTTCATCGTTGCGATCTATGCTGACGATATCGTCTCGGAGCTGACTGACGAGCACACCATCAAGAGTTGGAACTTCCGGTCGGTTTATTCGGGTCTTGGAGGATTCCCGCTGGTGCCGCGACCGCTCAGCGATGGCGTCGCGCTCACGCTGAGTTACAGCGGCGGAGGCGGGACGGCCTTCGCGAGGTTCGGCGTACCGGCTGACAGCTACGCTCGCCTGACGACGCTGTCCGGCGGTGTTCCGCCGGCGGCTCCTCTCGAGATCGCACTGACGCGCACGAAGTAGCCGACAGGGTTCCAAGTCGCAGGAGAAGCAACCCTCCGATGCGCGGGGCCAAGAGCCAGCCCGGGCATCGTGCATCCGCTGTGCTCGCGGCTGTCGACGCAGGTTTGCCGCGCCAGGCCTTTCCTCGTCCGGACTCCAATGGTTTGGCCTTCGTTTCCTACCGAATGTACCCGCTGCGGGTCGGCGAACGCCGGCAGAGGAGAGTGGCGGGATGCTTCTGAGCGCTGTGCCGTCCCGCGGTGCCCACGCGGGCGATCCGGAACAGGACCTGGCTCAAGCATTCTTCACGCGGGTCGATACTCTCATGGGTTCGGAATCGTACGCGATCATGAAACTTGACCCTGCCTAACTGTCTAACCATAAGTTAGTCCGCGCGAACGCATGACCTCAGGGTCGCGCGCGAATACACCTTCCGAAGCTGATTCGCTACGGCGAAAGCACGTGTAGGCGCGGGAAAAGCTACAGGTGGGCCCGATCGGGCGGCTGGCCGGTCCTCTGCGGAGGCAGACTATGAGAGCTGTGGGTGAGGTAGGATCCTGGCTCGTCGGTCGAGGGGTATTGCCCGCCCGATGTACGGGTGGGGCTTGGAGCGATCCGCCGCCACGGCGATATGGGTCTATCGCTCGATCGGCGCTTCTCCTGTCCTTGCTGGGACTCGCAGCCTGCGAGGCGCGGCCGACCCAGCCCGCCATCAGCGGACCCGAGGAGCTTCCTGACGACGCCACTCTCGGTGACGCCCTTCCCCTGGCTTTCCTCGAGTGCGTCGGGAGTCTCACCGACCTCGAGATCGTCTGTGCTGTTCCCGATGGAGGAGCATCCGGCGGCGGACTGGGCGCAGCTCTGATCGTCGGTGGGCAGGGCGAATACGTCGAACTGACATCTTCCAACGTCGCCTACAACGGCGGGACCGGGCAGTTCACCTTCGACGTCACGATCTCCAACCTCATCGAACAACCGCTCGGCACGGCGGACGGAACCAACCTCGATCCTAACGGGGTGCGGGTCTTCTTCCACACCGGCCCGGAAGTCACCGGCGGGACCGGGACGGCATCGGTTGTCCCGGACGGCTTCGGCACGTTCACCGCTACCGGCCAGCCGTACTACCAGTACGACGAGATCATCCAGCCGGAGGAGACGTCGTCAGCAAAGGGCTGGACACTCATCGTCAGTCCGACGGTCTCGACATTCGCGTTCACCGTCTATGTGGCCGCCGAAGTTCCCTACCCGAACGGATACATCGACCTCGGGGACCCGATCGGCCTGCAGGTCACCGACGAACTGACGGTTGCTTCCACGCTGAAATCGGCCGTCGGCAACGCGTTGCCGGGTCCGGGCTCCGTGGCGTACGAATCGAGCGACACCGACATCGCGACGGTCGACGGCGATGGTGTGGTGACCGGCGTGGCCATGGGCACCGTGACCATCACCGCGACGGCGGGCAGCTACACGGGGGAGCTGGCCGTGACTGTCACCCGTTACGAGCAGGTCTGGGAGGGCGACGTTTCGTCCGACTGGAGTGAACCCGGCAATTGGCACCGCGGCATCGTCCCGACCGCCGGGGATTCCGCACGCGTCCCGGTGGTCGAAGGCGGCAACGTCTATCCGGCGCTCACCGGCGCCGCCGAGGTGGCCCGACTCGAAGTCGAGGCTGACGCGACCATGTCCCTCGGCGCGTTCAACCTGGTGGTCTCCGGCGATGTCCTGACCGGATCGAGCGGTGGAATCACCAGCACCACCGGAATCCTCAGGCTGACCGGGACGGATCGAACCTTCGAGGGCGTGCTACCGACCACGAGAGTCCAAGGCACCTATTCCCTGTCCGGCAATGCTTCCGTGACCTGGCCGTTGCAGGTCTGGGGAGGCCGTGTCCGCACGAGCGGCAATACGCTCCGTGTCAACTGATCCGCAGCAGCACCCTTGTTCGCTGGCCAAACGTGAACCCGCATCCGGGAGCGCTGGAAGGATGAAGACAATGATGAAGGGGACTTTCGGCCTGATCGCGGCGCTGGTGGCCGTCGTGGCGGTGTCGGCGAGTGCGGCCGCTCAGACCGCGCTGCTGGACCTCCGTACCGAGTCTGGCCAGCAGAGGATGGTCGTTGACAGCGCCGGTGGCTTCGTGGCCTATGGGTTCGTAAGGGATGTCGGCAACACAACCGGTTGCGCCGCCCAGATTCCCGCGACGGGGGCGGGGACGCGGTTCATGTGGTTCCCGTGCCGTGGGGCGATCCGCTTTGGACGGGCTCCGATCGGTCCAGGGGCTACGACCTGGGACGACAACAACATGGACGACTTTACCTTCGCCGGCGGCAACCAGGTCACCGCGAGCGACTACGGTGCCTTCGCCTACGGCGATCAGGTGACCGTCAGCTCGACTGTAGGTGTCGGCTTCGGCTCGGGCATCACGGTTTCAGGTACCGCGGGATTCAGCGCCGGTGCGAGCAACGTCTGTTCGGGATTCGCCTGCACGGCGATCGGCTACACGGTGCGGGCCGGCGGACAGGGCTCCGTCGCCCTGGGATACCGGGTTACCGCCAACAACGACTACACTGTCGCGATGGGGTATCGTGCCTCGAACAACACCCACACCGGAACGTTCGTGTGGGGTGACGAGTCGACGACGGACTCCGTGCGCAACCAGGCTGACAACGAATTCCGCATTCGCGCGAACGGTGGCGTTCGTCTGCGCGTGAGTACCGCAGCGAATGGGAATACACCTGGTGCCGGAGGGAATGTCGGGTGCGATCTGACGG
>CAZJEH010000016.1:17750-32277 GCA_964544905.1 uncultured Gemmatimonas sp.
CCTGGACTTGCGCATCGACCCGCAAGATCAAGGCGGGCTTCGCTCCGATCGACGACGATCGGCTCCTCTCGGAGTTGCGACGACTGCCTATCACTACCTGGAGCTTTACGGAAGATCCGACCTATGCAGCTCACGTGGGGCCGGTTGCCGAAGATTTCTACAGGGCGTTCGGTCTGGGAACCGACTCGACTTCGCTCGTGATCCAGGATCTTGCGGGGGTAGCGTTAGCCAGCGCACAGGCGGTAGATCGTACCACCATGCGGATCGAGCAGAGCCTGGAGCTGGAAGCGCTGACGCGCGAGGAGGAACTGAACGCACTGAGAGCCGAGGTCCTGGAATTGCGAGCCAGGGTCGAGGAACTGACCGCCCTCGCGGAGCGTCTCAAACGCCTCGAAGAGGCTGCCGATCCTTGAAGCATCCTTGAAGCACCGAGGATCCAGCAGGACCAGATAACCGAAACAGACTCGGAGCATGCAGGAAGGCAAGCCGTTCACACAGGCGTGGCGGAGGTTGTTCATCGTCCTTGGCCTGGTGGGCGGCGTGGCCTCCTGCGCGGGCAGCCCGCTGGATCCTGACGCCGGTACCAGGCTGGAGGCCACCGGGCGCCTGGAACGGGGAGCCACCATCGAGTTGAGCCTCTTCATCGAGGGGACTCGACTCGATCCCTCGGAGTGGACGCTCGAGGTGGTGCCGGAGGGGGCCGCGGAAGTCGACCCGTCGACGCACACATTGAGGCCTCTGCAAGTGGGTGAGATAGGGCTGGTTGCCACCAGCGCATCGGGCGGGGCAGAGCTGACGCTGGACGTCGCGGCCCCGCCCGTCATCGTCTTCCACAAGCTCGTCGACGGTAATCGCGACATCTACACGGTCGCCCTCGATGGTGAGGACCTCCAGCGCCTCACCACCGATCCGGCCAGCGACGCCGAACCCACCTCCAACGACGGATGGATCGTGTTCACGAGCTTCCGCGATGGCGTGGGTACGCTCCATCGCATCCCGGCCACGGGCGGGGAGGCTCAGCAGCTGAGCGGTTCGAACGTCAGGGAGTCGCAGGCGGAGCTGTCGGCGGCGGGGGGCAGGCTGGCCTACATCCGCACGAGCGAGAGTAACCCGCGCCTATGGGCGGCAGGGGCCAACGGCTCCGGACCGGCATCGCTGACCAATCCCTCGATCGGCACGATCGAGGCGAGTCCTACATGGTCGCCCGCGGGTGATCGCATCGCCTACGTGTCCACCCAGAACGGGAATGCGGACATCTGGATGCTCACCCCGGGTGCCGCGCCCACCGTCCTCATCGAGAGTGACGAGGCCGACGTGGAGCCCACCTGGAGCCCGGACGGGGAATCCATCGTCTTCGTGTCCACGCGGGATGGGGATACGGAGCTGTATCGATACGACTTGGACACGAAGCAGGTCACGCGGCTGACCTACCGGCCCGGGTCCGATGGGCAGCCCGCCTATCTACCTGACGGTCGGATCGTCTACACCGCGAGAAACGGAACCGAGGTGGGCCTGTACTGGATGGACCCCATGGACCCCGAGGTGGTGCACCCCATCCCCACCGGCGAGGGCGAGCCCGGCGCGCCCGCCGCGCTGCGCTGATGTTCCGGGGGTAAGCGGGTAAGGGACGGCCTGGTCAGGCCTGCTTCTTTGGCCTCTCAACAGGCGCGGGTCGTGAGAAGGGCGACTCTCGGGGGGTTCCTTCGGGCTTTCGCAATCCTTCGAAACTTACGAGATCGGCGTCCGCTTCCGGAGGCCCTGCTGTGCTCCCCTCAGTCTCCCGCCAGACCGCGGAGGACATCATCCATCGACCGCTCGAAGAACGCCACGAAACGCTCCCGGCTCGCGAACCGCCCCTGCCGGTGCAGCAGGACGAGTCCCTGCATGTGCGCCACCAGCGACAGAGTCATCGCAACCGGACCTTCCACCGGTAGCGTCCCTTCCTCGCCGCAGTCCCGCACCCGATCGACGAGGATGCCGAAGATGTTGCTTCCCTGGCCTGACGGGGTGGGTAACGCCTGCGGTGCCATCGCCGGCTGCAGGAACAGCGCGTCGTAGAGACGCGCCTCATCGAGCGCAAAGTCACGGAAGCACGCCAACGTCGCTCTCAGGCGCCACATGGCGGGACCCGGTGCGTCCGAGGCGGCCAACCGCTCGAGGAACAGCGCCCGGATAGCTCCCAGCACCTCTCCCACCAGTTCCTGCTTACTGGCGAAATGGCGGTAGATGGCCGGCTGCGTCAGGCCGGACCGGCGCGCGATCGCGCGGGTCGTCAGCTCCTGGATGCCTTCGGCGCGCACGACCTCGATAGCGGCACGAAGCGACCGCTCGCGAGTCGTGTGGTTATCGGTGGATAACATTTGCACGGGATCGTAGTCCGCAGGGCATCCTGAGGCAAGGGAAGCCGTCCGTCACATCGATCCGTTCGCGCGACGGATCACATCTACGAGGATCGGCCGGGCGCCGTCGATGATGAACTGCACACCGATAACCGTCACCAGGAGACCCATGATGCGGGTCATGACGTTGAGCCCGGTCTGGCCGAAATAGCCGATCAGAGTCGGCGCGAAGGTGAGGACTACCCAGGCGATGAGGAGCACGACCACAACCGCGGAGAAGACGACGAGGATACGCTGGACCGTCGTCGCCTGCGTCATGAGCACCATGACGGTGGTAATCGCGCCGGGTCCCGCGAGCATCGGAATGCCGAGCGGGGTCACACCGAGGACAGGGCGGGTGGATGCTTCGCGTTCTTCTTCCTCGGTAGCTTTCACGCGCGATCGCTTGGCCTGCAGCATGTCGAGGCCGATCCCGAAGAAGATGATGCCGCCGGCGATGCGAAACGCGTCGATGGTGATGCCGAAGAACTGAAAAATGGCGCCGCCGACGAGGGCGAAGAGCGATAGGACGATGAAGGCGCTGAGTACCGCCTGCCGTACCGTTCGGCGCCGGGCGGTGGGCGAATAGCCGTCGGTGAGGGCCACGTAGAGCGGGACCGCGCTGAGCGGGTTGACGATCGCCAGCAGGGACGAGAAGCAAAGGAGAGCGAACGAGCCGATCGGTTCCATCGCGGTTGGCGATCTCCGTTGGCGACACGAATGAATGCCGGCCCTGGGTACGCCGGCGCCTCCGAAGCGGTTCTTCACGACGCTTCGAGCGGGCGCCGCCGCGGCTCGGTACGGTCGTTACCCGTCAGCTCGCGAGGGGCACAGCGGTCATTGCAACCCCGCTGGTCGCCCGGCCGGGGTTCCGCGGAAGAACAACCTGGCGGTCAACGAGGGGTGCCGCCAGTCGTCGCTCGTGCTGTGATGGTAAGGGCCGACCATTCGTTTTCCGGCGTGAGGACGGGACGCCGGGCTCGTCGGGTCGATGGAAAGGTCAGTCGGCTGACCCTGGAGACGGACCAGGCGCGCTCGCCGGATCCCACGTGCCCTCGGCGGCGGATCTCCGCTCTCAGCCCCAGCGGTCGGCCCGGGATCTGAGTCGCTGCGGGGCGGCGATTGGTGGACGGATTGGTAGAAACCGGGGGTTGAGGAATTGTATTCGGAGTACGCGCGGGGGGAGGGGAAGCGCGCGGGGGCATCGATGCGACACCCCCGCCCGGAAGCTTGCGCTGCGCGAGCCGAGGCGTGTGCGGCCCGGCTCCTCTTACGCTACCACTGGCGGATTTTGCCGCCCATTTCCGACGGGTGCCGAGCCACCCGGATACTCCAACCGGTTCCACTCCAGAGGTCAGCGAATGAACAGAAGAACGTGGTGGTCGGCCGTATGCCTGCTTTTCGGTCAGGTTGTCGTGGCCACGCCGAACGCAGCAGCCCAGCCAGCCCAAAGTTGGACCCCCACCCGCATCAACAAGGTCGTCGAGCTCTGGGAAGCGGGACAACCAGCCTACTACCAGCAGATCAGCGATTACGGTTACGAGGAGTGTCAGGCCATCGCGGGAACCACGGCCGACTACATCTCGATCAACATGGAGCACAGCTACGTCGACGTGAAGTCACTCCGCGAGTGTATGCGCGGGCTGGTCGACGCGGGCCCGACTCGTTCCGGCCACCGCACTCCCGCCGTGATCGCCGTGCTCCCGTCGATCGGCTGGAGCGAGGCGCAGATGCGCGCCAACTCGTGGATGGTGCAGCAGGTCCACGGCGCCGGCGTGCACGGAATCCTGCTGACGAACGCCGCTGATCCGGCGGCCGTGCGGATCATGATCGAGTCCGTGCGCTATCCGTTCGCGACGCCCGTCCCGGGATTCGATCGAGGCCGCCAGGGCGCCGGCAGCCAGAGCTTCCCGGCGCAGATCTGGGGGATCAACGCGAACGACTACATGCGAAAGGGCGACGTCTACGGCCTCAGCCCCGAGGGCGAGTTCATCTTCGGCCTGAAGATCGAGAACGCGCAGGCGTACGCGAACACCAAGGAGCTGCTGCGCATTCCGGGGGTGAGCTTCGTCGAGCACGGGCCGAGCGACACGAGCTTCTGGGTCGGTGCCGAGATGGGGCTGAACACGCCGGCGCCTCAGGGCACGCCCAAGCTGCAGGAGGTCGAGGAGTTCGTGTTCAACGCGGTTCTCGAGGCGGGCAAGTACTTCCTGCACAGCTGCAACGACCTGAGCTGGCTCGATCGCGGTGTGCGGGTCTGCACGAACTACAACACCGCCGAGGCCGGTCGCATCCACATGGGTCGGCGGATGCCCTGGTAGCTTGACGCCCCGCGCCGCCGGCCGCGGCGAACGAAGAGGCCGGGAGGGGCGCTTCGCCTCTCCCGGCCTTCTTGTGTCGACCTGGGCCAGCTCAGGTCTTCCTGAGCAACCACCGCACCGCGTTCTTCTGGAGCTTCACGTACTCCGGGTTCCACATAGCCTCGATGAGGTGACCCGGCGAGAAGTAGCAGACCCTCCCCTGGCCGTACTCGTACGCCCACCCGGCGGCGGCCGTGGTACCGAGGTCACGGAAGGTCAGCCCGTCCTCGTTGACGCTCTCCATCAACAGATAACGCCGGTCGAGTTGGTACTCCATGTAGTGCTGCTCGTCGGTCACGGTGAAGTCGTTTACGCCGCGGGTGATGGGGTGATCGCGGTTGAGGATCCGGACTCGGAACGGCCGGATGGGCGGGTGGCCCTGGTACGCCGCTCCGAGGACCTCCCGGAAGTCGTCGTTGTACAGCGCCACGTTCGTGACGTTGTGCATGAAGAGCGCGGAGCCGCCCCGGGCGACGAACTCCTTGACGGCGCGTCCCTGCTCCGGCGTGATCCACCCGACCGATTGTACTTGGATCTCCGGTAGTGGGGGATCGCTGATGAGCTCGTGCTGTCCCTGGCTCCACCAACCGGCGTTGCTCTGCGGGTTGCCGTGCCCGTTCGGCCAGATTATGCCGTCCCGGAGGATGATGAGCATCCGGTAGTTCGCCAGGTGCTCGGCGTTGAGCAGCTTGACCTCGTCGCTGAAGTCGACGGTCAATCCCGCTCCCTCCACGAGGGTCTTCCCGAGCGAGGTGCGGTAGTGGTCGCTGTTGTGATACCGGTCACCGATGAGGGCGAACGCCGTGGCGGCGACGCCGGTGCGTGCGAACAGATCGCGGGGGCTCAGCCCGGTAGCAACGAGGCCGCCGAGCGCACCCATCCTCCCCAGCATTCCGAGCGCCTCCCGGCGCGAGATCGAGCGAAGGAAGTCCTGGTTTCGCATGGCGTCGATGGGATGGAGGTTGTGGTCAGGGATCCTCTGGATCCTCGGAGCAAGGTCAGAGCGCGAGTAGGTCGCGAGTGGCAGGTCGTTCGCCGCAGCAAGCGGCCCCGACCGACTTCGCACTGAGCCTTTGTGTCGCCTGCCGGCCGAATCCCGGCGGCCGGCAGGCGGAATCGCGTACCCGCGACTACTCCTCGACCACCGGGTTGGTCAGCTGCCCGATGCCCTCGATGTCGATCGTGACCGTATCGCCCGGTTTGAGCCAGCGAGGCGGGTTGGCGGCCATGCCGACCCCGTGCGGCGTGCCCGTCAGAATCACGGTCCCCGGCAGCAGCGTGGTGCTGCCGCTGAGGAATGATATCAGCTCCGGCACGTCGAAGATCATGTCTCCCGTCGTCCAGTCCTGGACAACCTCCTCGTTGAGGATGGTCCGGATGCGGAGGTCGTTCGGGTTGGGGATCTCGTCCGCCGTGACGAGGCGTGGGCCGAGCGGCGCGAAGGTGTCGAACGTCTTCCCGCGGCACCATTGGCTACCGCCGTACTTGATCTGCCAATCCCGCGCCGAGACGTCGTTGGCGCAGGTATAGCCGAGAACGTAGTCGAGCGCCCGGTCCCGGGACGCGTTCCGGCACCGCTTCCCGATGATGACCGCCAACTCGCACTCGTAATCCACCTGCTCGCTCCGCAGGTGCGTCGGAAGCACGATCGGATCGCCTGGATTCTGGACGGTATTCAGCCCCTTCATGAAGAGCACCGGGTACTCCGGTATCTTCGCCTTCGTCTCTTCCGCGTGGCGCCGGTAGTTGAGCCCGATGCAGAAAATCTGGCTGGGCTCGATTGGGCTCAGCAGCCGTTCGACCGTCGCGTAGCGGTCCGTCAGCCGGAAATCACCGTAGATGTCGCCTTCGATGAGCGCCACCCGGCCGTCGGGTTGCTCCGCACCGAAGTGAGTCTGTCCGTCCGAATCGAGAAACCTGACGATCTTCATGTCGTTCCGTGCCGTGGTGATTCGATCGCGGGCGCCGAAGGCCCGGTGTGGATGCCCTCAAGCTCCTCTGCGGCAATCCCCGGCGCAAGCGGCGGCGTGGACGGGCTCACCTCGGCAGCGCGAAGGCGACGTATTGATCACCCGAAGGCGTCCCCACCTTCCCGCCGCCGGCCGCGATTACGACGTACTGCCTCCCGTCGATCTCGTACGTGGCCGGGGTGGCGTAGCCTCCGGCCGGAAGGTCGGTCTCCCAGAGGACCTCGCCCGTCCGTTTGTCGAAGGCGCGGAACTTCTCGTCCGCCGTGGCACCGATGAAGATCAAGCCGCCGGCGGTCACGGTCGGCCCGCCGTAGTTCTCTGTCCCCGTTCGCGGGATTCCCCGCGCCGTCAGCTCCTCGAACTCGCCGAGCGGCACTGTCCACAGGTATTCACCGGTGTTCAGGTCGATGGCGTTGAGCGTTCCCCAGGGCGGCTTGATGGCCGGATAGCCCTCCGGATCGAGGAAGCGGTTGTAGCCGGTGTGGGTGTAGGGAACGGAGGCCGGGTCATCGCTTCCGACCACAGTCGCCGCATCCTCTCCCGTCTCTGCCGAGCTGGGATCGAGCAGATACGAGATCAGCGCGTTACGATTGTCCGCGGAAAGGTGCCCGAAGGACGGCATGAACCCGCGGCCGTTCTCGAGAATCGACGCGATCTCCGCCGCCGACAGACGGGCGTCCACGTCGACGAGGCTGGGGAACGTCCCGGAGGCGTCGCCCGCCCGATCCGTTCCGTGGCATCCCGCGCAGTTCAGCGCATACACCCGGCGTCCGGTAGTTGCGGCATCCCCGCTGGAGGGCGGCACGCCGACCATCGTCATGATCCAAGGCATCTCCGTGGCGTTGACGTAGAGTACGCCGGTCTCCACGTCGTAGGCGGCTCCGCCCCATTCCCCACCGCCGTTGAACCCGGGGAAAACGATGGTCCCACCGGTGCTCGGCGGGATGAAGATGCCTCCCGAACGCGCCTGTCGGTATCGCTCGAGGACCGCGGCGTGGGCCTCCGGCGAGATGTCGGTGATCATGTCCTCGGTGAACACCTGCCGCGTGAAAGGCGCGGGCCTTACGGGGACGGGTTGTGTCGGCCAGGGCACCTCGCCCACCAGATCCGATTCGCCGACCGGCACTTCTTCGATGGGGAAAAGCGGCTCACCCGTCTCCCGGTCGAAGACGAAGACGTGCCCGGTCTTGGTAATCTGCGCTACCGCTTCGATCCGCCTGCCTCCGCGCCGAACGGTGACCAGATTCGGCTGCGTGGGGAGGTCGTAGTCCCAGATGTCGTGGCGCACGGTCTGGTAATGCCAGATGCGCTCGCCGGTAGCCGCGTTGAGCGCGATCACCGAGTTCGCGAAGAGGTTCTCCCCCACGCGGTTCCCACCGTGGAAGTCGGCGGCGGCGGAACCGGTCGGCACGAAGACGATTCCGCGCTCCTCGTCCAGTGCCATGCCCGCCCAGTTGTTGGCGCCGCCGATGTAGGTGTAGGCCTCGGGAGGCCAGGTCTCGTATCCAAACTCGCCGGGCTGCGGGATGGTGTGGAACGTCCACACGATCTCGCCGGTGCGAACGTCGTACGCGCGGATATGACCCGGGGCGGCGGGCAACGCCTCTCCCACTCGCGTCCCCTGGATGAGGAGGTCGCCGTAGATGACGCCCGGCGTGTTCGAGGTGACGTAGAGATCCGAGACGTCCCGGCCCAGCCCTTCCTTCAGGTCGACGACACCACTGTCCCCGAAGGAGAGGACGGGCTCCCCGGTCAGAGCATCGACGGCGTGCAGGTACTGCCCCCCGACCACGAAGATGCGCCGGTCCTCGCCCCCGTCATCCCAGTAGACGACGCCGCGATTGGTGCCCGGCGCACCCGGAGCCCGCGAGAACGGGTCGTACGTCCACACCGGCTCTCCGGTCGCCGCGTTGACGGCGAAGGCCTTCCCCTGCGTGGTGGTGCAGTACAGGAGCGTGCCGACGACGATCGGGTTGCACTGTAGTTCCGAGCGCCGGTCCGTCAGGTCTCCAGTCGAGAACGTCCACGCTACCTCGAGTAGATGGACGTTGTCGACATTGATCTGATCGAGCGCGGAGTAATGCGTGGCGGCCTTGTCACCGTGGTAGACGCGCCATTCCCGTAGCGCCGGATCGTTCAGGTCGACCGCCGTGTCCGAGCCGCACCCGGTGACCAGGGCGGCGCCCGCGAGCGATGTGAACCACAGGGCGGATGTCAGGAAGCGAGACCTTGCCGGGAACTGCCGCTGCGATCTGGGCATGGGACGATCGGACGGGGAGCGGGGATTCGCTGCCGCGATCGAAGGCGGGATGCCTTCCCGATGGAAGAACAGCCGACGCGGCACCGATGCCTATACTGGACTACCGCTCCGCGGGATGTCAAGCATCCTGAAGGCCGTCGGAACGTCCTGGCCAGGTCGGGCCCGCTCGGTTACCCGAACCGGTCCGATTGATGGCCGGAGAGACTCGCCGGTTTCCAGAGGTCTGCCGTTCGGCTCCCGGAGTGCGGGTGGCGGGCGTTCGTTGGCCGACGAGGGCGCATCCGGCCTTCGCGATCTCGTCCACCGGGTCGGTTTCCGGTCGGCTGCGCAGGTTCACTGTCGCTCTCGCTTGATTCGACAGCCCGCGCCTCCGTACCTTGCCGCCGTTCGAGAAAGGTGGCAGTCCCGATGGGTCGCTCTGAACGAGGAAGATCATGAGAGGCGAGTTCGAAGGGCTGGTCGCGGTCGTTACGGGCGCGGCGTCGGGTATCGGGCTGGCGGCGGCCCGAAGGCTGGCAGAGGAGGGCGCGCAGGTCGCAGGACTCGATATCAACCCATCGTCCGTCGAGGCGCCAATTCATGGCATCCGCGCCGACGTCACCGACGACGTGTCGGTCCGGGCAGCGATCGACGAGACGGTACGCCGCTTCGGACGGATCGACATCCTGGTCAACAATGCCGGGATCGGAGCACGGGGAAGCGTCGAGGAGAACGACGACGAGGAGTGGCACCGCGTCTGGGACGTCAACGTGGTGGGGATGGTCCGAGTGGCGCGCGCGGCACTTCCGCACCTGCGTCGATCACCGGCCGCGGCGATCGTCAACACCTGCTCGATCGCGGCCTGGACCGGCATCCCGAAACGTGCCCTCTACAGCGCTACCAAGGGCGCGGTCCAGGCCCTGACGCTCGCGATGGCCGCCGACCACCTCCCCGATCGGATCCGGGTGAACTGCGTGAACCCTGGAACGGCCGACACGCCGTGGGTCCAGCGCCTTCTCGACGCCGCTCCGGACCCGGTGGCGGAGCGAGCTGCTCTCGAAGCGCGCCAGCCGATTGGACGCTTGGTGACGGCCGACGAGGTGGCCGCCGCGATCGCGTACCTGGCCAGTCCCCGCGCCGCCAGCACGACCGGCACCATTCTCGCCGTCGATGGGGGGATGCACTGGCTCCGGCCGCCTGCAAAGTGAGGTGCCGGCCGACGCGTCGTCCGAGCGCGGCCGATACGTCGACGCGCGCGACCTGAACGGGCGTCGCTCCGTCGCGAGGAACTCCCTCGGGCATGCATTCGGTGCGCGGGCATCGTAGAGCGGCCACACCGACCCGCCAGCCCGGGTGCCCTTCGCGCCGGTATCGCGGCCCGTGACAGCCACCACCGCTCGGCCTCGATGACTGAAATCGCATTTCCCGCCGATCCGATCGAGGCGTTCACGGCGCGCGCGGAACGTGCGGCCGCCAAGGTCTACCGCTTCCCCGGCCTGCCAGCCGTGGCGACGATGGTGAGTGACCTGGCGCGCGGCGAAACGGTGGCCGTGAGTCCATCTCTGGCGGCGCGATACCCTCAGCTGGTGGAGGAGCTTGCCTCCTCGGGTTCGCTCATCGTGCCGGCGACCCCCGAGGAGGCCGCGACGGCAGTCGTGGGCGTGACCGTAGGCGAGGCGATCGTCGTCGAGACGGGCTCGGTGCTGGTCTCGGAGTTCGATCTCGCCGATCGCCTCGTGTCGATGCTTTCCCCGGTCCTCGTCCAGGTGGTTCGCTCGTCGGCCGTGATGCACACCTGCGACGAGGTCGCGGCCGAACTGTCCCGCCGGGTGGGAGGCGGCCGCGGAGGATATCATGCTCTGATCACAGGACCCTCGCGGAGCGCGGACATCGAGCGTTCGCTGACCATCGGTGTGCAGGGACCGGCCGAATTGCACGTCGCCCTCCTCGAGGATGCCTGATCCATGTCGGCCGGCACCGGCCGGTTCGTCTCACCGTCCATCTCCTCCATGAAGCCGAGGCCGTTCTCCCAGCGATACGCAGACGCTCTGGCCGACCCCAACATTCCCGAGGGACTGCTGGCGTTCCAGCGCTCCTGGCGCGAGGCGCGTGACGTCCAGATCGCGGAGCTGGAGGGCTTGACCGGGCGCTCGTTCGACGAGCTGCGTCACGCCCTCGCGCACGCGAAGGCCACCGTCCTCGAGAACTGGGCATCGTACATCGACGAGTTCACCCGCAACGCCGAGCGAGCCGGAGCGCGCGTGGTGAGGGCCACGACCGCCGCAGACGCGTGCGATCGGGTCGCGCAGCTCTGCCGCGAGCGCGGCGCGACTCTGGTGATGAAGGGCAAGTCGATGGTGTCCGAGGAGATCGGGCTGAATCATCATCTCGAGCGGGCTGGTATCACGGCCATCGAGAGCGACTTGGGGGAGTGGCTGCTCCAGCTGTCGGGCGAGACGCCCAGCCACCTGGTGATGCCCGCCATCCACAAGCGGCGTGGACAGATCGCCGATCTTCTGGAGCGGGTCGTCGGTCGTCCGTTCGACCCGGACGACATCGGGGCGATGGTCCGCACTGCCCGCACCGAGCTTCGCGAGCGGTTCTTCACGGCAGGCGTGGGCCTTTCGGGCGCGAACGCGCTCATCGCCGAGTCCGGGACGGTGATGATCATCTGCAACGAGGGCAACAACCGTCTGTCAGTGGCCCTGCCCCCACTGCACGTCGTCACCGCCGGACCCGAGAAACTGCTCCCGACGTTCGCCGACGCGATGCTCCAGGCTCGTCTGCTCGCCCGGTCCGGTACCGGCCAGCCGCTCACCACCTATACGAACTTCGTGACCGGGCCTCGGCCGGGGCAGGAGCAGGTAATCGTACTGATCGACAACGGCCGGCAGGAGATGGCGGCGGATCCGGAGATCGCCACGGCGCTGGGATGCATCCGATGTGGTGCCTGCGCGAACGTCTGCCCACCGTACCAGGTGGTCGGCGGGCACGCGTTCGGGTACGTCTATACCGGCGCGATCGGCCTGGTCAACACGATGTACCACCACGGAATCGAGGCGGCGGCCGGCCCGCAGTCGCTCTGCGTGTCCTGCGGCGCCTGCGCGACCGTCTGCCCCGCCGAGATCCCCTTGCCCGCTCAGATCCTGGAGATCCGGGCCAAAGTGGTGGAGCGGCTCAATCCATCCCCGCTACAGCGCCTGGGGTTGCGGGCCTTCGAGTCCCGGGCCCTCGTCGGCCTCGCCAGCCGTGTGGCGGCGGTCGCGACCGCTCCGCTCCGTGCAGGTGACCATCTCGCCGTCCCCGCGCTGGGCCCGCTCGCCGATCAAGTTTCCTGGCGCACGCCTCCCGCGATCCCGCTCGCACCCGCTCGTCGCAGGTTGCGTGGGCGCAAGCGCCGCTCAACGCCCGCGGCCCGCACCGAGATCAGTGGCGCGCGGGTGACCCTCTTCCTCCAGTGCGTCACCGATCGGCTGGCGCCCGACATCGCCGTCGCGCTGGTGGACCTGCTCGAGGCGGCCGGTGCCGAGGTAAGCGTGCCGGAGGATCAGCACTGCTGCGGGCTTCCCGCGTTCGACTCGGGCGACTGGTCATCGGCGCGGCGCATGGCCCGCAGAACGATCGAGACCCTGCTCGACGCCGACATAGTCGTCACGCCGGCCCCGAGCTGCGTCGTCGCGATGACTCACGAGTACGATCGCCTGTTCCGCGATGAGCCGGACATGCGGACCCGTGCTCGCGACCTGGCCGGACGGATCAACGACCCCGTGAGCTTCCTGGCCGGTCCTGCCCGACTTCCGTCCGGCTTCCTGGACAACGGCGATCGGACCCCCATCACCGTCCACCGATTCTGTCAGTCGGGGAACATCCTTGGTCAGGGCGACGAGATGGAGCGGCTGATATCGGACCTGACCGGGGTACCCATCGTCCCGCTTCCCGAGAACGGCGTCTGTTGCGGATTCGGTGGCTCGACTTCATTGACCGCCCCGGAGGTCGCGGCGGGAATTCTGCGCCGCAAGCTGGAGTGCGCCGACAGGACGGCCGTAAGCACGCTCGTGACCGATAATCCGGGGTGTGTCCTGCACATGCGCGGTGGCGCAAAGGCGAGCGGCCGTGAACTGCGTGTGCTGCACGTCGCGGACTTCCTGGCCCAGCGACTCGGTGGCCGCTGAACGGGCTACGACAGCTTCGGATGTGATTGGTTGGCCGGAGGAGTCCGAGTGCCCGGCCTGCCCCGCGGCCGCTCGGTGCGATCGTCGCCTGGGCTGACGGGAGGAGCCGACATATTCCGGTCGTCAGGAGCTAGGCGCGAGCGACGCCGGCTCTCCGTATCCGAAAGCCTCCAGCACCGGTGCGAGGCGGGTATTGAGCTCGTGGATCGTCGAGGACTCCAGCTTGGCCATGTAGTCTCCGGGGACTCCTCGGCGAATGTGTCGGGTGACGTCCTCCGCGGCAGGGCGGGAGCGACGGTGCTCTTCGATGAGGGACTGGCGCAGGGCACTGTTGATCGAGAAGCCGCAGTACTGGAGCAGTCCGTCCAGCCACTGCTCGAAATCGGCGACCATCTCCTCGTATCGGGTGAGGAGGATGCCCGGGTGACGATCCAGGAGTAAGGCCTTGTAGCGCTCCAGAACCGCCCGGACTCCGTCGCATTCCGCCAGCACGAACCCGTCGATGCTCATGCTCCGTGCCGCCTCCCGCAGCTGCATGAACTCGTCGTGCTTGCCGCTGTCACGCCCGGGCTCCGGGTGACTGTGGGCGACGGAGTAGTAGTTCGAAACCAGTACGTCCCGGGGATCCCTGACCATCAGCACGACCCGGTACCGATCCAGATCGGGGATGCCCTCGATCATCCCGCCAAAAACGCTGTAGACGTACCCCTCCGATCTGAATACGTACTGATACTGGCGCATCTCCTCGGCTGAGAGATGATCCAGATACGGGAAATCAAAGTGGAAGGCGTATCCTGGGAGACCGACCGGGAGCATCCCTTCAGCGGTTCCGCAGCGTTTGAGGATGTTGCTGGTGTACTGCGTTGCCGCCTTGTTCAGTGAGAAATGCAGAATGCTCGGTTTGGGGGTGACGTCGTGAGGACGGTTGTGGATCAGATCGAGCTCGACCTGGAACCGTTTCTCAAGACGCCTTTTCTCCAGAAGAGGGCCCGTGATCGGCAGCTTCCTCAGCAGGCGCTTCGAGTATGACCTGATTCCCGCCATCGAACCACCTCCGTACAGTTGACGTGGGCAAAGCTCGAATGCATACCGCGTTCGGCGAGCCCAGGCCGGATCTGGTGATCCGGAGTTCCTCGTTCGTACCTCCCGAAGCCGTCGGAGCAGCCGGGTTGGCGCGTACTTGGATGCTTGTACTGCTGGCTCGGCGTGTGCCGAATCGCCGAGGGTGGCGTTGGTGGCGAGGTATAGGACGACGATCAGTCGGGCTGTGTCACACCGCGCGTCGTCGCCACGATCGAGGGAGACGAAATCGATGGCTGGTATGCGTTAGCCAGCCGGGTCCGGAGTGTCTCGTTGTCAGCGGCGGTCGTAAATCTGACACTTCGGTCGGGTGAAAATCGGACACTCG
>CAZJEH010000017.1:0-31403 GCA_964544905.1 uncultured Gemmatimonas sp.
GCTGGGCCTGCAGCCGGTGGTGGTGGTGAACAAGATCGATCGGGGTGATGCCGACCCGCTACGGGTACACGATGAGGTCCTCGAGCTGTTTATGGAGCTGGAGGCGGACGATCGGCAGCTCGATTGCCCGTTCCTCTACGCCATCGGTCGAGAGGGAGTCGCGATTCGCTCCCTGGAGGACGAGCGTGTCGACCTGAAGCCGCTGTTCGAGACGATCATCGCCACGATCCCGCCGCCGCGTCGATCGGAGGGCGCTTTCCAGATGCTGGTGTCCACGATCGACCACTCTCCCTATCTGGGCCGGATGGCGATCGGAAGGATCGAGCGGGGGACGGGCGAGGTCGGTGCCGCCGTCGTGGCGCTTCATCACGGGGAATCGCCCGACGACGGCGTGAAGGCGCGGATCAGCAAACTGTTCGTCTTCAACGGGCTCGAGCGCGTCGAGGTCGAGCAGGCGAGCGCGGGTGACATCGTTTCCGTGGCGGGCCTGCCGAACGTGGACATCGGGTCGACGATCTGTGACGCGGCGGTTCCCGAGCCGCTGGTCGGCATCCGCGTCGAAGAGCCGACCGTGTCCGTCGACTTCATGGTCAACAATTCGCCCTTCGCCGGCCGGGAAGGGAAGTACGTCACCAGCCGACACCTGCGCGAGCGGCTCTTCCGCGAGCTGGAGAGCAACGTCGCGCTCCGGGTGGAGGAAACCGATTCGCCCGACACGCTGACGGTCTCCGGACGTGGCGAGCTGCACCTCGGCATCCTCATGGAGACGATGCGGCGGGAAGGGTACGAGTTCGCTGTTTCGCGTCCGCGAGTGATCGTCCGCTCGGAGGGTGGTCAGCGCCTGGAGCCGTACGAGGAGGTCACCATCGACGTGCCGGAGAGCCTGACCGGTCCGGTCATCGAGAAGCTCGGGCAGCGCCGCGGCGAGATGCTCGAGATGAAGACCTCGGTGGGGATGGGGAATGGCGCGACCGGGTTGGTCAGACTCGTCTACCGGATACCTGCGCGTGGTCTCTTCGGCTACCGCTCGGAGTTCCTGACGGATACCCGCGGCGAGGGGCAGCTCCACCACCGTTTCCTCGAGTACGGGCCGTACGTCGGGCCGATGAACACCCGATCCCGTGGCGTGCTCGTCAGCATGGTCGATGGGAACGCGGTCGCCTATGCCCTCGGGCAGCTTCAGGAGCGCGCCACCTTCTTCATCGAGCCGGGTACGCCGGTCTACGAGGGGATGATCGTCGGCGAGAACGCGCGGCCGGGCGATATGGAGGTCAACGTCACCAAGACCAAGAAGCTGACCAACATGCGAGCGTCCGGATCAGACGAGAACATCCTGCTGGAGCCGCCGCGCCGGATGTCGCTGGAGGACGCTCTCGGCTACATCGCCGACGACGAGCTGATCGAAGTGACGCCGAAGGCGTTCCGGCTGCGCAAGCGGCTCCTGAGCGCGAACGATCGAAAGAAGGCTTCGCGGGCCTCAGCCTAGCCCCGGAGCGATCGGCGGAAGCCAGCTCCATCCTCGCGGCTCGCATGATGCGGGGTCGGGTGGAGTCGGTCGCGAGGGGTCCGGACCATCGCGACGGCTACGTATGTTTTCACTTTCGTCAGGGGGCTACCGACCGCTCTCCGCGAACCTTGACAGGTCCATGTCGCCCCTTACTTTGCGGCGAATCAGCCCCGGAGCACGCAGAGTCAGCTCTGTGAGCCCTCGTTTCAATCGGCGCGAGAGGAGACCTCGGATGGAGGATGTGACGGTTGTACCCGGAACCGAAGACGATCTCGATCTGTCTCAGGAGCCGTTTCAGTTGCGCTTCGACGACGAAGAGGACGGCTGGGACTCCGGCGACGACGACAAGTGGGACGAGGACGACGAGGACTGGGACGACGACGAGGACGACGACGAGTGGGACGAGGACGAGGACGATTGGGATGACGAGGACGAGGACGACTGGGACGATGCCGACGAGGAGGACGACTTCTGATCGGGTCCCGGCTCCTCCGGCTTCTAGCGTGAATTCCTGAGAGAAACTGGTGGGCGATACATCGAAGGCGCCTCTCGCGATGCGGGACGGCGCCTTCGGCGTTTCTGGACAGGGAAAGGGCGAGCGCCGGGGCGCGGACGCTCTGTCAGGAGGACTCCGGAAGCTGGGGATAACCGTGAAAGTCACCGGCGAGGCAGGCGGTGCGTGGACGCTCGTTCGGCGAGGTTGGTGGGGGACTCCGTCGTGGAGAAGCGCCTGACCGAATCGTCACGGTTACGCTCGATCCGGATTCCGGCTGCCGGCTACTCTACAACGCGCTGCCCGAGAGCGAAGCCAGGAGGCGTGCGCGGATGGAGGGCGACGTTTCGCTTGCCCCGGTTCGGGGTGCGCTCGATCATGGTCTGAGCGTATGGAGGGGACGTCACCCACCCGCCCGGTGGTGTGACCCCAACGGGGCACGCGGAACGGAGAAAAACAGAACCCCTGAACCGCATGAGCGGCCCAGGGGGTCAACTTGGGGCGATGGGCCTGGGAGGAGTTGAACCTCCGACCTCACGCTTATCAGGCGTGCGCTCTAACCACCTGAGCTACAGGCCCCTTCCGGCGAAAGCACCAACTTAACACCTTTTCCCGACTCGTTCAACCGGCCGACGGTGTCGGTGATCGAGCCTGCTTCACCATCGCGAACAAGCACCAGCCGGGCCGCGTGGCTTGCCGGTCTCGCCTCGAGTGCGCACCTTCCGCCGACGCGTCGTTGTTGCTATTACCTCGGCGCACAGAGCCGGGCGGCACTCCGCCGCGGCCTTCCATGTTCCACGGGACCTCCGGCAACCGTTCCCCATGACCGATTCCCGATCCGACACCCCCGTCCATCCCGAAACGTACGAGCGCGAGCTGACCACCGATCTCGACGACACTACGCCCGACCGCCCCCGCGGGATGCCCCTCCACAAGCGGATCCTGCTCGGGTTGGTGGTCGGCGCCGCCGCTGGGATCACCTGCAACCTGCTGTTGGGAGCGGACCATCCGGGGGTCGTCTGGACGATCGAGCACATCGCGCAGCCGATCGGGACGTTGTTCCTCCGGCTGCTGATCATGATGGTGATCCCGCTGGTGTTCTCCGCGCTGGTGGTGGGCGTCGCCGGTGTGGGGGATGTGCGGAAGATCGGACGGGTCGGCGTGAAGTCGCTCGTCTACACGCTGGGGATCTCCGCCATCTCGGTGGTGATCGGGTTGACGATGGTGAACACGATCCGGCCGGGAGAGCGGATCTCCCCGGAGACTGCCGCGGCGCTCGCCGAAGAGTACCAGCAGGACGCGGCGGCTCGCGTTGAAGGCGCTCTCGTCGACGGCCCGGAGACGTCGCCGCTGGTACAGCTGGTGGAAACGCTGGTGCCGTCCAACCCGTTCACCGCGGCGGCGCTCGCGACGCCGAACCTCCTCCACCTGATGTTCTTCGCGCTGGTGCTCGGCATCGCGGCGACGCTGGTGCGTCCGTCAGTGGTGGCACCGTTCCTGGGGATGCTCGAGGGGCTCTACGCGATCTCGGCGAAGGCCATCGACATGATCATGCGGATGGCGCCGTACGCCGTCGCCGCGCTTCTCTTCAGCAGCACGGCGGGGTTCGGCCTCGACCTGCTGGCGACGCTCGCGTGGTTCGTCGCGACGGTGCTCATCGGTCTGGCCATCCACATGTTCGGCGTGTACTCGCTGTCGGTAGCGATCCTGTCGCGCATCTCGCCGCTCGACTTCTTCCGCAGAATCCGCACGGTGATGCTGACGGCGTTCTCGACCTCGTCGTCGAACGCGACCCTGCCGACGGCGATCGAGGTGACGGAACGAAACCTGGGAGTGCCACGGGAAATCAACACGTTCGTGCTGACGGTCGGAGCGACGGCCAACCAGAACGGGACGGCTCTCTACGAGGGGGTGACCGTGCTCTTCCTGGCGCAGCTGGCGGGGGTCGAGCTGTCGTTCGCGCAGCAGCTGATGGTCGCGTACATGGCCATCATTGGTGGGATCGGCACCGCCGGGGTGCCGTCGGGATCCATCCCTTTCATCATCGTCGTGTTGGCGACCGTCGGCGTGAATCCGGCACTGATCGGGATCATCCTGGGGATCGACCGAATCCTGGACATGTGCCGGACGACACTCAACGTCGCCGGAGACATCACCGCGGCGACGTTCGTTGCGCGATCCGAAGGATACCCGCTGCTGGAGCGGCCCCCGGAACGGATGGCGTGAAAGTCGCCCGGCCCATTCCCCCTCAATCCACCTGCGATCGCAGCAGCGGCGACGAGTCGGTCAGGCGGTCGATGCTGTGCTCCCATTTGCCGAGCGCTTCGATCTCGGGTCTGTAGTAGCCCCACATCGACGCATTCGTAGCCACGGATATCGCGATGTCGATCCGGAGGATGGCCCGTGTGGTGCGCTCGGATGATCCGAACGTTTGGGTGATGTACCGCCAGAGCGCACGCCGGAGAAGGTGGTACTCGGTGAGGATCGTATAGTCGGGGATATCCTGCCTTCGCCGGTCCACCCCGTGTGCCGCCGCCGCCAGCGTCTGCTGGCGATGCGCCTCGCGGTTGTGGGGATCGCACAGCGATGCCTCGACCAGCCGAACGACGACCTCCGGGAGGTTGTCGATAGGGTGCTCGGCCGGAAGGGAGTACCAGGGCTCCTCGCGGGCCAGCCGCTCCCATTCGGCGATCACTTTCGACGCATTCGACTTCACGTCCGCGCAGATGTCCTTCATGGGAGCCCGGGGGCTGGTGGGTAAAGGGGAGGTGGGGAGACGGAGACGTTCTTCCACACCCGCCCGAAAGCGGTAGCGACGCGGCGGCCCACGAACATGGTGGTCGGCAGGGTTTCGGGGTCAGCGAGCAGGGATTCGACCGTGCGGATGACGGTGAGTCCAGTTCGGTTGCCGGCGCACCAATAGCTCCACCGACTCGTCGGGTGTGGGAGGAAGGATCTGGAGTCTGCCCTGAGGCGGACACAGCCCGAGGCGTCATTGGAGCTACTTGCCTTGGGGCGAATCGGCGGGATGGAGCCTATGTACGCTGCGCGGCGGGGGGCGTCGGGGCAAGAGTTACGAACTGGTTGGCCGGCTGGAGGCGAAGACGCGACCCGTATCAACTCAAACGCGCGACCTGTCCCCGTCGCCTCCTCCCTTCCGCGCGCCATGTGCGACGTCGGACTGCTGGCGTATGAGTTGCGAACGTGCGGCCTCGAGTTGACGGGACTCTGGCACGACGCAACGCGCATGCTTGGTGAAATCCAAACAAGGCTGACGAGGGGCTCCGACTGCCGCGCCCTCGCTGGCCCGCCTCGCCGCCCCTCTCTGGGGGCACCGTCCGAATGAGCGGGAGTTCCGCACGGACCCCGTTCGCCGACGGGCTTTCCGAACCGCAGGCGGGGGCTGGCTTCCTGGCCGAGGCCAGTCGACTTCTCGCCGACTCGCTCGATTACGAAGGGACCCTGGCGACTGTCGCTCGACTCTCGCTCCCCTATCTCGGTGCCTGGTGCATCGTCGACCTGTGCATTGACGGGCGGATGAAGCGCGCCGCCGTCGTCCACACCGACCCGGAGATGGAAGGGCTGGCACGGAGGCTGGCGAACGGCTGGCCTCCCGATGGGGACGATCCGCTCGGCATCCCCCGAGCCGTTCGCACCCGCAGGACGGAGGTGATCCGGGAGATACCGGACGATGAACTGGCTGCCGCCGCCCACGGGGACGAGAACCTCCGGATCCTGCGCGCTCTGGGGGTGGGATCGCTCCTGATCGTTCCCCTGACGGCGCGCGGCAACGTGCTCGGCGCGATCACATATGTGAGCCCGCGGGATGGCCGGCCCCACGGCGCCGCGGACGTCGCCCTCGCCGAGGACCTCGCGGCCCGCTGCGCGATCGCGCTGGACAACGCCCGGCTGTACCGCGCCTCGGTTGAAGCGCAGCGAAAGGCGGAGGAGGCGAGCGCAGCCCGAACGCAGTTCCTTGCGGTCATGTCGCACGAGCTGCGTACCCCGCTCACAGCCGTGGTCGCCTTCGCTGAGCTGCTCGAGACGGAAGTGCTCGGCCCCGTCCGCGACAAGCAGCGGGAAGCGCTCCAACGGATCATGACCAACTCGTGGCACCTTGTCGGAATCATCGATGAGGTGCTCGTGTATTCCCGGGCAGAGGCCGGCAAGCTCGAGCTTCGGGAGGAGGAGACGGACCTGGCGCGGATCGTCGAGGAAGTCGGAGTGGTACTGTCGCCGGAGGCACAGCGGAGCGGGATCGCGCTGGAGGTCGAACCCGCGCGAGAACCGGCCCTCCTGCGCACGGACCCGGGCAAGGTCAGACAGATCCTCTACAACCTCATCGGGAACGCCATCAAGTATACCGGCGAGGGCGGCGTCCACGTGTGGACGGGACGGAATCCCGAGCAGCCACCCACGATGTTCGTCCGTATTCATGATACCGGGCCGGGTATCGACGGAGCGGAGCGGGAACGGATCTTCGAGCCGTTCACGCAGGGGGACAACTATCTGACCCGTACGGCCGGCGGGATGGGGCTGGGCCTGTCGATCTCCAGGAAGCTCGCTCGGCTCCTCGGCGGCGACATCACGCTGGAGAGCACGCCGGGCGAAGGCAGTACGTTCACGCTACATCTGCCGGTGCGGTCCTGACCGCTCCACGGCCCGGAGGGCTCTCACCCGAGCTGGGAACCGGTCACACCGTCGAAAAGAACCCCCGCGCTCACCCTTGGGCCGGTACCTCCGTCGCCGGCAGGAAGGAGGGAGCGGTCTGCCGGATAGGTAGATACACACGGAACTCCGTGCGGCCGGGCTGAGACTGGAAGCTGATATCCCCGCCGTTCCCGCGGACGCGGGTACGCGCGACCTCGAGACCCAGCCCGGTCCCTTCCCCAGGGCGCTTCGTAGTGAAGAACGGGTCGAAGATCCGCGCCCGGTGTTCCGGGTCGATGCCATGCCCGTTGTCGATGACCCGAACCATCACCCACTCGCCCTCGCACTGCGCGTGGATCGAGACCTTTCCACCGCGGTCGATCGCATCCAGGGCGTTGTCGATCAGGTTCATCCACACCTGGTTCAATTCGCCGCCGATCGCATGCACGTGTGGAAGATTCCGGTCGATCTCGATCTCGACCGTCGCTCCCTTGTCCCTCGCCTTGTGGCCGAGGATGGCCACGGTGTCGCGGATGCCCTGTTCCAGATCCACGGGTTCGGGCGCTGGTGCGCGGTCCATATGGGTGAGCCGTTTCATGGCGCCCACCAGCTCGGAGATCCTCGCGGCCGCCAGTTCGTTCTCCTTGGCGACGTTGTGGATAGCGCAGCTCGCCGCGACCCATTCGATGGCGGCGGTCAGCGCTCCGCGATCGAGAACGGCCGCGAGCTTCTCGAGCTGGTCGAGCGTGACATTGGTCTCGAGCAGGACCTCGACTGCGGAGTCGTCCGCGCAATTGCGGAGTAGCCATTCGGTGAGGTCGTCCTCCCGTTCGGCGCGCTGGAGTGGCGAGGTGGGCGCGGTGCGTCCCGCGACACATTCCTCCCGAAAGCGATCGATGGCAGCGAGCTGCTCTTCGTCGAGTTGCTGGAGCACGAGCTCGCGTGCCGCCCGGTCCGCCTCGAGGATGCTCCTTTGGAGAAGCCGACCGCTTCGCGCGATCGCGGCTGCCGGGTTGTTCAGCTCATGCGCCAGGCCGGCGGCCAGCTTCCCGAGCGACGCCAGCTTCTCGTCCTGCCAGTCGCTCGTGTTGAATACCCGCGCCCGGTCCAGCATGGTGTGGACGCAGATCTCGGTAACCACCGGACACTCGCGGATGAGCTGCGGAAACAGCGCCGGCGGGATCACCAGCGACTCGAGCCTGGCCTGAACGATGGCATCGCCCGGGGAAGCCCTCATTCGCGAGAAGGGCAGGAGCCCCATGAGATCGCCGCCCTGCCATTCCATCACGAGGCGAGGACCTCCTCCGCGGTCCACGTAGATGGTCAGATGGCCCTCGAGCAACACGCCGAGGCCGGTCTCGCTCTCTTCGACAGTCTGTCCCTTGCGAGCGAGATACTCGCCCGCCTCTTTCGTCTCCAGCCTGCCGTGGTCGATGAGCCACTGGAGCTCTGTGACGGGAGCCCGGCCGATCGTGCGATGCGCGATCAGGCGTTCCAGGAGGGTCGGCGTCGTCATGGAAGACGGATGCTCGGGTGTCGTCGAAGACGACGGTTCCAGCCGTCGCCCTTCTGTCAGGGGTGTTGGCGCATCGGGCGTCGGGACGATCTGGGCAGAGCTTCGAGAGCGATGTCGTCGACGGCCGGTGCGCACCAGAGCGTTCACGACTGCGGGCGAGCCACAATGAGATTGGCCAGGCGCGCCCGCATGTCGCAATCTAGGGGCACGCTACTGCTACACAACCATTCTTCGGCGGCTGGTGCAGGTGGCTGGGGTGAGGCGTGAGGGAAGGAACGACGAGGCGGTTGTCGACCTGCAATCGGCGCTGAGGTTGCCGCTCAGGCGCCACTTCCGAGGAGATCGGTCGGTTGTCGATCGTCCTATCGCGGACTCTCAGGTGGGAGTCCCAAGCAACGTTGAGATCGACTGTGCAGGCAGGCCCGGCCACGCCGCTGCCGGGCCCACCCATCGACAGCGGAAGCCGGCGCAACTCACGCCCTGGCCGTTCCTGCCACCATCGATCCGCTACCCGCGGTCCGCCCGTAGACCATCGCACCCACAACCGTTGCGACAGGTACCTGGACAAGGGCGGCAGCAGTCAGGATCAGGAAGACGTCGGGTGTGAACACGCCGTAGGCGAGCATCCCCAGGTTCGGGACACCGCAAGCGAGCAGGGCGACGGCCAGTCCCGTGCGGAGCGCTGTCCGGGGACCGGTCCCATAGTTCACGCTCACCTGCGTGTACAGCCACACCGCGGTGACTCCAAGCAACAGCGAGCCGAACAGTAGCAGGGCCACCGCCTCCTCTCCCGGGCGCGAAAGGCCCAAGCGGCCGAGCCACGCTTCGGCGGCGCCCGCCGCGATCACCTCGACGAGCATCTCGCCGACTGCCATGACGATCGCTGTGACCAGCCCTGCCGCCAGTAGCCGCTTTCCGTTGACTTCGCTCATGTTCGCCTCCGATCGAAGGACGGACCCGTCGCCGCCGTTCGGAAGTGATCGGGACCCGTCCGTTGACGGTACGAATTGCGCACCGGATCGACGCTACATCTTCAAGTCGACTTGAAGTCAAGGGCCTCGTTTCGACGACGTGGCGGCGAGGGGCGCAAACGATGCAAATTTGTAGGAACCAGAGTCGGTTCGATCGCCTGTTCACTCCGCACAAGCGAGCGAATGATGCGAGGACTCGGGATCGGGGAGGTGGCTCGGCAGGTGGGGATACGGCAGTCGGCCATCCGTTACTACGAGAGCATCGGATTGCTCGAACCGCCCGAGCGGCGAGGCGGATGGCGACTCTATGAACCTGCGGTTGTGGATCGCCTCCAGGTGATCCGCACCGCCCGCGAGCTCGGCTTCACCATCGACGAGATTCGGCTCCTGCTGGATGGCTTCTCCCCCGATACACCTCCGTCGGAACGCTGGCGCGCGCTCGCGCGCGAGAAGCTGCCGGAGGTGGACGTGGCGATCCGGCGGGCGACGGCGCTGAAGCGGATTCTGGCAGCCGGGATGAGCTGCCAGTGCGTGCGCATCGAAGACTGCTTCCTGGAGGATTGCTCGGGACAGATCGCCCGACGACCGGGACTACCGATACTGGGGGCGAGGACGCCGCTGGCGTGACCGGTCGCTGTCGCCCCGTTCACGGGGACCTGGAGACACGCCACTGGTGTCGGTCCTTAGGTCGGATGGGTTCGGTTGTCGTGGCATCCCGTCTCGAAATCCGAGTCGCCGAGCCGATCCTCGCCGCGCGCTGATATGCGTCGTCAGGTTTGCCGCAACGGCTCGAGGACCCTCGTCAATCGAATCCCTATCACATCTCGCTGATCGTTGCCTCCGTGGTCCGATGGGTGGAGCGACGGAGGAAAGGGGGCGGGAGACCTCAAGTCGGGAGCGACGTCCCGAACGACCGGCGCTCGATCCTTGTCGCTCCCTGGGTTCGAAGCGGACCGGCGTCGGCGGGCCCGTCACCGGACCGCGAGCCGCATGAACTCCTCTCTCACCCGGCCGCAGCTGGCGAAGCTGCCGCGCATGGCGCTGGTTAGCGTGGTGGAGGTCTGCTTCTCGACCCCACGCATCATCATGCACAGGTGTTTCGCCTGGACGGAGACGCCCACGCCCCGGGGCTCGAGCACGTCGCGGAGGGAGTCGGCGATCTGATCGGTGAGCCGCTCCTGCACCTGGAGCCGCCGCGCGAAAACGTCGACGATGCGGGCGAGCTTGGATAGGCCGACGATCTTCCCATCAGGGACATAGGCGATGTGGACCTCTCCGAAGAAGGGGAGCATGTGGTGCTCGCACAGCGAGTAGAACTCGATGCCCCGCACCAGGATCATCGAGTCGTGCTTCTCCTCGAAGAGGGCGTTGCCGATCACGCCCGCGGGCGTCCGGTCGTAGCCTGCAGTGAGCCAGCTCAACGCCCGCGCAACGCGAGATGGAGTAGCGACGAGCCCATCACGCGATGGGTCCTCCCCGATCAGTTCGAGGAGCTGTGTAACGTGATAGGCGATCTGCGCCTCCCGGTCATGGGCGCTGGCCCTGCCGTCACCGTTCCGGCGCCCGGGGATGCTTCTTCCTTCGTGCGGATGACAGGCGTGGGGACGTTCCAGCTTCAATTCCGCGTGGGTCATGCCGCCGCCCCCGCAGGGTCCGCCTGCATCGCCGCTTCCGCCTTCAGGCTCTCGAGGTTGCGACCGAGAGTCGCGACCGCCCGCACCTTGCCGTCGCGAACATAGCGGACCGTCGCATCGCGCGCCGACGGGTCGCCGTCGATCACGATTTCGTCGCTGCCCGAGCCATGCCCGACGTAGTCGATGGTCACGTCGAACTGATGCGTCCAGAAGAACGGCGGATCGGTGAAAGGGATGTCGCGGCCGAGGATGTTGCGGGCGGCCGCCTGCCCCTGGCGCTGCGCCACTACCCAGTGCTCCACGCGGATCCGACCATCCCCACGAGGATCGGGGTACCGCGCGATGTCGCCCGCGGCGAACACGCCCGGGGCGCTCGCGCGCAGACGGTCGTCGACGATCACGCCGTTGTCGACCTCCAGCCCGGCGGCCTCTGCGAGGCGGGTATCCGGCCGTACGCCTACACCTACGATCACGAGCTCCGCCGGCAGTTCCGTCCCATCGTCGAGCGTGACCGAGTTGGGGGCGATTGCGGCCGCCGTGTGCCCGAGGCGGAACTTCACGCCGTTGGCTTCGTGGGCATCGCGGATGATCGCCCCCAGGCCTGCCCCCAGCGTGCGCTCGAACGGGACGGCTTCCGGTGCCACGACGGTCACCTCCAACCCGCGGGAGCGGAGGGAAGCGGCGACCTCCATTCCGATGAAGCTCGCGCCCAGGACGACGGCGCGCCTGGCCTGCTCGGTCGCGGCGATGATCCTGCGGCAGTCGGTGATGCTCCTGAGCAGGTGGACGTGGGGCAGGTCCGCGCCGGGGATCTGCAGCCGTACCGGCGTCGCGCCCGTGACCAGGAGAAGCGCGCCGTAGGGGAGCCGCCGGCCATCATCCAGATGCACGACGCGATTCCGCACGTCGAGCGCGGCTGCCCGCGCGAGGACGCGTTCGATGCGGTGTTCCGCGTGGAATCCGGACGGCCGCAGGGGTAGCCATTCCTCGGGAGCCGTTCCCGCCAGGTAGTCCTTCGACAGGTTGGGACGGTCGTAGGGCGCGTCGGCGTCGGGATCGATCATCGTGATCGGACCCTCGTACCCTTCCCGGCGCAGCATCTCGGCGGCTGCGCTGCCCGCGGCCCCCGCGCCGACTATGACGACCGACTCCGGCCCCTGAGCGCGGCGGCCCAGGCTCTCCAGTGGAGGCACAGGGTCGATCAGGCGCGCATAGGCGCGGCCGTTGCGGACTTCGACCTCGCACCGAGCGACAGGGTTCAGCGCGGGGGCGGCGATCGCCTCGCCGGTCCGAAGCGAGAAACACGCGTGGTGCCAAGGGCATCGAACGGTGTCTCCCACCACCAGCCCCTCCGCGAGCGGCCCGCCGTAGTGGGTGCACGTGGCACCGATGCCGAGGATCTCCTCGCCCCGCCGAACCAGAATCACGGCCTCCTCACCCACGTGGCCCAAGAGAGGCTCACCGTCGCGGAGATCCGCCACCGGCACCCCCGCCGTCAGATCCGGTCCCTGCTTCTCCGTCGTTCCGCTTCCCATCATCCCTCCGTCACGTCTCCCGAATGTCGTTGCTTGTTGGTAGTCGATCGCTATTTCCTGCGACTGGCTCCAGTCGCTTCGGTACGCTCCAGGACGCCAGCGTACGCAACGGCTGCCTGCCGCCCCCTCCGCCTCTCGCGCCGCCGCGATCCCAGCAAGCTACCGGGCGCACGAGTGCGATCGTCTTCTCGCGAACGCGGACTCAAATCGACTCAAATCGACTTCAGGTACTGGACGAGATCGTGCGCTTCCGGCTCGCTCAGGTCCAGCCCCAGCACTCCATCATAGTGCTCGACGACGTCTTCCAGCGTCGCGGCACTCCCGTCGTGGAAGTAGGGGGGATGCTGCCAGAGCCCGCGAAGCGGTGTCGTACGATATCGGCCTGTCGCGGTGCGCGCGGCGTACGCCGCATCCATCCCGGTCTCTGCGGGCTCGTGCAGAACACCGTCGTTGACGTCGGTGAAGTGGTCATCGGGACGATGACACGTCGCGCACTCCGCCTTGCCGTCGAAGAGAGCGCGCCCTCGCTCCGCTGCCGCGGTGTCGTAGCTCCCCGCGGGCGGTGGTGGCGCGGACAGGCTCAGCTGGTACTCGCGCAGCGCTGGCAGTATCGGCGTCACCCGGTCCGGTGTGTTCCGTACGTCTATCCCCAGCCTGGGGTCCTGGAAGTTGCCCTGCCCGTGCATCTGCGTCACGGCCACATATGCATTCCAGTACGAGACAGGTCCATCGCCAGTGTACGTCTCCAGCCCCACACCGTGCGGCCCGTAGGCCGGGGGGATCACCAGCGGGGTGTTCTGCCCGTCGATGTTGATCCGCGGGTCGTACTTCCCCGGCCCCCAGCCATTCAGAATGGCTTTCGTCAGCGCCGGCAGTACCGGCGAAAGGGCGACCACCGCGCCGATGTTCAGGTCCGTGTTCGGCCACCCGTCGAGTCGGCGGCCGATGCCGGGCGCGAACGAGTCATCGACGCTGGAGTGGCACAGGGCGCACGTGATCCCCACAGTGATGAGAGTGTCCCGTCCGTCGACGGTATCCACTGTTCCCTGGACGCCGACCACTGCATTCAGCTTGAGCAGGGCCAGTGTGGTCTGAGGGTCGTCCAGGTCGACAGCCCCGTACTGGATCGCACTTCGTACGCCGGCCGGCAGCGCGTCGACGTCCACCTTCAGCCCCACCTGCAGCGCCAGTGCCGGGCTGACGGAGCTCCCGATCACCTCGTGCAGCTTCGCCGTCTGCGTCCAGTACGCCTCGTTCCCGAACGTGTCGAAGCGGAAGATCTCCCTGCCCTCGGCGACCAACACCGGATCCAGCTCCTCATCGTCGGGACCCGTGTCGGTGGTGCTGTCACAGCTGGCGAGGGCTGCGGTCACCAGCACAACCACAGTCCCTGGAACGAAAGCCACCCCACGACTCCGGAAGGACTTCCCCCAGCCGATCGCGGTCTTACTTCTGCGCGCGTGCATGGCTCACCTCCAGTGAGGGACAGCAGCCCCGAGCGCATGATGCGAGCCAATGGATATTATGTCAAGTATTATATGTGTAAATAACGAAGGCAGGGACCCGGCGCGACCGCATCCCCTTGGTGATCGTTTCGCTTCGGGCCCGAGTGGGTCGTATGCCTATTGCCCCAGGGGGTTCGGCGCCGACCGGTCGAGGGCGAAGGTCCAGACCCGTCCGGGCAGACCGGGCGCCGAGGTGACGACGGAGACGTACTGCGTCCCGTCGACCTCGTAGGTGATGGGCGCGGCGGGGTCGGCGCCGATACGGTGCTGCCAGAGCACCTGGCCGGTGGTGGCGTCGTGGGCGAAGATCCACCCGTCCCGCTTCAGGCTGAAGAGCAGGTTCTCGCCCGTGGCGAGGGTGCCACCGTTCCGAGGGGTATCGAGAGGGATCCGCCAGCGTTCGGAGTTGGTGGCCGGGTCCCAGGCGGCGAGGAATCCCACCGGGTCGAAGACCGGGGCGGGGGGCGCGTCCGGCCGGTTGACCGTCCCAGTGCTCTGGCCACCGACGTTGGGCTCGAAGTCCGGGTCCAGCGCGTAGAAGGTCGCGTTGTTCTGGCCCGGCACGTACGCGAGACCGGTACCGGGATGGAAGGCCATCGGATGCCAGTTGTGACCGCCCCACTGCGTGCCGCCCGGTGCGATCCAGGCTCCGAGGGTATCATAGCGTGCGATCTCCGTCTCGATCGGCCGGCCGGTCTCCGGATCGTAGCCGCTCGCCCAGTTCACCGCGGACACCGGCTCGGCGGAGATGAACTCGCCCGTAAGCCGGTCGATCACGTAGAAGAACCCGGCCTTGTTGGCCGTCATGACGACCTTGCGCTCCCTGCCGTCGATGGTGATGTCGGCGAGGATGAGGTTCATGGTCGTGGTGTAGTCCCAGTCATCGCCCGGGATGGCCTGGTAGTACCAGACCATCTCCCCGGTGTCGGGATTCACCGCGATGATCGAATTGAGGAAGAGGTTGTCGCCCTGCCCGGCGCTTCTCCAGTAGTGGCTCCACGGCTGACCGTTACCGGTACCGATGTAGAGGAGGTTGGCTTCCGGGTCGTAGGAGAAGCTGTCCCAGGCGGTACCCCCGCCCCCGTACTTCCACCACTCGCCCGCCCAGGTCTCCGCGGCCATGGCCAGCTCGGGATGCTCGAACGGCTGCGATGGGTCTCCCGGGACTGTGTAGAACCGCCAGACCTGCTCACCCGTGCGGGCGTCGTAGGCCGTGACGTAACCGCGCACGCCGTGGTTCTCCGCGCCGCCGTTGCCGATGATGACCTTGCCGTTCACCACGCGCGGCGCCCCGCTGATGCTGTAGACGGTCATTTCCGGGGGCGTCGTCTGACGCGACCAGACCGGGTGGCCGGTCTCGGCGTCGAGCGCGACCAGCCGACCGTCGCGAAGGCCGATGAACACCATCCCGCCATACAGGGCGACCCCTCGGCTACCGCCGCCGCGCGCGAGCGCGGGGTCCCATTTCCATTTCAGCGTGCCGTCGCTGGCGTTGATGGCATAGACAACTCCGGATCCCGCGGTGAGGTACATCGTGCCGCCGGCGACGAGCGGGGTCACCTGAGGCGAACCGCCTCCGCGCCCCTCGATGTCCCAGGTCCAGGCGAGGCCGAGCCGGTCGACGTTCCCGGTGTCGATCTGGTCGAGCGGACTGTAGCGGGTCTCCGCGTAATCGCGTCCGTAGGTCAGCCACTCGGAAGCGGGCGCGGCTCTCAGCAGCGCATCATCTACATCCGTTGCTTGTGCCGAGGCCGATGACAAGGAGCACACTGCGGTCACCAGGCACACCGCAAGTGCCGAGGTCGCTGTGCGTCGAAGAGCGCTCATTCGCAGACGGGGAGTAGCTGGTCTTCCGGACATCTCGATTCAGGAGTTCGCTCGTAGTCGGGTGTCACCAATAGACAATCGTTTTCCGGCACGGCCTACGGCCGTCGCAACCTCGCCTCCACCACCTCGCCGGAGCTGCGGACGATTCCCCATATCGTCTCGGGGTCCGTGGGATCGAAGACCCAAGCCTGACCCTCGATGGGCGCCGGGCGGGTGTCGATCCACTCGAGGACGGATCCCATCTCGGGGAGTCGCAGCGCGTAGATCTCACCCGCGTCGTGACCGGTCACGTACAGGTTGCCGTCCGCGCCCCAGTTGCCTCCCGAGGTGCTGTTGGGACGGAACCGGTCGATCAGCGCGACGGGGAAGGCGAACTCCTCCTTCCGGTTCCACTCGCTGTCGAAACGGACCAGGCTGGTCCACTCCGGTCCGCGATCCGGAACGCCGCTGGCGTTGCCGTAGTGCGCGAAGGCGCCCCACCACCAGCCATCGTGCGGGATGAGCCAGGTGAGGGAACCCTCGTAACTGCCGAAGCTGTGGGAGTCGAGGTGCTGGAGCGTTTCCGCGTCGAAAACCTCGACGGAGCTGAGCATCGGGACGCCCGGGTAGTTCGAGTGCGCGCAGACCAGCCTGCCGGACGCCGCGATGCAACTGTTCAGGTGGATGATGGGACCATCACTCCCGCCGCGCCATTCCCCCGCCTTGACGCTCGTGTCTCTGCGGTACCGGGCGATGTGATAGTTGCCGATCGCGTAGAAGTACTCGGCTTCGACCGCGACCCCCTGCCGTGCCCTCGGGGGCGGAATAACGGCGTACCTCGACATATCGCAGGCCGCTCGGATCAGGCGGCGGAAGGCGGCGGCCATGCGGCGCCCGGGTCGCCACTTCGGCCCCTACGGAAGCGCCCGACTGGGTACTTGCCTGCGCATCTGCCCCTTGGCCGGCAGCGGGCAGTGGCGGCGTGGCCCAAGCTGCTACGGAGAGGCCGACCAGCAGGAACGTGCGCGGTGACGAACGGCAGCTGGGGATCATCCGGGACGATGGAGCAGGGGACAAGCGGGTGGACAACCGGACTGTCCGTAGGCCGTCGACCGTCATTCGCCCGCAGCGCCGGACCATCCCACCGGCACGGCGCTACGGACGGGAAACGCTGTCTCGCGGATCCGCTCCGTCCTTGAAGAGCAGCTGTGCGAAACCGTGCAGGCTCTTGCGCCAGGTCTGAAATTCGTGGGCGGTCCCCGGCGCCTCGTAGTAGACGTGCTTCACGCCGGCCGCCTCGAGCTCCTCGTGGATACGCCGGCCGGTCCCCGCACCTTCCTTCGAGCCCATGCTGATGTAGAACACCTTGACGAGCTTCGCGAACTCGTCCGGCTGGGAGAGCAGCCCGCCGTATCCGTTCTCGACGCCGGGAAATCCGAACGGCGCACTGAAGATGCCGATGTAGGCGAACTTGTCCAGATTCTCCTGGGTGATCTGGTAGGTCTGGGTCCCGCCGAGGGAGAGACCGGCCATAGCCCGGTGCTCGCGATCCGGAATCGTTCGATAGAGCGAGTCCACCATCGGGATCACGTCGGTAATGATCTGCGAGGTGAAGGGCATCACGAGCGTCGGCGGGCCACCGGCGCCACCGCGGGCCGCTGCCCCTGGTCCGCCTGCCCCTGGTCCGCCTGCCCCTGGTCCGCCTGCCCCTGGTCCGCCTGCCCCTGGTCCGCCGGGACCCCCGCCGGCGGGTCGCGGCACACCCGCGGCGATCCCACCGTCTTCCATAACGACGATCATCGGCTCCGCCAGGCCCTCCGCGATCAGGTTGTCGAGAATGAAGTTCGTGCGTCCCTGGTGGGCCCATGCGCGGCGATCTTCACCCATGCCGTGCTGCAGGTAAAGGACCGGATAGCGCCGCGACGGATCGTCGTCGTAGCCGGGCGGTGTGTAGATGTAGGCCTGCCGCATCTCTCCGTTGGAACTGGCCCGGTACCACCGTGAACGGATCTCGCCGTGGGGGACGTCCTTGAACGCGTAGAAGTCGACGCCGGCCTCAGGGATCTCGATACCGCTCCTCACGTTGCCGGCCCCGAAGAAAGCCTCGCTCGCCGGATCGGCAACAGCGACGCCATCGATGTTCAGCTGGTAGTAGTGGAAGCCCGGATCGAGCGGCGCTGTGATGCCGGTCCAGACTCCGTCGTCACCCTTCGTCAGGTCCGTGCCGAACACGCGGATGCTTCGCGCTTCCGGCGCGTTGATGCGGAATAGCACGCGCCCCTGTGAGTCGACCTTCGGATATTCCTGGCCCGGGACGTTGGTCGATGCGGGCTTGAAGTCGCTCTCGTCGAGCGCTGTCTGTTGCGCGAGGGCGACGTCCACCAGCAGGACGTTCAGCGCCATCAACGGATAGATGAGCAAGCGATTCATCCTGGCCTCCAGCGAGGGTTCTGGAACGTACCGCGGGTGAAACACGTGGCGCGCTCGATCGACCGCCCTTGCACAGGTCAGCTTCGGCGCGTCCGCCGCCCATACGGGTCTCAGGGGAACACTCCAACATGGGCAATCCACGCGCAAACTGCCACAAGCTTCGCCGTCCTCGGATCGCCTCGGGCGCGCGGCCGTCCGATTCTTGGCGTTCTCCGACGACTACTCGGCGGCGCTCTCACGGGGCCCTCATCCCTTTCTCTGGCTCCGGCGAAGCTGGGTGCTCTGTGCGAACCTCCCGAGAGAGCCGGACACCAGAGTGTGGGTTACAATCCGCCGCCGGGCGAGGAGCAGCACTCCCGCGCTTCCTTACGGCCTGATGGTAAGCCGTTCTCCCGCCCGGGTCGGATAGTCGCGAACTTCGTCGCCGATGCGAACGCGTGCTGTCTCGCCTCGGTCGGAAAGGATCGTCGCTTCGACTAGCTCTCCGTCGCGCCAGGTGATGTCGACTTCGAACCCGCCGCGCGCCCTCAGCCCGCGGACGCTCCCGGTGGGCCATGCGGAGGGAAGCGCCGGCAGCAGATGAATTTCCCCGGCGTGATTCTGCAGCAGCATTTCGACGATGCCCGACGTCGCGCCGAAGTTTCCATCGATCTGGAAGGGCGGATGGGCGTCGAAGAGGTTGGGATAGACGCCACCCTGTTGGCCGCCCTGTGCCCCGGTGAGGGTGAGCAGGTTCTCCAGCAGGGTGTACGCCCGGTCACCGTCGAGTAGCCGCGCCCAGAAGTTGATCTTCCATGCCTTGGACCAGCCGGTCCCGCCGTCGCCGCGGAGTTCGAGGGAGGTCCGCGCAGCCGCGAACAACTCCGGTGTGTCACGCCACGTGATCTCGTTGCCGGGATGGAGGCCCCACAAGTGTGATACGTGACGGTGCCGGTCCTGCGGATCGTCTACGTCCTCCATCCACTCCTGGAGCTGGCCCAGACGGCCGATCTGGTTGGGCGCGATCCGCGCCCGCATCGCGGCCAGCGTATCCCGCAGTTCCGGGTCGACGCCGAGTATCTCCGCAGCTTTTATCGTGTTCGCGAACAACGCGCGGATGATCTGATGGTCCATCGTGGGGCCCATCACCATCCCCCGGTTCTCCGGCGATATCGACGGCCCCGAGATGAGATACCCCGTGCGAGGATCTTCCACGAGGTAATGGACGAAGAAGCGTGACGCGTCCCGGAAGAGGGGATAGACCTCCCGGAGGAACGCTTCGTCCCCGCCGTACTCGTAACGCCACCAGAGGTGCTGGGTCAGCCAGGCTCCACCGGTGGGCCAGACGCCCCATACCGGGCCGTCGATTGGAGCCGTTCCTCGCCAGATGTCGGTGTTGTGATGGAGGACCCATCCTGGCGCGTCGTACCAGTTGCGCGCCGTCGCAACACCGGCTTCCGACACATCCCTGATCAAGTCGAACAACGGCTCCGAGAGCTCGGCCAGGTTGGTGGGCTCCGCGAGCCAGTAGTTCATCTCCGTGTTGATGTTGACCGTCCACTTGCTGTTCCAGGGCGGAGAGTTGCTCTCGTTCCAGATGCCCTGGAGGTTCGCTGGCTGCCCACCAGGCCGACTGGACGCGATCAGGAGATAGCGACCGTATTGGAAGAGCAGTGCGGCCAGGCCGGGGTCGCGGCCGTCGGCGAAGGCGGTGATCCGTTCGTCGGTGCGGACGTCGAGTCGGGAAGGGCCTAGATCGATGTCGACGCGACGGAACAACTCCTGGTGATCGGCAACATGCGCGGCCCGGAGTTCGGCGAAGCTCTTGCCGCGGACCGCCGCGATCACGCTGTCGTTGCGCGCGATCGGATCGCCCGACACGTCGTCGTAGTCGACGAAGTTGGTGGCCCCGGAGAGAATCAACGTGACCGCGTCGGCACCGGTGACCGTCGCGAGGGTGTCGCCGATCTCCACACTGCCGCCATCCGCTTGGATCAATACCCGCGCCTCGAATTCGATCACGCCCTCGTGGACCGCGCCCTGTAGCGAGAGCTGGTCTTCGCCCTCGCGGGAGCGATAGAGCCAGCGGTGCGGGCTCGTGATGGAGACTGTCAGGTTCACCCGCCCCGGCCGGTCGGCGGCGATTCGCGTCACGAGGACCTGGTCCGGATAGCTCGCGAAGACCTCGCGCGAGTAGGTCACGTCCTCTACCCGGAAGCGCGTCAGTGCGACGGCGCTGTCGATGTCCAACTCACGTCGGTAGTCGGTTACCGCCGTGGTATCCAACCCGGGGAAATGGAGGTTGAGATCCCCGAACGCCTGATAAGAGCGCTGCACGACGGGCGCGCTGAGGAAATGGACGGAAGCCAGGGCGTGGGCGTTCGCCTGCCTGCCCTCGAACAGCAGCGAGCGGATCTCTTCCAGGTGGTCGTGAGCGCCTGGGCGCTGGTAGTCGTGGGGGAAGCCGTTCCAGAGCGTCTCCTCGTTGAACTGGATCCGTTCGTTGGTGATCCCTCCAAACACCATCGCGCCGAGTCGGCCGTTCCCGACCGGAAGCGCTTCTACCCAGACCTGGGCGGGGGTCGGATACCACAGGATGAGATCGGAGCTCGCTGTGGAGGCCGGTTGGGCGACGAGCAGCGCGGATCCTACCGGCGGATGCACCGACAGGCAGAGCGCCAGCGTGAAGGGGATAGCCGACTGGCCGACGATGCGGGTACGCTTACGACTGCTGAGGGACTCACGGCCGGAGATGCTATTGCGCCGAGATCCCGCCCACGCGCGTGCAGGTGGGCGCATCCATCCAACCCCGGTGGTGACAGGCTCGTTCATCGTCTGCTCCCGTTCGCTGGTGACTGGAGCCTGGAGAGGATCAGCTCTGCTTCGTCGCCGGGAAATCCGCGATGCTACTGGCGCCGATCGCCCAGGCCGGACCTGAAGGGTAGGTGTAGGCCGCCCGGGACTCGGGTCGCATCTCGATACTGTACCCGGGCGCCGTCGGCGTGACGTAACGTCCATCCCGAATGACGACGGGGTGAACGAAGTGCTCATGCAGGTGGTTGACGTACTCGATGATGCGGTCCTCCAGCGTAGCGCTCACGCAGAGGTAGTCGAAGATCGAGAGGTGCTGAACGTACTCGCAGAGCCCCACGCCGCCCGCGTGTGGACAGACCGGGACACCGGACTTCGCTGCCATCAGCAGTACGCTGAGGACCTCGTTCACACCGCCCAGCCGGCAGGCGTCGATCTGACAGAAGCGGATCGCGTTGGCCTGGAGAAGCTGCTTGAAGATGACGCGGTTCTGACAGTGCTCGCCGGTGGCGACCCCTATCGGCGCGATTGCCCGGGCGATGGTCGCGTGGCCGAGGACGTCATCCGGGCTGGTGGGCTCCTCGATCCACCAGGGGTCGAAGCGGGCCAACTCGCGCATCCAGGCGATCGCCTGATCGACGTCCCAGGCCTGGTTGGCATCGACCATCAGCTTCCGGTCGGGCCCGATCTCCTGGCGAACGAGCGCGACGCGTCGGAGGTCGTCCTCCAGATCGGCTCCCACCTTGATCTTGAAGTGCGTCCAGCCGGCGGCGATGCCCTCCCTGCAGAGTCGTCGGATCCTGTCGTCCGAATATCCGAGCCAGCCCGCGGACGTCGTGTAGGCGGGGTACCCGGTGCGTAGCATCTCCGCCTCGCGTGCGGCCTTCGTCGGGGCGTTGCGGCGAAGGATCGCCAGCGCCTCGTCCGGGGTGAGCGCGTCCGTGATGTAGCGGAAGTCGATGCAGCTCACCAGTTCCTCGGGCGCCATGTCCGCCAGGAGCTTCCAGAGCGGCTTCCCTTCGACCTTCGCGTAGAGATCCCAGACCGCGTTCACGAGAGCGGCGGTCGCGAGGTGGATCACTCCCTTTTCCGGGCCAAGCCACCGCAGCTGCGAGTCGGAGGTGAGTCGGCGCCAGAAACCCGCCATGTCTGAGCGGATGGAGTCGAGCGTCGATCCGACCATCATGCGGGAGAGGGCCTCGATGGCGGCGACGCAGAGCTCGTTTCCGCGTCCGAGCGTGAATGTCAGACCATGGCCCGCGAGACCACGCGGATGATCGGTGTGGAGGATGACGTACGCGGCCGAATAGTCCGGATCGGAGTGCATCGCGTCCGATCCGTCCAGGGAACGGGACGTCGGGAAGCGGAGATCGAAGGTTTCGACTCGCGTGATGGTCAGCGTCATCGAATCGAGCTCAGCCGCTCAATGATTGCGGTTTGCGAGTCGTTGTCTATCCCGATCATGGGTTCGCCCGGCCCGCTCCACATGCGCGCAATCGGGGAGATTCGGTGCGATCCGGACGCGGGTCGCTCCGCCTGGCAATCCCGCCTCGCCGCAGACTGCGTGATCACATCGCCGTGAAGCCACCGTCGACCGGGAGGGCCACCCCCGTGATGAACGACGACGCATCCGACGCGAGCCAGAGGGCGGCATCTGCGCACTCGTCGGCTGTGCCGAGCCTCCCCATCGGCTGGGCTGTGGAGTACTCGGCCCAGGCGGCATCGGGATCGGGCATCGAATCCGCGAAGTACCGCAACATCGGCGTATCGATGATCCCGGGGCAGAGGGCGTTCACCCGGATGCCGCGATTCGCGTAGTCCAGGGCCAGCGCCCGCGCGAGCTGCACCACGCCGCCCTTCGAGGCGCAGTAGACCGGCGAGTCGCGCTGAGCCACCAGGCCGGTCTTGCTCGCGGTGAAGATGATGACGCCGCCTCCCTGCTCGAGCATCGTCGGGATTGCCGCGCGGGCCGCGTACATCGGACCCTTGAGATTCACGTCGAGCACCCGGTCGATCTCATCGTCGGAGCTGTCGGGGAGGAGGCGGGGGAGGTTGATCCCGGCGTTGCAGATCAGGATGTCGATTCGCCCGTACTCCGTCACACAGGCCTGGACGAGTCGATCGTTGTCCTCTCGTCTGGCCACGTCCATGCGAACGAACGAGGCTTCCCCGCCACACCGCCTGATTTCGGAAGCGAGTGCTACGCCCTCCGCCTCGAGCACGTCACCAAGGATCAGCTTGGCGCCGGCAGCTGCGAATCGTAGAGCGATGGCGTGGCCAATTCCGGTGCTGGCGCCCGTGAGCGCGACAGCTTTGCCTTCGAGTGACAGTGTGGCGTGACTCGGCAAGAAGACACCTCCGAACAGGCTATGGGTACGATTCTGAGTGCCACCGGCACGATCGTTCAGCGACGGTCGACACCGGGTGGTCGGGGTCCGGCGGCGTCGTGCGAGTCAGTCGTGGTGATGGCAGGTCACCCGGCGAGCTTCCGATGAGGTCCGGGCGGGTTCCAACGGCGTACGGGACCGCTACACGGGCATGTCGGGCACGTGGATGCACATCGTGCTCGCCGTCACGAGCGAACTCTGATATCAGCCGGGTCGGGTGGCGGCCGGTGATGGGCCGATTCGGTCCGTCGCAACCCGGCCTAGCCGTCATAGTATGACGAGCACCAGCCGACCGGCAAAGGCTTCGGATCGGCGGTTCGGCGGCGTCTCCGGCGGCGTCCGATGGCATCACGCGGCCGCCGAGGCCCGCGTCGTCCGCCACCGGTCGAGGGCCACGGCCAGGACGATGATCGCGCCGATGATGATCTCCTGCACGTAGTTCGGCCATCCCATCTGCTGGCAGCCGTTGCGGAGGAATGCCATGATCAGCGCACCGATCATGGCTCCCAGGATGCTTCCCTCGCCGCCATTCAGGCTGGCGCCCCCGATGACCACCGCGGCGATCACGTCGAGTTCGGTCCCGATGGCGACGGTCGGGTCGCCCTGCCGGAGCCGAGACATCTGCATTACGCCGGCGAGCCCGAACAGGAGGCCCGCCAGACCATAGATCCACAGCTTGAGACGATCGGTGTCGATGCCGCACGCGCGGGCTGCCGCCTCGTTGGATCCCAGGGCGAACACGCGCCGCCCGAACACCGTGTCCCTGAGCACGGCTGCGGCTACGACTGCCAGGACCACGGTGATCCAGACCCCTGGAGCCACGACCAGCCACGAGGGTTCCGGGAACGTCACGAGAAGGCCGTTGAGCCACGTTCCCGGCGCGTTCACGGTCTGCTCGTTGGCCAGCCACTTCGCTACGCCACGAGCCATCCCCAGCATTCCCAGGGTGACGATGAAGGGCACGACCCGCAGGCGAGTGATCAGCGCCCCGTTCACGACGCCCACGAACCCGCCGACCGCCACCGCCATCGCCACCACCAACAGCGGCGGCATGCCCGCGTTCAGCCCGAGCGCGGCGACAACTCCGGTCAACGCGATCACGGCGCCGACGGACAGATCGATTCCGCCGCTGACCACGATCATCGTCATGCCGATCGCGCTCAACGCGACGACTACCGTCTGCGAAAGGACAATGCGGAGGTTGAACGGGGACAGGTACCGGTCGGGCGATCCGGTGAGGATCGCGAAGGTCAGGATGACCAACGCCAGACCCAGGAACGGGCCGAGTCGGGTCAGCCAAACGCGGCGCGCGCGGGTTTGACGCCCGCGAGTGTCCAGTGGTGCAGGGGGTGCTTCGGTGGCGACAGGACCGTTCATTGGACCTCAGCCCGGGCACCGATGGCTGCCGCCAGCACCGATTCCGGCGTCCACTCGTCGATCGGACGAGTCGGCGACAGAATGCCGCGACTCATCACCGCAAGTCGGTCACACATACCGAAAAGCTCGGGCAGGTAGGAGCTGATCATCAGGATCGCCTTCCCGTCGTTCGCGGCGGCGGCGATGGTCTCGTATACCTTCGCCTTGCTGCCGATATCGATCCCGCGCGTCGGCTCGTCCAGCAGGAGAACGTCCGCCTGCTGGTGAATGAGCCGACCGAGAACGACCTTTTGCTGATTTCCACCGGACAGGGTGCGGACCGCTTGTCCGGGCGATCGGGCCCGGATCGCCATGGACTCGATGCAGTCGGACGCCACGCGGTGCTGGCGACGGCGATCCAGCCAGCCGCCCAGCCGGGTGACGCTGCGCATCCGCGTGAGAGTGAGGTTGTCCGCAACCGATAGCGGGAGCGCGAGTCCTTCGCTCTTGCGGTCCTCGCTGAGGTATCCGATCCCCTGGCGCAGCCGTCGTGAAGGGGTGGCCGCGCCCAGCGATTCCGCGTCGTCTCCGACCGAAACCGATCCGCCCGCGGCACCCGCCAGACCGTAGAGCGCGCGCACCATCTCCGTTCGACCGGAGCCCATCAGCCCAGCGATTCCGAGGATCTCGCCACGTCTGAGCTCGAAGCTGGCGCGACGGACAGCCGGTGGAGCGAAGAGGTCGGTTACCCGCAGGACGACCTCCCCGTCGACGCGACGCGACCGCGCGGGGAAGAGGCCGTCCATTGATCGGCCGACCATCTGGCGGATGAGGTGATCGTCGGTGACCGCCCGGATCTCGCCGGTATCGACACTGCGGCCGTCTCGGAGGACCGTGTAGCGGTCGGCGATCTCGCGGACCTCCTCCAGGAAGTGGCTGATGTAGACGACCGCTATGCCAGTCGCGCGCAGCCGGCCGATGAGAGCAAACAGCCGTTCGACATCGGTTCGCTGGAGACTGCTCGTAGGCTCGTCCATCAGGACGACCCGCGCCTTCGCGCTGAGGGCACGGCAAATTTCGACCACCTGCCGGGCGGCGACGGGTAGCTCACCGACCACACGGTCGGGCTGGATGTCGGGATGGGAGAAGTGCTCGAGCAGGTCGAGCGAGCGCTTTCGGCATCCCTCGCGGTCGATCCATCCCCAGCGGGCGCTCTCCGCGCCGAGCACGATGTTCTCCGCCACCGTCAGATGGGGGCACAGCGAGAGCTCCTGGTGGATGAGCGCTACGCCGGCGCGTCTGGCCTCGAGGGTCGAGGCCGGGGCGAAAGGCTGGCCGAAAAGCGTAATCCGCCCCGCGTCGGGCCGCAGCGCCCCGGCGAGGATGTTCATCAGGGTGCTTTTGCCGGCGCCGTTCTCCCCGATCAGCGCGTGGACTTCGCCGGGCCGCACGGTCAGGTCGACCGACTCCAGCGCACGCGTCGCGCCGAAGCTCCGCGCGACCCCTCGGAGTTCGAGCGCAGGGGCGGGCGCGGAGGAGGGCAGAGCCGCGGGCGCGATCGTCGTCACGCGGCGACTCCGCGTCCGGCGGGCTCCTCCACCGGGAGGCAGGTGACCCGCATTTCCGAATGCCGTCCGTTCGGCTTCATCCTCAAAGGTTTCCGAGGTAGCGCTCGATGGGCGGGGACAGCAGGTCGCGAAGCTCGGGTGAGTCGACGTTCTCCGGGGTGACCGCCGTCACTCCCGTGTCGATCCGCTTCTCGACAGGGCGATCCTGGAGGTGGTCGACCATCGCGCGGACGCCAAGATATCCCATGCGCATCGGGTTCTGGACGATGAGCCCCTGGAGATGACCTGCGCGAAGGGCGTCGACCAGGGTTTCACTCGCATCGAAGCCGACGAACGCGATCCTGCCGACCAGCCCCATGTCCTGAAGGGCCAGCAGCATCCCGACCGCGGAGGACTCATTCGGTGTGAAGACCGCCTGGATCTCGGAGCCGTACCGATTGAGCAGGTTTTCCGATGCGCGCTTGGCCGTTTCGCGGGTCGGGCCGGCGTACTGGTCCATGCTCACGACGCGCACACCGGGATATTGCGCCCGCAGCTGTTCGAGGAAGCCCTCCTCGCGCTCGCGCGTGCTGGCCGAGCCCTCCTGATAGCGGAGCATCATTACGCTGCCGGTGCCGTTCAGCAGCTCGCCAACCCGGTCCGCCGCGAGCCGTCCGCCCTGACGGTTGTCCGTCGCCACGAAGCTCACGATCTGCTCCGACTGCAAGTCAGAGTCGATGATCGTGACGGGAACGCCGGCGCGCCAAGCTTCCTCCACCGGTCGCACGAGGGCGCGGTCATCGAGCGGGGCCAGGACGATCCCGTCGACTCCCTGCGAGAGGAAGCCCTCGACGACCTGAACCTGCTGCTCCCGGTCGTCCTCCCGCAGAGGCCCCTTCCAGATCACCTCGACGGGCGTCCCCTCGCTGGTCAGCTCCTCGGCAGCCTGCAGAGCGCCCGCGTGAACGCTCAACCAGAACTCGTGCGTGGTGCCCTTGGGGATGACGGCGATGCGAAGCCGGTCGGACGCCGCCGCGCCCGGCGAATTGTCACCCCCGCACCCCGACACTGAGACGAGGGCGAAGGAGAGGAGGACGACCAGTGAGTGTCGTGCAGCGTTCGCGAACATGGCAGGCCATCGAGGTAAGGAATGGTAGCGCGGTCGACCCCTCGAGCGGGTAGCCCGGAAGACATCCTGGCCGGGACGAACCGGCGCGCTGCGATTCGAGCGAGCCGCCGGTCCGCGTCAGGCACCGGCTCCTGAAGGCGCGGATGCGGCTCGCAGGCGTGTCCTCGAATCGTGAGGAACGCGATCTCTGCCCTTTCAGGCGCCGGCCCGTGCCGCCTCGGCTACCCTCACCGCTCGGGCGCACTCCGCCGCCATCGTGAAGAAGCGGGACACGGCATCCGCGCCTATCACGTAGGGGTGAGGCTGGCCGGGTTGCCGGCTCGCGAGCCGGGGAATCTTCACTGTCGACCCGTCGTAGCGGGTGTGGTTCGACAGTAGTACATCGGCCCCTGCGGCCCGCGCGATCTCCTGCAGCTTCTCAGCCGACCGAGAGTACTCGCCCAGCCAGTAGTCGCGGGGCGAGTCGGGGGCGTTGCGAACGTTGAAGAGCGTTCCACCCCACACGACGGCGGTGTGGGGCTGACCGTTGTCCGTCACTGGAAGGATCGTCGAGAACGTGCCCGGGGTGTGCCCGGGTGTGTGGACCAGGCGGACCGTGACACCGCCGAGCTCGATCTCCATCCCGTCCGTCGCGACGATGTCCCGGCGCGGCTTCCAGGTGGCGTTGCCGGCTTCGACCATGTCCCAGTCGGCCTCGCCCATCACGATCCTCGCACCGAACTGCTCCTGCAGAAACTTCGCGCCCGCCGCGTGATCGCCATGGCCATGGCTGATGATCACGTACTCGATGTCCGCGGGGTCCAAGCCCATCTTCCGCAACCCCTCCGCCACTTCGGCCTCCACCGAGTAGTCGAAGATGGCGTCTACGACGATGATCCCCGCGGGTGTCGTCAGAGCCCACGCGGAGAACGCGGTCTGGCCGACGAAGTAGAGGTTGTCGAACACCTTGACCGGCGGGGTATACCAGGGCCGGTCCGGATCGGTTGACGGAAAAGCGGATGGGAACGCGGCTTCGAGGGTCTCCCGGTCAGGCGTGCCCGGAGTCCGGGGACAGATCTGACTGAAGACCGCCATGTGCAGGTCCCCCGCCGCTTCGCGGGCGGCCTCGATGTGTCTCAAGGCTTCCGCGGGAAGATCCGCCTGCTGTTGCCCCGACGCTGCGGACGGCGCGAGTAGCCAGCAGGTGCAAAGAGCGAGGACGGCCGAACAGGTCCGAATGTGGTCCATGGAAGCGCGATCCTGTAAGGGTGGCTGGAGACCGTCACTACCCGCTACGCACTTCGATCCTTCTGCACTGTCTTGCTTCGGCGAACAGAAAGCCTCGCCGGTTCTACCCACTCGCTGCCACGCCGCACGAGAGGCTCCGACCCTGACCGGCGAAGAGCAGGCCCCTCGGTTGCGCTCGGGCGACTGAGCCCGACCTCGCTCCGAGCGATGCGCTCAGTCGCGCCAGGCGACATGACTTTCATCGCTGCCTTGCACCGGCACGATCGAGGTCCCCGGTATCACCGGACAACCCTTCGACCTCAGTCGACCGCCGCCTTGCGGGAGCAGGCGCCAGCCATCGAGAGCGTCGCTCCGTACTATCCGATCTGGCTGGGCAGCGCGATCCGCCGCACCGCGGCCTCGCCGAGCCTGTCCGCCAGCTGTGCGAGGTACAGGCTGCGTGGTGTCACGTGCTGGTCGAGTGACTCGATGTGGCCGTTCTCCTGGGTCGGATCCTGGAGCGCCGTATTGAAGACGACCGCGTTTACCCCGATGTGCCCGAACGTGTAGTTCTGGGCCGTCGGCGGCTTCTGCACGAGGAAATCGCCCTCACAGTTCCAGAACACCGTGTTGGCGCCCGCCCATCCGATGATGAAGTTCTTCCAGAAACGCGCGGTCAGGGGCGCGTGGACGTTGTCGTACAGGTTTCCGGTCGCCCACTGCTCGTGCGGCTCACTGGAGGAATAGGGCCTGGTCGCACTGCAGTCCAGAAATACGTTACCGCTACCAGAGGGCTGGCCGGTCATGAACGAGTGACGCCCCTTGTCCGACTTGCACCGCTGGACCAGCGCCAGCTGACCCCGCAGCGCGAAGGTGAACCGTCGGCCGCCCGCCCGCACCGAGATCGGCTCGAGAGAGACGCAATCCTGGACCGTGATCCACTTGGTGCCCCGCTGCGTCCCTACCATGCTGTTGACGAAGTGCAGGGCTGTCACGTCTCGCACCCACCCGTTCAGGGCGTTGTCGAAGACGACCATGTTGCGGAAGTGGTTCTCGTCCGAGTAGTACTCCTCGGCGACGTAGTTCGGGCGGTCCATGTTCCCGTACTCCGTCGTGCGGACCGTGGGGTCGTACTCGGACATCCCGCGCAGATTCTCCACGCCGACGTTCTGGATCCGACCGGGATCTTCGTACTTCATCACGTCGCCTCCACCCCAGCGCTGTTCGATCGCGCAGGTGATCGGCGCGTCGATCGTGATGGTGTTGCCCTGCACGTCGACGACGATGCGGTCCCAGTCGATGTCGAATGGTTGCCAGCGACTGCCGCCGTTCGACCCGTCCATGCCCACGGCGGTGATCCAGTCCTGATTGCCGATGCGACGGACGATCACCTTGTCACCCGGGCGGAAGTTTCGCGCCGACGCGACCCGGAAGCTGCGGGCGCCGACGGGGACATACTCGTCGGTGACGGCCTGGCGGGTCGACTCCTGCGGCGTCAGGCCGCCGGTGCCCGTGATGAGGATGAGTGTGCCGGCGTTCTGCCCGCCGCCCCCGCGGGGCCCGCCTCCCGCTCCCTCCGGGCGCCCGGTGCCGGTCCCGATCAGGATCGTGCCCGTCTCACCCATTCCCTCGCCGCGCAGGACGACCCCACTCGCCTGGATTCGCAGCGGCGCCGAGACGCGATAGTATCCAGCCCGCAACAGGAGGGCTCCACGGAAGCCGTTCTCGTCCAGCGGCAGGGCGGAGACCCTGTCGATCGCGGCCTGGAGGTGTGCGGTGTTGTCGCCCGCGACCGGCCAGATCGTTTCCCGCACCGGAACGGTCGGGATGGATACCCCTCCGCCCCCATAGCCCGCGTGCGAGGAGTCGATGATGACGTTGCCCTGCTCGTCGGGGGTGTACACCAGCTTGCCGTCGACCCCGGGATAGACACGTGTGGTGGTGGGGTTGGTGTGAGGCATTCGGAGGAACGGCACGACCGCGGGAGCGACTGCCATCTGCAGCATCCTGCGTCGCGAGATCTGGCTCATTCTTCCTGCTCCGATGGGTGAGGGAACCTGGTGAATATTGTCAGCGAACCGGGATCGGTACGCTCAGGTGCCGAGCTGGGCGATCAATCCGGGTCGACGGAGTCGCGATCGACGTGCGTCCGCGCGTGAAGTTCTCCGCCAATCCGTCGGAACATCCTGGATTCCGCGGCCCATCGTGGGGCCTCGCGCGCTCATTTCGCGATCCATGTTGCCACAACGAGGCACGAGCAACCGGGGGAGATGCCCTGGCACGATCTCGGGTACGCCGAGAGGAGGCGGATCGTTGGGTTCGAGAAGCTTTCCGACGCGGAAGGGCACGTAGTCGCGGAGGCGTTCCACGATGACCGGAGAGTACGACGGCGGGACGGAAGACGTCAAGTTGCCATTCCGGCGAGTCGTGGTCGATCGGTCCGGCGATGGCTTCCCCGAAACCCGACCGGGCGCTGTGCGGCGCATGCCGCCATCCTCGGACCCTGTTCATCCCTCACGGACCATCGATTCCTTGCCTGGGTTTCAAGCGATTCTTCGCTGTCTGGCGCCAAGCGGCGAGCCGTGGCGGGTCTTGTTCGGTGCTCCGGGAAAGGCTATGCTCTCCGCGTGTACATCCCGGTGTGGCCTCTAGGTCGGCCCCCGATCCGCCGCCATCAGTAGCGCCGTCGACCGAGGGAATCCCGCCGACAGTGGCCGCGTCGCCGAGTCCCCGAGACATCTCATGGAACCTGTGCGCGGTCGGAGCGGGCGGTGGCTACCCAGGAGTAACTGATAGCGCTAACATAGGCAAGACTCGTCCCGCCTCGACCGGCCTGATCCAGACCCGATGACGCTGAGCAATCGCTATCCGAGCCTCGAGGACCGTGTGGTCTTCATTACCGGTGGGGCTACCGGCATCGGGGCGACGCTGGTGGAGGAGT
>CAZJEH010000018.1:0-219 GCA_964544905.1 uncultured Gemmatimonas sp.
AGAAGGACGGGGCACTCGAGCGGCGTTTCCAGACCGTAGCGGTCGATCCGCCGACCGAGGAGGAGACGATCCAGATCATCCGCGGTTTGAAGTCGCACTACGAGGAACACCACCGGATCGTCATTCCGGATGAGGTGATCGTCGCGGCCGTCAAGCTTTCGGAGCGCTACATCACCGACCGGTTCCTGCCGGACAAGGCGATCGACGTCATCGACGAGG
>CAZJEH010000018.1:229-31274 GCA_964544905.1 uncultured Gemmatimonas sp.
CGCGCGCGAGGCTGGCGACGCAGGTGCCGCCGCCCGACGTGGCCGACCTGAAGGCGCAGCAGGAGGAGCTGGCGGAAGCGAAGGACCAGGCCATCCGTGACCAGGACTTCGAGCGTGCCGCCGAGCTTCGCGACCGTGAGAGGGAGCTGCAGCGCAAGATCGCGGAGCGCGAGGAGCAGTGGGAGGAGGAGCGGCGCACCCATCGTCCTCAGCTGACCGAGGAGGACATCGGGTTCATCGTGTCGCGCTGGACCGGCATTCCGGTCACGCGGCTGAAGGAGGCCGAGACGGCGCGGCTCATCAACATGGAGGAGGAGCTCCACAAGCGCGTCGTCGGGCAGGATCAGGCCATCAAGGCGATCGCGCGGGCGATCCGGCGGTCCAGGGCTGGCTTGAAGGACCCCAGGCGGCCGATCGGGAGCTTCGTGTTCGCCGGTCCTACCGGTGTGGGTAAGACGGAGCTTGCGCGGGCCCTGGCCGAGTTCCTCTTCGCGGAGGAGGACGCGCTGATCCGGGTCGACATGTCCGAGTACATGGAGAAGTTCTCGGTCTCGCGGCTTATCGGTGCCCCTCCCGGGTACGTCGGCTATGAGGACTCGGGCACGCTGACCAAGGCCGTGCGTCACAAGCCGTATTCGGTGGTCCTCCTCGACGAGATCGAGAAGGCACATCCGGACGTGTTCAACATCCTGCTACAGGTGCTGGATGAGGGACACCTGACCGACAACTACGGCCGGGTCATCGACTTCAAGAACACCGTCGTGATCATGACGTCGAACCTGGGCGCCCGGGACATCGGGAAGGGCAGGGGACTCGGATTCCATCTTCCCTCGGAGCAGTCCCAGTTCGAGGCGATGGAGGCCAAAGTCACGGAAGAGATCAATCGCGCGTTCAATCCGGAGTTCATCAACCGGCTGGATGACATCATCATCTTCCATCCGCTCACGCGTGACCAGATCGCTCAGATCGTTCAGAACCTGCTTCGCGACGTGCAGAAGCGGCTGACCGAGGAGCGGCTGACGCTACGGATGACGGACGAAGCGGTGAACTTCCTGATCGAGCACGGCTACGACGAGAAGTACGGGGCGCGGCCGATCAAGCGGGCGATCCAGCGTTACCTCGAGGATCCGCTCTCGGAGAAGATCCTGTTGGCCGAGTTCTCAGCCGGGGACGAGGTCGAGGTCGGGGTAACGGAAAACGGCGAGTCGCTCTCCTTCCGCGTACCGTCATCCTCGAAGACGTGATCCGGATAACCGCAGGGATGACCGGACAATTCCGAAGACTTCTGCCGCTACTGGCGACGGTAGCGGCTCTCCTGATCGGGGGAAGGGCGGCGGCGCAGGTGGCGCAGCCCGCCCCCCCCGACGCCGCTTCGGTCCTCGTCAACGACGTGCAGGTCCGCGGGAATCAGCGGATCGATGCGGCGACCATCGAACTTCTCAGCTCCCTCCAGGTAGGCAACCGCGTCACGAGCCTGGACATCCAGACGGCGATCAGGCGACTGATGGGCACGGGCAACTTCGAGTCGGTGTCCGTGTTCGCCGAAGGTGATCAGGCGACTGGTGTGACGCTGGTCATCGAGGTCGTGGAGCGGCCTGTCGTGATGTCGTTCCAGATCGAGGGTCTGGAGCGGCTCAACCCGAGGACCGTGCGCGATACCGTCGGGCTGACCGGGAACCAGCCGCTCGATCCCCAGCTGATCGTCGACACCGAGCGAACGATCCGGGACATGCTGGCCGCGCAGGGAATCCAGTTGGCGTCATTCGACACGGTGTGGGTGCCAATTCCGGATCAGCCGAACGCGATCGACCTCGTCTTCCGTGTGGAGGAAGGGAACCGCCTCGCCATCGCGGAGGTGGTGTTCGAAGGAAACGAAGCCTTCCCGTCCGAAGTCCTGCGTGAAGCAATCAAGACCAAGAGCGAAGGCTTCTTCTGGTTCCGGCAGGGGCGCTTCGACCGAGCGGTCTTCGAGGAGGATCTGCTCACCAACCTTCCGCGGTTCTACGGATCCCGCGGATACATAGACTTCGCAGTCGTCTCCGACACCATCATCGTCGACCCCCAAACGGGAAAGGCGCGGGTGGTGATTGCCGTCGATGAGGGTCCGCAGTACCGGTTGGGCGAGTTCAGCGTCGAGGGCGTGAGGCACTTCCCGACGCAGGAGATCCAACGGATGTTCACGGAACGGAGTCGTTCCGTGCTTGGCCTTCCTTTCGGCCGGAACGAAGCGGAGCAGGGGGAGATCTTCGACAGGGCGGCGTTGGAAGATGCGACGACCCGGGTCGCTCAGCTCTATAGGAACGAAGGCTACCTGTTCGTCGACGTACAACCGATCATCGAGCGGGTGGAAGGCCCCGACGGCCAGCCGATGGTCGACGTGAGATGGATGGTGAACGAAGGCAGTCCCTTTTTCGTCGGTCGAATCGACATCGAAGGGAATACCTATACTCACGAGTCCGTGATCCGGGATCGGCTGGTGTTGCTGCCGGGTGACCTGTACAGCGACGATCGGATGATCCAGAGCTATCGGAGTATTGCCGCGCTCGGATTCTTCGAGACTCCCCTGCCGAACCCCGACATCGAGCCTCACGAGGAGACGGGCACAGTCGACATTACCTTCCGGGTGGAGGAACGCCAGACCGGTTCGATCAACTTCGGCACGTCCATCGGCGGGGGCGGATACGGCTACGGTGGGGGGCTGTCGGGTTTCATCGGATACAGCCAGCCGAACCTGTTCGGGCAGGCGAAGGAGGCGTCACTACAGGCGGAGTACGGCTACGGGCGGAGCTCTTTCCAAGCGGCGTACACAGACCCCTCGATCATGGGGACGCGAAATTCCGCGAGCATCTCGGTGTTCCACACCGATGACCGCTATCGAGGTGTGAGCTTCACCGACGGCCGATATGTCCGCACCGGCGTCTCGCTGCGCTACGGTTTCCCGATCCTGGACCTCCGGTGGACACGAGCCTTTGCCGGATACTCGCTTTCCCGCTACCGCTACGAAGCCCGGAACTTCGATGACTGTGAACCGGGTAACATCTTCTGCCAGCCGTCGGCGCTCGCGAGTAATCTCTCGCTCGCGGTCACGCGGGACACGAAGGATCACCCTCTGTTCCCGGTGTCCGGCAGCCGTCAGAGCATAAGCGTCCAGCAGACGGGCGGCCCACTCGGCGGCGACGGGAATTTCCAGAAGGTGCTCGGAGAGGCCGAGTGGTGGACTCCTGTCGGCCGGATCGGCGGGAGCCAGCCAGGTAGCCGTCCCTTCATGATGACCTTCGGACTGATCGCGCGAGCGGGCTCGGTATTCGGTGACGCATCGCGCTTCCCCCTCGAGCGCTTCTTCCTCGGCGGGACACAGTTCGGCGAGCAGCTCCGCGGGTACGATGAATCGACGATTACCCCGCTCGGGTACTTCGATCGCGACGTCAATATCTCGAGCAGTAACCGGCTGGGTGACTCGTTCCTGACTGTCACGGGCGAGTTCGCGATTCGCTTCAACGACAACATCTCGGTGTCGGCGTTCGCCGACGTCGGCAACATCTGGAACGACCCCGCCGACATCAATCCGTCCCGGCTGTATCGCGGCATCGGCCTGGGCGCGGTTATCGTCACGCCGTTCGGGCCGTTCGGGCTGGACTACGCCTACGGCTTCGACCGCGATCCTCCAGGCTGGAAGTTCCACTTCAAGATCAACCAGCCGGGCTTCTAAGCATCCGGAGAGAGAGATTAATGAATCGTATCCTGTCCAGTGGTACCCTGCTGATGACGGTCATGCTGCTGGCGAACGTTGGCGCCGCGGCTGCGCAGACAAGCGGCGGTCTGGCCTACATCGACTCGCAGCGCATCCTGGCTGAAGCCCCTGGAACGAGTGAGGCCCAGCGGGCATTCGAACAGGACATGGAGCGGTATCGTAGCGAGCTGGAGCGGATGACCGCACAGCTGGATTCACTCCAGGACAACTTCAATCGGCAGCAGGCCACCCTTTCGGCCACCGTTCGCGAGCAGCGACAGCAGGAGATCCAGCAGAAGTTCATGGAGTACCAGCAGCGCTCGATGGAGCTCGAAGAGACGGCCCAACAGCGGCAGGCCGAACTGGTCGGTCCCATCATGCGGCGGATCTCCGAAGTCATCGAGCAGATTCGTACCGAGGGGAACTACGCGATGATCTTCGATACGGCCACCGGAGCCTTGATCACCGCGGATCCCCAACTGGATCTCACGGATCGGGTGCTCGAGCGTCTCAGACAGACCGCAAGCCGGTAGGGTGCCGCCGGGGCGCCACGTCTCGCGTGATCCATCGGATGAACGCCTGCAGCTCGTTCGGGGTTGCGGGCGTTCGTCGTTGTAGGTGACCTTGCGTCGTCGTTCGAGACCTGTTCGTCTCTTCGTCGTCCGGATCCGACCGGGTGGCTGGGCAGGCTGGTCGGGCGAAATGGTACCGGCGATCACGAAAGGTAGATGAAACCCACCAATGGGATGACCGCGGCGTCGATCGCCGCTCTGGTCGGAGGTCAGCTTACGGGTGACGGTGAGCGGATCGTTGACCACGTCGCGCCGCTCGATCAGGCCGACGAAGGGGCGGTCAGCTTCGTTGCCGCCGCCAGATATCTCCCGTATCTTCAGGCCACCCGCGCCGGCGTGGTACTCGTCGACCGCCAGTGGCTGGATCGCGTCCCGTCGGGGACGGCGGCGATCGTCGTGGATGACCCACACGCCGCACTTCGGAAGGTCCTGCTGGAGTTCCACCCGGAGCGAAGGCCAAGCCCCGGGGTGCATCCGACGGCCGTGATCGCCTCGTCGGCGATGGTCGACGAATCGGCCAGCATCGGCCCGTACGCGGTCATCGGCGAGGGAGTCCGGATCGGCCCGCGCTGCGCGATCGGCGCCCACGCCGTGATCGGGAACGATTGTGTGATCGGCGAAGATGTGCGCATCCACCCCCATGTCACGCTTTACGAGCGGGTCACGGTGAAGGATCGCGCTATCATTCACAGTGGCGCGCGGATCGGCAAGGACGGGTTTGGCTTCGTCTGGGAGAACGGGCACCGTCGGGTTCCCCAGGTCGGCGGCTGCGTCGTCGGGGAGGACGTGGAAATTGGCGCCAACGCCTGCGTCGATCGCGGTTCGGTAGGCGACACGGTGATCGGAGCCGGCACCAAGATCGACAACCTCGTCCAGCTCGGACACAACGTGAAGCTCGGGCAGCACGTCATCCTGGTCTCCCAGGTCGGCATCTCGGGAAGCACGGTGGTCGAGGACGGGGCCGTGCTGGGCGGGCAGGCGGGCGTGAGCGGACACCTCACGATTGGAGCCGGAGCACGGGTGGGAGCCCAGGGCGGTGTGATTGGCGATATCCCTGCCGGAGAGACCGTTTCCGGTTACCCGGCCCGTCCGCACCGCGAGGCGCTGCGCGTACAGGCAGCGACCTTCAAGCTGCCGGACCTGATCCGGCGGATCAAGGAACTGGAGGCCGCCGTGTTCGGGCGCACGAAGAAGTAGGTCAGGCATTCGAAATACGTGGGAATGACCGCACCGAGACAACGAACGATTCGCGAGCCCCGGGAACTCGAGGGAATCGGGCTCCACACCGGCACCTCCGTGCGCATGCGGCTGGTACCGGCGGACGTGCAGACGGGTATCCGCTTCAGGCGCGTGGACCTCGAGGGGCAGCCCGAGATTCCGGCCCTGGTCGCGAATGTCGTCGATATCGATCGCGGCACGACCCTCGGCCTCGACGGAGCCCGCGTCCATACCGCGGAGCACGTCCTTTCGGCGCTGGCGGGCGCCTGCGTGGACAATGTCGTCGTCGAGTTGGACGGGCCGGAACCTCCCGCAGGCGACGGAAGCGCTCGATGCTACACCGACCTCATCGAAGACGCCGGGATCGTGGAGCAGGATGCTCCGGCGCGGTTCATCGAGGTCGCCGAGCCTCTCTCTCGGGAGGAGGGGAGCAGCACATACACCGTGTCACCCTCCACCGATTACGAGGTCTCGGTCACTATCCGCTTCGAGCACCCGGTCATCGGGCGGCAGTTCGCATCGGCCGAGGTCGTACCCGAGAGCTACGCTCGGGAGATCGCGTCCGCCCGTACCTTCGGCTTCCTGCACGAAGTCGAAGCGCTGCGGTCGAGGGGGCTGGCGAAGGGAGGGTCGACCGAGAACGCGATCCTCCTTACGGAGGACGGCCTGCACGAGGGCATCACGCTGCGGTTTCCGGACGAGTTCGCACGCCACAAGGTGCTGGACATCATCGGTGACCTGGCGCTGCTCGGCGGGAGACTGCGGGCGCACGTGGTCGCGCAGCGGCCCAGCCACCGAGGGAACGTTGCGCTGGCACGCGAGATTCTGGCTCAGGCGGAGAAGCGCGCCCTCGCGCGCCCGATCCTGGACGTCCAGCAGATCTTCCAGTACCTGCCTCACCGTTACCCGTTTCTCCTGGTCGACCGGGTGGTCGAGTACGAGGAGCGAAAACGCATCATCGGGCTCAAGAACGTCACCATCAACGAGCCGTTCTTCGTGGGGCACTTCCCCGGGCACCCGATCATGCCGGGGGTCCTCATCATCGAGGCGATGGCGCAGGTCGGCGGGCTCCTGTTGATGGATTCCATTGAGAATCCGGAAGAGAAGATCGTTTACTTCATGGCCCTCGATAACGTGAAATGGCGGCGACCGGTTACGCCGGGAGATCAGATCCGCTTCGAGGTCGAGGTGCTTCAGATCCGTGGCCGCACGGCCCGAATGAAGGGAGTTGGAACCGTGGATGGACAGGTCGTGGCCGAAGCGGAGATGATGGCCCGTGTCGTTGACCGGTGAAGTCGAGACGATGCCTGTGAGCACGGACGCCTCCGAAACTGGCATACACGAGACGGCGATCGTCGACGAATCCGCGGAGCTCGGCGAAGGTGTGGTCGTGGGTCCGTATTCGATCATCGGACCCAATGTCGTGATCGGGAGGAATACCCGGATCGGCCCTCACGTGCTGATCGAGCGGAATACCTCGCTCGGCGAGTCCTGCGTGATCCATAAGGGCGCTGTCCTCGGGACCGATCCGCAGGATCTGAAGTACGCCGGGGAAGAAACGCATCTCCGCATCGGGGACAGGACCGTGATCCGGGAGTACGCCACCCTGAACCGGGGGACGGCGGCGCTCGGGTACACGCAGGTGGGGAGCGACTGTCTCCTGATGGCCTATACGCACGTGGCGCACGACTGTCGACTGGGAGATCATGTGATCCTGTCGAACGCCGTGAACATGGGCGGCCATGTGACGATTGGAGACTGGGCGATCATCGGAGGCGTGACACCGATCCACCAGTTCGTGCGGATCGGTCAGCACGCGTTCGTTGGGGGCGCATCACGGGTGGCGAAGGACATCCCGCCGTACGTGATGGCGGCTGGCAGTCCCGTACAGCTCAGGGGGCTGAACAGCGTCGGCCTTCAACGCCGAGGGTTCGCGGAAGACGTCAGGCGCGAGTTGAAGCGGGCATATCGGCTGTTCTTCGCCTCCTCATACAACACCTCCCAGGCACTCGCTCGGGCTCGGGACGAGCTGCGCGCGATCCCCGAGATCGAGATCTTCCTCTCCTTCTTCGAGGCCACCGAGCGCGGAGTCTCCGTGTGAGCTCGAGCCGTATGCGTGTCGGGGTCATCGGGGTCGGCAGCCTCGGATTCCACCACGCGCGGATACTCGCCGAGCTGCTCGGCCCGGAATCCGTGTCGATCCACGATATCGACCGCGAACGTGGCCGACTGGTGAGCGAGCAGCTGGGTGTGCGTAGCCGGGACGACCTCGACACCCTCCTGCGCGAGGTCGAGGCCGTGGTCATCGCCGTCCCCACGAGCGCTCACGCGGAAGTGGCGATCGCGGCGCTCGAGAACGGGGTTCACACCCTGATCGAGAAGCCGCTCGCCGCCACTCTCGAGGCGGCTGACGAGGTGCTCGCCCTGGCGGCGGAGAAGGGGGTCCTGGTCGCCACCGGGCACGTAGAGCGGTTCAATGCCGCCCTCCGCGCCTGCGAACCGTATCTGGATGAACCGCAATTCATCGAGTCACACCGGCTTGCCCCGTTCAGCCCTCGTGGCCTGGACGTCGCCGTCGTGCTCGACCTGATGATCCACGACATCGATCTGGTCCTCGGGCTTGCACAGCGGCCCGTGCGCTCGGTCGACGCGGTGGGCGTTCCGGTGATCACTCCGAGCGTCGATATCGCCAACGCGCGGTTGAAGTTCGAAGGAGGCGCCGTGGCCAACATCACGGCCAGTCGTGTTTCCAGGGAACGGATGCGAAAGATTCGCATCTTCCAACGCTCGGGCTATCTCAGCCTGGACCTGGCTGGTGGAACGGGCGAGTTCCTGCGCCTGAGGGAAGGAGTCACCCTGGCGAGCCCGGAGGCCCTGCAGCTCGGTCTCGCCGGCCTGGTGGAGCGAATCGAACTGACGGGCGATGGCAAGGAGCCTCTCCGGGCCGAACTCGAATCGTTTCTCGCGGCGGTTCAGAACGGGGAGGAGCCGGTAGTGACCGGGGAGGATGGACGTCGTGCCCTCGCGGTCGCGCTCGAAATCGTGAACTGCATCCAGGACAATGTCGTTGATCCGCATCCGGCGTGAGCGCCGGGAGATAGGTGGCAGCGGCCCGAAGAAGGGGATGAGCGTTGCGAGACTCGTCCTCCTCCTGATGCTGGTGATCTTCCTCATCTGGTGGATGAATCAGGTCGGCGGTTGAGCGAGACGACCGGTGCGGGCGGATCACGCCGCCGCCCCGTCATCTTCCTTTCCGTCGGCGAACCTTCAGGCGATCTCCATGGGGCCGCGCTCGCCCGGGCCCTGCGTGAACGGATCCCCGATGTAAGACTGATCGGGCTGGGCGGTCCGCGGATGGCGGCGGAAGGTGTGGAGCTGTACGCGGACCTGAAGGACCTCGCGGTCATGGGCTTCGTAGAGGTCGCCTCCCGCCTCCCGTTCTTTCTGTCCCTCCGGCGACGCGTCTTCGAGGCTCTCCGCAGTGAAGACGTCGATCTTGTCATCCCGGTCGACTATCCCGGCTTCAATCTTCGGCTCGCCCGTCAGGCGCGTCTCGAGGGGCGGAAGGTGCTTTACTACATCGCGCCGCAGGTCTGGGCCTGGCACGCGAGCCGCGCGACCGACCTGGCCCGGGACACGGACCGTGTCGCCGTCATCCTTCCTTTCGAGGCCGACTTCCTTCGACAGCACGGGGCCGATGTCGAGTTCGTGGGACATCCGCTGCTCGACGTACCGGAGCCGACCATCGACTCGACGACCTGGTTCCGCCACCAAGGGCTGGACCCTGATCGGCCGTTGCTCGCGCTGCTGCCGGGGTCGCGGCGGCAGGAGGTGGAACGGCACCTGGAGGTGTTCGGCGCGGCGGCCGACGTGGTTCGAGAGCGCATGCCGGAGCTGCAGGTCCGAATCGGCGCCTCACCGACGTTGGAGGACGCTGCCTACAGTCCCTCGTCTCACGCGATCACGCGGGACACGGCGGAGCTCCTGAGGTTCGCGAACGCCGCGATCGTGAAGTCCGGAACGACGACTCTGGAGGCAGCGCTCGCCACGATCCCTTTCGTCGTCGCCTATCGCATGAATCCGCTGAGCTATCGGCTCGCGAGGCGGCTGGTGCGGGTGCCGCACATCGCACTGGCCAACCTGGTGGCCGGCAGAAGAGTCGTTCCCGAGTTGGTACAGGACGAGGCGACACCGGAAGGGCTCGCCGAAGCCGTGCTGCCGATGCTCACCCCCGGTCCCCGACGTGACGAGGTCGTCGCCGGCCTTCGGGAAGTTCGCCAGGCACTCGGCGGCGGAGGCGCAGCTCGCCGAGTCGCAGAGATCGCCGCGGAGTTGCTGGAGGCGTGAAATGCCGTCCGAAAGGCTGGAGCGGATCAAGACAACGGTCATCTCGCGGGGCGGCGGCGCGCTCATCACCAACCTGCTCCGATCCGGGCGACAGGAACTCATCCATGGCGAGGAATGGGAGCGGGACATCCTTCTCGCGCGGGTACCCGCGGTTTTCATTCTCTGGCACGGGCGACTTCTTCCGTGCTCCTTCCGGTACCGAGGTCATGGGCTCGCGACGCTCATCACCCGCAATCGCGACGGAGACTACATCACCGGGATGATCGAGAGCTGGGGCTACCACGTGATCCGCGGATCCAGCTCGCGCGGAGGAAGCGAAGCTCTACGCCAGATCGTTCGCCTCCTCAGACAGGGAATGTCGGTGGCATTGACGCCGGATGGCCCACGCGGTCCGCGACAGAAGATGAAGCTCGGACCCATCCAGGCAGCGAGACTGGCCAACGTACCCATCGTCCCGGTGAGCGCATCGGCGGTCTCCGCCTGGTACTTCGGGAGCTGGGACCGCTTCCTCGTGCCGAAGCCATTCACCCGGATCCCGGTCGCGTTCGGACCGCCCATCACCGTGAGTCCGGATACTCCGGTGGACCAGCTGGAGGCCGTGGCCCTGCGCGCGGAAGAGAGCCTGAACGAGATCACCCGTATGGTGGACGAGGCGGCGCGTGGGAGCCGGCGCTGAGATTCGTCGCTGGATTCCTCGATGGTGGAGCGGTGAGGTCTCGGGACCGCTGGCTACCGCCGCAGGCCTGGTTGCCGGACCGGCGGAGCTGGCGTACCGCGCCACGGTGGCCGCGCGCAACGCCCTGTATGATCGCGGGCTGATCCCGGTCAAGCGCGCGGAAGTCCCTGTGATCAGCGTCGGCAATATCGGCGTTGGTGGGACGGGCAAGACGCCGGTAGCGGCCTGGATAGCGTCGTACCTGCGGGGGTTGGGCCGGACGCCGGCGGTGGTGTTGCGGGGCTACGGCCGCGACGAGATCGAAGTGCACCGGGAAATGGATCCGGAAGGCATCGTGGTGGCGAATCCGGATCGTGTGAGCGCTGTCGGGGAGGCCGTGCACCTCGGGGCGGATTCCGCCGTGCTCGACGACGGATTCCAGCATCGGGCGCTGTTGCGCGATGTCGATATCGTGCTGGTTGCTGCGGAAACGTGGAGCCATAGACGCAGGCTGCTCCCGCGCGGGCCCTGGAGGGAACCCGCCATGTCTCTGAACCGAGCGGATCATGTCCTGGTCACCAGGAAGACGGCCACGCTGGAGGACGCCTTGGAGGTTGTCGAAGCCCTGAAGCGGGACGGAGTGTCGACGGCCTTCGGAGTCGTACATCTCGCTCCGGGTCGGCTTGTTCCGCTGCTCGGCCGGGCAGAGCCTGGCGAGAACCCTGACATCCGGGGTAGTCGTGTGCTCGCCGTGACCAGCATCGCCGAACCCCGACCGTTCCTGTCTCAGCTCGGAGCGATGGGGGTCGAGGTAGACGCGCTGACCTTTCCAGACCATCATGAGTTCACCGCGAAGGACGTGGAGACGGTCGAACGTCATGCCCGCCAGGCGTCCGCAGTGGTCCTCACCCGAAAGGAAGCCGTGAAGTTACGGGAGATGTGGAGATCCGAGACCAAGGCATACGTGCTCGAGCAGTCGGTGATCCCGGAGACTGGAGCCGCCGAACTGGAGCGGTCGCTTCGGAACGCCGTGGGAGCGAAACATGAATGATTCTCCCGACGTCCTCGTCCTCGGCAGCGGGATAGCCGGGCTCTTTTTCGCGCTGAAAGCGGCCCGATTCGGCCGGGTGGCCGTCGTAACCAAGAAGGATCAGCCGGAGTCGAACACCAACTACGCCCAGGGGGGAATCGCCGCAGCCCTGGCATCCGACGACTCGCCTCAGCTGCATGCCCGTGACACCTATATCGCCGGGGCGGGGTTGTGTCATACCGATGCGGTCGAAGCACTGGTGACGGAGGGACCGCGCCGCGTTCAGGAGCTGATCGCGCTGGGAGCGCGATTCACCATGCACGACGGGGATCTGTCGCTCGGCAGGGAAGGGGGCCACTCCCGCCGCCGGATCGTCCGTGCCGCGGACCTAACCGGGCGTGAGGTGGAACGCGCGCTCCTGACGGCTGTGGCGGCCGAACCGAATATCGAGATCCACGAGAACGCCATGGCCGTTGACCTCCTCGTCGCGTACGGCCCCGATGCCGATCGGCGGTGCGTCGGCGCGGTCGTGCTCATCGACGGAGAGACGACGCCCGTCCCGATTCACGCGAAGGCGGTGATGATCGCTACGGGCGGCTGCGGCCAGGTCTACGCACACACCACCAATCCGGCGATCGCCACGGGCGACGGGATCGCGATGGCGTACCGCGCCGGGGCGAAAATCGCCAACATGGAGTTCGTGCAGTTCCACCCGACGGCCCTCTATCCGGCCGGCGACCGCGCGTTCCTGATCAGCGAGGCCGTGCGCGGCGAAGGAGGCATACTTCGGCGTCGCGACGGCACCGAGTTCATGAGCCGCTATCACCCGCTGGGTTCTCTGGCGCCCCGTGACGTCGTTGCCCTGGCCATCGACCGGGAATTGAAGGAAACCGGCGACTCGTACGTCCTCCTCGACTGCTCGGCGATCGGGGAGCACGAAATCCGCACCCATTTCCCGAACATCCTCGCGGAGACGGCGAACCGCGGCATCGACATGCTGAAGGAGCCGCTACCAGTCGTGCCGGCGGCTCACTACATGTGCGGTGGAACGCTCTCCGATACCAGCGGACGAACCTCGCTCCCGGGGCTATATGCCATCGGCGAAGCGGCCTGCACCGGCGTTCACGGCGCCAATCGACTCGCGTCGAACTCGCTGCTGGAGGCCCTCGTCTTCGCGGGACGAGCCGCCGAGCAGATCGGGCCGAGGATCGCCGATTGGAGGCACTCCCGCGGAGAGGCCGTGGCATCGAGTGTCGGTACCGGGACCGGTACCCCGGCCACCACGCCCCTGCGGAGTGAACTCCGACAGCTCATGTGGGACCTGGTCGGGATCGTCCGGGCCGACAGCCGGCTCCACGAGGCTTCTCAGCGCCTGATAGACATCCAGGGTCGATTCGCGGCCCTCGCGCGGGAGTCCCGTCTCACGCCGGACCTCCTCGAGTTACGCAACCTGATCCAATGCGGCGCGCTGATCGTCGCGTCGGCCCTCGCGCGCAAGGAGAGCCGCGGGCTGAACTTCAACGTCGACCATCCCTACCGGGATAACGAGCGGTTCCTGGCCGACACGGTGATCAGCCTGTGGAACGAGGGGAGCTACGAGTGACCGCGAGTGACCTTCCTTCGCGATGAAGATCGCCATCGTCGCCGTGGGAAACCCGCGGGGCCCCATCGCAGAGGCGATCGCTGAGTACGAACGACGCGTGAACCGGTACTTCCGGTTCGAGGCCATCGTCGTCAAGGAGAGCCGCAATGTCGGTCAGCCGGTTGCGGATCTCCTCGCGGAGGAAGGCTCGCGCATACTTGCGCGGGTTCCGGCACAGAACCACCTTGTTGCACTGCACCGGCTGGGAAAGTCCTGGAGCTCAGAGGAGCTGGCACACTATCTCCAGGAAGCCGCTGTAGGAGGGGTGACGGGTATCAGCTTCGTCGTAGGTGGTGCATTCGGGCTCGCGCCGGCGGTTCTCGACCGAGCCGATCACCGCCTCTCCCTCTCCGCGATGACGCTTCCCCATGACCTCGCCCGCCTCGTGCTCGCCGAGCAGCTTTACCGGGCGGGTACGATCGGGCGAGGAGAGCCGTACCACAAGACAATCGCGATCTGAGCGTGCCCCACATCCGTTGCGGGCGAAGGTGTTCCCGCCCGCGCTTCTCGGTATCTCCTGTCGGGTCGGCCGAACACCGCAGGACGGAACGCTCCTGTCGCCGCCACGCGCTGCGTGGGTCGGTGCACTCCTGCCGTTGCCATCGTTGAACCCGTACCTCCGTTCGGCGCCGTTCGCCGGCTCCGCACTCGTTCGGGATTATCTCTCCGAAGTTCCAACCGCCCTAGAATTCTTCGCAGGCTCTCCGCGCAAGCTCGGGTCTTACCGCGCCAAACTGGACGACGTAACCACGCGTTTCACGCGCGAGGACCGCGAAAGGGCGGCAGCATGTCTCCTTGCCCCGTCCGAGGCCGCGCGGGAGCGGCTCGAACGTTTCGTCGTCGAGGGCGGGGCGATGGTCACCAGCGGTCAGCAGGCGGGTTTCCTCACCGGACCCCTGTACACGACCTACAAGGCGCTCTCGGCGGTCGTCCTCGCGCGCCACCTCGAGGCGAGGCTCGGGTGCATCGTCCTGCCCGTCTTCTGGGCTGCCACTGAAGATCACGACTGGGCGGAGGTCAACCACACCTACCTGCTGGACCCCACCGGCAGACTGCGGCGGTTCGAACTGCCTCCCAGGGCTACGGAAGCGACCCTCCCAATGAGCGAGCAGCGGCTCGGCGAGGGTGTCGACAAAATATGCGATGAGGCACTCCAATATCTTGGCAACGCACATCATACGAGTGAATATATCGAGCGCTTGGTCGCACCGTATCGCGATCCCGGTTCGACCGTGGGCGGCGCTTTCACCGCCGCCATGGCGGAGCTTCTCGGACCTTCGGGCGTGTTGATCGCCGATGCCGCGAACCCACGTCTCAAGCGTGCCTCCGTTTCGACGCTCCGGGCCGCTCTGGTGGACGCCCAGGAACACGAGGCCGCCCTTGCCGAGCGGTCCCGGTCGCTGCTGGCCGCCGGCTACGGAACCCAGGTAACCATCCTCGAGCGCGGTGTGAACGTCTTCCTCCACGGAACGGAAGGACGGCAGAGGCTCTATCGGCGAGGCGACTCCTTCATCGTACGCGAGCGCCCGGGATCCTTGGAGCGAAGCGAGCTGCTCGCCCTGCTCGAGGCTGAGCCGGACAGGTTCAGCCCCAACGTGCTCCTACGGCCAGTAATCGAGAGCACGGTTTTCCCGACGCTGGCATACGTCGGCGGGCCCGGCGAGATCAACTACTTCGCCCAGGTGACCTCGCTCTTCGAAACGATGAAGATGGCACCGCCGGTGGTAGTCCCCCGTTTCTCGGGCACCGTCGTCGAGCCGGCGGTGGAAAGAGCGCTTCAGAACCTCGAACTGACCGAGTCGGACCTCGACCAGCCCCAGTCGGCTCTGGTCGACAAGCTGGCGCGAAGGGAGATCCCGCAAGGTGTGGCCGGAGAGCTACGAACTATTCGTGAGGCCTGGGTGCAGGGGTTTGGACGTCTCGCGCGGGAGAGTGGGGCGATCGATGCCACACTCGAGGATGCCTTCGGAGCCATCCGTAACCGGGGTCTGCTCGAGGCGGCGCGGGCGGAGCGGAAGATCCTGCGCGCGTTGAAACGAAAGGAATCCGAGTGGCGTCAACAGCTCCAGCGAGTCCTCGATTCGCTGCGACCGACAGCTCATCCTCAGGATCGGGTCCTGAACGTGCTGAGCTTCCTGGCTCGAAAGGGACCGACCTTCCTCTCGGATGTGGAGCAGACGATAGAGGAGACCTGGCCATTGCCGGATGGGGGATGAGCTCACGCGCTGGACGCCTGGCGAAACCGTAAGCGGCCGACCCGCATGATCGGCGAAACCGAAGACGATCCGACCGGCAATCCGGCGGCATCCCAGGGGGCAGGGAAGGGGAAGCTCGCCTCCTCGCTGATCGCCGGCGGCATCCTGCTGAGCCGGCTTTCGGGTCTCGTCAGGCAGCGGATCTTCGGGCAGTATTTCGGGACGACGCTCTACGCCGATGTGTTCTCGGCAGCGCTCCGCATGCCCAACGCGCTCCAGAACCTCCTCGGCGAGGGGACGCTCAGCGCGTCCTTCATCCCCGTCTACTCGGAGTTGCTGGAGGAAGGGAAGGAGGAAGAGGCCGGTCGTACCGCCGGCGCGGTCTTCGGCCTTCTCGCCGCCGGCGCGGGTCTTCTGGCCCTGCTGGGGATTCTCCTCGCACCGGTCCTGGTCAGCGTCCTGTCACCCGGCTTCGTCGGGGAGCGGCGGGAGCTGACGATCGAGGTGGTGCGGATCATCTTCCCGATGACCGCCCTGCTGGTCCTCTCCGCGTGGGCGCTCGGAATCCTCAACAGCCACCGCAAGTTCTTCATTCCCTACGTCGCGCCGGTCCTGTGGAACGGTGCGATGATCTCCGCGCTGTTGTTCTTCGGCGGCCGGTTGTCGCTGGATCGGCTGGTCGTGGCTCTGGCCTGGGGAGCGCTGGTGGGGGGAGGACTCCAGTTCGCGATCCAGCTTCCATGGGTGCTGAAACTGGAGCGACGCCTGCGCCCATCGCTCGATCATCGACTCGAGACGGTGCGCGAAGCGGTACGCAATGCAGGACCGGCGATCGTCGGCAGGGGAGTGGTGCAGCTGAGCGGCTATATCGACCTCCTCCTTGCGAGCCTCCTGGCGCACGGGGCGGTGGCGGCGATCGGGTACGCGCAGACCCTGTACGTCCTGCCGGTGAGCCTTTTCGGGATGTCGGTCGCGGCCGCCGAGCTTCCCGAACTCGCGCGCCGACGCGTGGGGCGCACGGATGAGCTGCGCACCCGCACCAATCTCGGTCTGGAGCGCATCGCGTACTTCGTCGTGCCATCGTTCGTCGCGTTTGCCGCGCTCGGCGAGTCGGTCGTGGCGGCGCTGTTCCAGACGGGTGAGTTCGACCGGGCGGATACCCGGATCGTCTACCTTACTCTGATCGGGTTCTCCATCGGATTGATCGCATCGACCGGGACGCGGCTGTTCTCGTCGACCTTCTACGCACTGCGCGATACGAAGACACCGGCGCGATTCGCCATCGTGCGTGTAGTGCTCGCGGCAGCGCTCGGCTTCCTCCTGATGGTGCAGTTCGAGCCCATACCCGCGCTCGGGATTCCTGGTGGCCTGCTGGACCACGTGAACATCGACGGTCGCACGCTCGGCGCCGTCGGCCTGGCTACGGGGTCGGGCATGGCTGCGTGGATCGAATGGTCCCTCCTCCGACGCTCACTCCGCGAGCGGATCGGTCCGGTCGGTGCGCGATTCTCCCATCTCGGCAGGATGTTCGGAGCTTCTTCGATCGCCGCGCTGGCCGGACTCGGCGTTCGCTCCCTCGTCGCGGATACGCACCCCCTCACCCAGGGCGCGCTCGTGTTCGGGATCTACGGGGCCCTGTACCTCGCGCTGACGTCCGGGATGGACCTCCCGGAAACGGAGATCGTGCGCTCCCGATTCCGCCGATTGCTCGGCAGGCGGTGAGGGAGACGGAATAAGGGTTTCGGGGTATCAGTGCGCATCGTCCCTCGAAGAACGAGACTCCGAACCGCGTGGGCCGTGCGCGGTCCGCGGGTTCTCCGGCACGCACAGGTCAGGCGGTAATGGCGCGGGATCTCACCGGAAAACTGAAGCACCTACCGGACCGTCCGGGGGTGTACATGATGAAGGGAGCCGACGGCGAGGTGCTTTACGTCGGCAAGGCGCGGTCACTGCGCTCCCGCGTGAGATCGTATTTCGGCGCCGGCGCATCGGACTCGCTGAAGACTCGCGAGCTGGTCCGTCGTATCGACGACTTCGAGACCATCGTCGTGGGATCGGAGGCCGAGGCACTCATCCTCGAGAACAACCTGATCAAGGAGTACCGGCCGCGCTTCAACATCCAGCTCCGGGACGACAAGAGCTACCCGTACATAAAGGTCACCGTCGGTGAGCCGTTTCCGCGCGTCTTCGTCACCCGGCGGCTGGTGCAAGACGGGTCGCGCTACTTCGGCCCCTATACCGATGTCGGCCGGATGCGCCAGGTGCTGGAAGTGGTGAAGCGGCTCTACACGGTTCGCTCCTGTCACTATCGACTACCCACCGAGGGTCCACCCAGACCCTGCCTCGACTATCACATCGGTCGATGCCTCGCGCCGTGCGTGGGACTGCAGGACGAGTCGTCGTATCGGGAGATGATCGACGAGGTGACGGAGATTCTGGGCGGTCATTCCGGTCGTGCGGCCCGTCGGCTCCGTGAGGAGATGCAGAAGGCGGCCGACGAGATGAAATTCGAGCGAGCAGCCGAGCTCCGGGATGCGCTTGGCCGCCTCGACCGACTCGAGGCACAGCAAAAGGTCGTGGACGTCAGCGGCTCAGACCGAGACGTCATCGCCATCGCACGTGACGGGGAGGAGGCGTGCGGGGTCGTTCTGCGGATTCGAGAAGGGAGGCTTCTGGCTCGGGAGACCCTCTTCCTCGAGAACCTCGCCGGCGAGCCGGACGAAGCGGTTCTGGCGACCTTCGCCACGCGGTTCTACGCGTCCCGTTCGGGGGACGCAACGCTGTTGGACGTGCCTCCTGAGATCCTGTTCCCCTGGGAGTTCGAGGACCGTCTCGCGCTGGAGGCGTATCTTACGAATCTCGGCGTCCGGGTCCGCACCCACGTGCCGCGGAGGGGTCGGAAGCTTCGGCTCATCGAGCTTGCCGCTCAGAACGCTCGTCACCTGCTCGAGGAGCGTCGGCTACTGGGTGACGGTGCCAGCGGCCGTGCTCCGGATGCTCTCTACGAGCTGCAGGAGGTTCTGGAGCTACCTATTGTTCCGCGCACGATCGCGTGCTTCGACGTCTCCCACACCCAGGGTAGCGAAACGGTGGCTTCCGCCGTCTACTTCACGAACGGTGCGCCGGACAAGAGCCAATACCGACGATTCCGGATTCGCGGCGAGTGGGGCAACGACGACTACCAATCCCTGCGAGAGGCGCTGGTCAGGTACCTCCGGCGGAGTATAGACGAAGGTAGAGGAGTCCCCGACCTGATCGTGATCGACGGGGGTAAGGGCCAGCTCAGCGCCGCTCGTGAAGCGCTCGAGGAGCTCGACCTGTCGCAGCAACCCGTGATAAGCCTCGCGAAGCGGGAAGAGGAGGTCTTCCTTCCCGGTCGGCCCGATCCGATCCGCCTCCCGCGGCGTTCACCGGCCCTGCGACTTCTACAGCGCGCCCGCGACGAGGCCCACCGCTTCGCGATCACGTACAACCGCAAGCTGCGGACGCGGCGAACGATCGCCTCGGCTCTTGCGGGAATCCCCGGCGTCGGGCCCGCTCGGCAGCGGATCCTGCTCGAAAGATTCGGCTCGGTGCGCGGCCTTTCGACCGCGACGGTCGAGGAGGTGGCCGCGTTGCCCGGTTTCGGTCCGGCCCTCGCGAGGACGATACTCGAACACGTACGACGCGCTCAGCCCGTCGCCAGGAACGGAGCCGAATGAGGATCGCCGTACTACTCGGAGGGACGAGCGCCGAGCGGGACGTCTCGCTGGCGAGTGGCCTCGCCGTGATCGCCGCGCTGCGCCAGAAGGGACACACAGTACACGCCATCGATCTCGCCCGAGGGTACGTCCCCCGAGAGGAGGAATCGCATCTGCTTCCCGGCGGCGTAAAGGCAACCCCTCCCGAAGACCTCACGGCCGCGCTGAGCCCCTCGGACATCGCGACCATACCGGAGCTGAGGAATGCCGACATCGCCTTCCTTGCCCTTCATGGCGGGATCGGAGAGGACGGGCGCCTCCAGGCCCTCCTGGAGCTGCACGGCATCCGCTACACCGGCACCGGGCCGCTCGGCTCGGGCATCGCGATGGACAAGGACGTATCGAAGCGGCTCCTGCGCGATGCGGAGGTACCAACGCTCCCCTGGCGCGTCGCCCGCGCCCCCGATTTCGCCTACGATCCGGCCGCAATCGAAGGGGAGGTGACGTTCCCGTGCATCGTCAAACCCTCCCGTCAAGGCTCCAGCGTCGGGATCAAGGTCGTCGAGGAGCCGGGGGATCTGGACGAGGCAATCCGTGAGGCAGCCCACTTCGACTCGGAGGTGCTCATCGAGCGGTTCGCCAAGGGGCGGGAACTCACCGTCAGCATCGTGGGTGACCAACCTCTTCCGCCGATCGAGATCCGACCACTACACGGCCTGTACGATTACGAAGCGAAGTACACGCCCGGTCGCACGGAGTACGTCTGCCCGGCACCTCTCGAAGGCGAACTCACCGCGCTGATCCAACTGTACGCCTATCGGGCCTTCCGAGTGCTCAAGCTCAGCGGCTACGCCCGGATCGACTTCATCCTGGCCCAGGAACAGCTCTTCTGCCTGGAGGCGAACACGTTGCCGGGCATGACCGCGACCAGCCTGCTGCCCAAGGCAGCTGCGGCCGTCGGTATCGATTTCCCAGAACTCTGCGAGCGAATCATTCGTATCTCGCTTTCGGAGCCACGGGCGGGAATCCAGTGAGGAACCGGGGGCAGCACGGCAGGGTTCTAAGGTTCGGCTTTCGACGCATCATCTTACGGCTACATGGCTTACTCCTCCGGCAACCCCTTCGGCTTCGTTCTGACCCCGTGGGTGAAGCGCCTGATCATCGCGAACGTGGTCGTGTTCGTGATCGTGGCGGCCTTCGGCGGTCTGCGGGGATACCTCGTCTTCACACCCTCGCTCATCCTGCGGCAGCCGTGGACGCTCGCCACGTACATGTTCGTCCACGTAGGTTTGTTCCACCTGCTCTTCAACATGCTGACTCTCTTCTTCTTCGGGCCTCCGCTCGAGGATCGCTGGGGGTCGCGTGAGTTCCTGAAGTTCTACCTGATCGCCGGGGCGGGGGGAGCGCTCCTCTCTTTCCTCTTTCTCAACTACAGCATCGCCGGTGCTTCGGCCGCCGTTTTCGGCGTGATGGTGGGGTTCGCCATGAACTGGCCTGAAAGCCCCATCTACATCTGGGGAATCTTCCCTGTGAAGGCGAAGTGGCTGGTCACCGCCCTCGTTGCGATCAACCTCTTCCTGATCGGTGACACCGGCTCGAACGTAGCGTACCTCGCACATATCGGAGGGGCACTGGCCGCCTTCGCTTACCTGAAGTCCCCTCTGGCACCGCCGGCGTGGGGAGCGGTCCCCACGTCTCGCCGCCAACGCAACTGGACGCGGGTCCTGACCGGGATAGGCCGCTCGAAGCCGAAGGAAGAGGAGCACCGACCCACGCCCGCTCCCATCCGCAAGCGCGAACCTCACACGCACCAGGACGAGGTTGACCGGATCCTCGACAAGATCTCGAAGGCCGGGATGGCGTCGCTAACCGACGAGGAACGCCGGCGCCTCGAGGAAGCCAGCCGGAAATACCGCGCGAACTAGAAGGCGCGGGCTCGGAACGGCGGGGGCGTAAGCCGATCGCCCGAAAGGGAGGTCCCAGGCCAGGGTAAACCGCAGGCACCTCCGTGAGCTGCGGACTGCGGCGGACCCTGGACCGAACCGCCTCAACCACCGAGCGTGCGAACAATCTTCACGGCAGGACCAGCCGCCCTCCGTTGGCGGGAGGGAAGGCTTCCTTAGAACGTCGCGAGCCAGCGACTCCGGTTCCTGATCTCATTCCCGACTAGTACGTCTAATCTGCATTATGTAAACTACCGGAGTGGATAACACCGGGCTTTGTCCACATCGTGGTGGTCGGATCGCTTCTCCCCCGGCTCGGATTCGATTTGGATTGTCGCACCGGCCGAGGTGAACCGCTCAGAGTTTTCCGAGAATCGACAGCGCCCGCAGCCGCCACACCCGCCACACCGCTTCCCAGACGATGCGCTTCGACATCTTGCTCTCGCCCGTATCCCGATCAACGAACATGATCGGGATCTCCCCCAGCTGGAATTTCCGCTTCCAGGCGCGGAAAGTCATCTCGATCTGGAACGCGTAGCCGTTCGATTCGACTGCGTCCAGCGGTATCGCCTCGAGGACTTCCCGTCGGAAGCACTTGTAGCCGCCGGTCAGGTCGGCGATCGGCACGCCCGTCACCCACCGGGCATAGACGTTGGCGAAATAGCTGAGAAGAAGACGCCCTATTGGCCAGTTCACCACCGTCACGCGGCCGTGCAGGTAGCGCGAGCCGAGGACGACGTCGTAGTCCTTGACAGCCTCGAGGAACGTCGGGATGTGCTCGGGATCGTGCGAAAAGTCCGCGTCCATCTCGAGGATGTAGTCGAACTTCCGCTCGATTCCCCACTTGAAGCCGGCGACGTAGGCCGTGCCCAGGCCCAGCTTCCCGGACCTGTGCAGCACGTGCAGCCGCGGTTCCGTCCGGGCCAGCTCGTCCGCCACCTCGCCGGTTCCGTCCGGTGAGCCGTCGTCCACCACGAGTATCTCGATCTCGGGATCCTGCTCGAGGATGAGCGGGACGAGGCGCGGCAGGTTCTCGCGTTCGTTGTACGTGGGGACGATGACGAGTGCGCGCGGCACGCCTTTGAACGAGTGGGTGAAGGCGCTTGAATTCGATGTAAGCCGCCGGTAAGTTGCGAAGCCCTGAAAATTAGACGGGTTCATGCCGGACGACAAGTGAGGATCCTGTATATCGTAACGGCGTTCCCGAGATGGTCCGGCGACGTCATCACCCCCTGGCTGACCGAGACGATCACCCGGCTTCGTGAGCGCGCGATCGAGGTCGAAGTTCTGGCGCCGAGTTATCGCGGATTGCGGGACCAGGTTGTGGAAGGCGTTACGGTGCATCGGTTTCGCTATGCGCCCGCAGCCATCGAGGATCTCACGCACGACCAGACGGCGCCCGACCGGATCCGCGAACGCCCGCAGTATCTAGGCTTGCTTCCTACCTACGTCGCCGGCGGTTCATTGGCTGCAGCCCGCCTCGCACGCTCAGGCCGCTTCGATGCGATCCATGCATTCTGGCCCCTCCCCCACGGCCTTCTCGGCCTGTTCGCCCGGCGGGTCTCAGGCGTTCCCCTGGTAGTGACCTTCTTCGGCGTTGAGCTGACGTGGATGGAGCGCCAGCTCCCCTTCCTCGCGCCGCTCCTCAGGCGCATCGTAAGAGGGGCCGACGCCGTGACGGCCATATCGACGTACACGGCGAACCGCCTGACCCGCCATGTGCCGGAGGCTTCGCCGGCCATCATTCCTTTCGCGGCGACGGTAGCGATGCCGGAGGACCTTCCGCCTCCGCGAGAAGCTGGCACACCGCTCAAGCTTCTCTTCGTCGGGCGGCTGGTTGAGCGGAAAGGCGTGCACGTCCTCGTAGACGCGATGGCGAGGCTCGCGGACTCCGACGTCACCCTTGACGTCCTCGGGGACGGTCCGGAGCGTGTTCGCCTGGAGTCCCTGGCGCGGGCGGCGGGGCTGCAGGATCGCGTCCATTTCCACGGATTCGTCCCACGGGAAGTCCTCGAGCGCCATCTCGAACAGTGCGACTGCTTCGTCCTCCCCGCCGTCATCGATGCAAAGGGTGACACCGAGGGTTTGGGTGTCGTCCTGCTGGAGGCGATGAGCTACGGCAAGCCGGTCATCGCCAGCGAAGCTGGAGGGATCACGGATATCGTGCGTGACAGGTGGAACGGTCTACTCGTGCCTCCGGGAGATGCCGATGCCCTCGCCCGTGCTATCGAAGTCATGAACGAGAGCCCTGAGGATGCGACGGCGATGGGTCTCCGAGGCCGGGAGGACGTGGAACGGCAATTCTCATGGGACGTCATCATCGACAAACTATCTGACGTTTACCGTGATGTCGTTGCCAAAAAAGGAGTAACACACGGACATCCCGAAGCGGAAAGGGCCGGTCTCAAGCGGTGACCGAGTCGGGCGGAGGGACACGTCCGCCATCGAACCACGGTATCTGGCCGCGCTGGAGGAAGAGCGCGCCAGCTGGTGGAGCTGCGAAAACTTCGATACTTGGAAGAACCTCTACGTCAGTGAGTATGCTCGAGGTTTTTCCGTGATCGAAGTGCTTCGCGCGTACGCCGATTTCAACCCCGGGACGGCGCACGTCCTCGACATCGGCTGCGGAGACGCCGGGACGCTCATCGCAATGGCTGAGCAAGGCGCCGTGGCGGCCGGGCTCGAAGTGGATCCGAAGAGTCTCCGGCGCGCCGCGCTACGCGCGGGAGAGCACGGCGTGACCCTTGACCAGCGTCGGGGCGTTGCGGAGGAACACCCCGTACCCCATCGGACTTTAGATCTCGTTATGCTGGTCAATGTCCTCGAGCACGTCGGCGACCAGGCGAAGACGCTGGGGGAGATCCGACGCGTACTGTGCGATGGCGGACTGATGTATCTCGTCACTCCGAAGCCCTTCGCCCTCTACAGCTTGTGGAATGACCCGCACTATGATCTCGCCGGGTTGGTGCTCATGCCGCGGGCGATGCAGATCTGGTACTTCGAAAAAGTGAGGGGCAGTGGGCGGGGTACCTACGACGTTGGACGCATTCCCACGCGGTGGCAGATTCGTCGCCTCCTGCGCCACGCGGGCTTTACATCCCTCGTGAGTCCGCGGGAACTCTGGATACGGTACCTGCGGGAACGGATCCGGAACCCGGAGGAGGTTCGGCCGGGCCCGAAGCGATGGCTCGCCACTAGAATCGTTCGCTGGCCTTGGGTTCTCGAGAACCGAGTGATGCGCTGGGCCTGGGACATCGCGATCGGGTCAAACTTCTTCATCGCCCGTCGAGATCCGTGACCCTCCGAGTCCTGCACGTCATTTACGACGACGTCGAGAATCCATGGGTTGGCGGAGGAGGCGCTGTACGGGTGGCCGAACTCTACCGGCGACTCGTGGGCCGAGTGGATGTGACGGTGTTGGCCGGCCGGTTCCCGGGTGCCCGTGAGGGGCTGCACGACTCCGTGCCGTACCGGCACGTGGGCGCTGAGCAGCCGTACTGGTGGAGTCGTCTCTCCTTCGCGATGGAGGCCCGAAGGATCTTGGAGACGGCGCGCTACGATGTGGCAGTCTTCGACTTCTCGGCTTACACTCCCCTCCTCGTTCCGCGTGGTCGACCCATCGGAATCACCGTACACCACCTGACCGGTCCGTCCGCCGGGAAGCGGTGGGGTCGGCCGATCGGCTCGATCCTTGGTCGGTTCGAGCGCGCGATGCTCAGCCGTGCTTGGCGGTTCAGCGCGACCTCCGCAGCGACGGCGGAGCTGCTGCGGCGGGCGTTCCCGCACATTCCGATCGACATGGTCTATGCGGGCGTCCCCGATGACCTCTTCGAACTGGAGCGTCATCCGGAAGGCTACCTGCTGTACTTCGGGCGGCTCGACGTCTTTCAGAAGGGACTCGATACGCTCCTCGAAGCGATGGCTTTGCTGCATCGATCCGGGCGCAGCCTCGAACTCAGGATCGCCGGCCGCGGGAAGGACACCGAGCAGGTGAACGAGATGGCCAGGCGGCTGGGAATCGAAAGAAACGTCCGGATGCTGGGAGCCGTCACGGAGGCTGAGAGGCGCGCGCTCTACGCCGGAGCCCTGATGCAGTTGATGCCGTCGCGCTTCGAAGGATTCGGTATGGTTGCGGCGGAGGCTATGGCCGCCGGGGTGCCGCTGATCGCGTCAGCCGCGGGATCGCTGCCGGAGGTCGTCGACCCACCCCGCGGTGGCATCCTGGTGGAGCCGGAGGATGCCACGGCGCTCGCGAACGCGATCGAGAAGCTCATCGACGACCCGATCGCCCGGGAGTCGCTGTCCCGGAGTGCTCGCGTTTCGGCTCAACGCTTTCGATGGGCGGCGGTTGCGGAAGCTCATCTCGCATTTCTGGAACGGATCGCCGCAATGGATCCGGGTCAGCAGACGAACTGACATGACGACGGCGAAGACGAGAGGATCGGACAGGAGTAGCCCGGCCACACAGACCGCTAGTCCCGCGGAGGATCGGCCGGGGCCAATGCTCGCGGCGGCGGTCTATTTCGCTCTTGCCCTGCTCTATTTCCTGCCGGCGTTCCTTCCGGGCCGTCACATTTTCGGCACCGACTACACCAACTCGAGCTACTTCTACTACGATCTCATCTCGCAGCAGACGTCGGAGGGGGGTCTGCCTGGCTGGATCCCGTACGTGTACGGCGGGCTGCCATTCTTCGCGAACCCGGGAAGTACGTTCTACCCGATCCGATGGATCGCCGATCTGCTCGGACCCACCACGCTCTTTTTCCCGTTCCTGTTCTTCGTTCAGTTCGGCATTGCCGGCTGGGGGATGTATCACCTCGCCCGCGAGCTGGGGTGCCGCAACTGGGTGGCGTTCGTGACTGGGCTGTGCTTCCAGTGGACGGGCATCACCAGCTCCTGGGTCTACGCCGGCCACGATGGCCGCATCATCGTGGTGACGCTGGCCCCGCTCTTCTTCTTCTTCCTTCATCGCGGGATCCGAACGGGCCGACTCGCACCCTTCGTGGGAGCCGCTGGGACGGTCGGCTTCGCCTTGTTGTCCTTCCAGATCCAGAACGCGTACTATCTGCTCCTTGCGGGGCTGATCTGGGCCGTGTTCTGCCTGGTCCGCTTCGGCCTCCACCGTCAGCCCCGTTTGCTGGCCAAGGTCGTGGGGATGGGAATCGGGGCGGTCGCCTTCGGGTTCCTCCTGGCATCGGTCAACTTCCTCCCCTTCCAACGCTATGTCAGCGAATCCCCACGAGGGATGACGGGTGGCAGAGGATACGAGTTCTCCACCTCCTACTCGATGCCGTTCCGGGCCGTCGTGGGTGTTGCCGTTCCGGAGCAGGTCGGCGCCACGATTCAGAACGACCGGGGTGAATACGTCTTCCCCATCTACCGCGGTGCCAATCCGTTCCGACTCCATACGGAGTATCTTGGAGGACTGGTCGTCGTCCTGTTCGCGCTCGGATTCGCCTTCTCACGAGCAGACCACTACTGGCGATTCTTCGCCGGGCTCGCAGCCTTCGCCCTGAGCCTCTCACTGGGTGGGAATACGCCTCTCTACCGGCTGTACTATGCATTGCTCCCAGGCCTGAACCGTTTCCGGGCGCCGGATCTCGCGTACTACGTCGTCGCCCTCTCCATCATCTGCATGGGTGCGTTGACGTTGGAGCGTCTTGCAGCCGCGGGCGGCGAACGGGTTTCTCGCTCTCGCCAGGCCGACGCCCGGCAATCCGTCGCATCCAGGGTGCTGTGGATCGGGGGGATAGTTGTCGTTGCCTCGCTGGTCGGCGCGCTGACAGTAGGTGCGCCGTCGGCGGAGATGGCCGAGGGAACCGTCGGATTGACTCCGATGGAGGGTTGGTTCCGCTTCGCACTCTTCGCCGCGGGTTCGACGGCGGTTCTGTGGGCGTGGTCAGCCGGACGGCTACCCGCCCCCGCCACCCTGGCCTTGCTCGCGCTGCTCACCACAGCGGACCTCTGGCTGATCGGCCGACGCTTCTTCCTGACCACCGACCCCCCGGAGGTGATGTTCGCCGAGGACGATGTCACCGCTTTCCTTCGCCGTCAGCCCGGACCGTTCCGATTCTGGGCGGTGCCCGGACAGAGTTCGTGGCCCCTGGTCGTGAATCTCCCGATGCGGTACGGCCTGGAGAACGCCGGCGGTGAGCACGGGAACCAGCTCCAGCGCTACAACGAGTACGTGGGCACGAGCGAAGCCGCGATGGCGGACTTCCACAATTTCGGTGACCCTCGGTTCCTCTCGGCCGCCAACGTTCGCTTCCTCGTCATCTCCGCGCAGCTCGCGGTGCCGTGGCTACGCGAGGTCTTCCGTGGCGCGAGCGCGATCGTGTACGAGAATACCCTGGCCCTGCCGCGTGCCTATCTGGTGGGTGACGTGGTCGTCGTATCGGATCCCGACGGCACCCTCGCATTGCTGCAGGACACCACGTGGACTCCGCAGACCACAGCCATCGTCGAATCGACCGAGCCGCTATCGTTGCCCGGCGGGCCAGTGGACGGACATGCCGAGATCGTTAGTCATACGCCGAACGAGGTGGTGATCGAAGCCACCGCCGATCGCCCTGCCCTGCTCGTGCTGGCCGACAACTTCTACGAGGACTGGGACGCGACGATCGACGGACAGCCAACCACCATCTACCGAACGAACCACACCTTCCGGGGCGTGGTCGTCCCCGCCGGAGAGCATCGGGTGGAATTCACCTTCCGACCGACGCGCCTCTACACCGGTCTGTACGTCCACCTGGCGTGCCTGGGCGTTCTCGTCGTATTCGGCCTCCTCCACGCCAGGACGGTTCTCTACCGGAGTAACGCTGGAAGCTCGTCGAGGTGAGGCACCGGACGTTCTGGGGTAGACTGGCGGCCCTGGCCCTGGTTGCCGCGGCCGTCTTCTATCTGGCGCGGACGATCGGGGTCAACTGGGCTGAGTTGCGCCGTTTCGAGTGGAACGTGCGCTGGGTGCCGCTCGCGGTCAGCATCCCGCTCCACGTGCTCGTCCTCGTCTGGGGAGTGTGGATCTGGGGTCGGGTTCTGGGCCATCTGGGCCATTCCGCCATTCCCCAGCTCGTACTGAGTCGGATCTGGTTCCTGTCCAACCTCGCCCGGTACATCCCCGGCAAAGTGTTCCAGTTCGTGGCGGCGGCCCAACTCAGTCGCTCATCCGGTCTGTCCGCACCCGTGATGCTCACCTCACTGCTGGTCAGCACATGCATTTCCGTGTTGGCGGCCGGGCTGCTGGGCAGCTGGACGCTGCTTGCCGGATCCCTTTGGCTCCCCGCGATCGCGTCGGTGGTGTGCCTGGGCGCCCTTCACCCGGGCGTTATCAATCGCATCCTTGGCGCGGTGCCGCGGATCCTGCACAAGGAGGTGATCAGGTGGAGCGGGAGCTGGTGGGACGGTCTCGGACTCCTCGGTCTCTCCGCCATCGGTTGGATCGGCTATGGCGTGGCCTATCACCTCTTCATCTGGTCTATCGCGGAGGTGCCCTGGGAGCTTTTCCCGCAGATGGTCGGTGTGAACTGCCTTTCGTTCGTCCTTGGATACGTCTCCCTGCTACCCGGCGGGCTGGGAGTACGCGAGGTCGCGATGACCGAACTTCTGAACCCATACCTTCCGGCCGGGGTCGGCGCGGTTCTCGCCCTCGCGGCGAGGCTGTGGACGATCGTGACAGAGCTGCTGGGAGGGGCCACCGTGGCGGGCTTCGCCTCGCGGAATTCGGCCTCCAGCGATGGTCGTGTCGGACCTGGAGGACCGTAGCGCCGTCCCGACGGAGTCTGTTAGATTCCGGCTGAGCCTGCGATACAGCGTACCCTGGGAAGTCGTGACATGCTGCAGGAGCTGAAAGACAAGCTGGAGAAGGAGATAGAGCGCCTCACCCACGAGCTTCAGGTGACCCTGCCGAAGGCGATCAAGGCCGCGGTAGAGCATGGCGACCTCAGCGAGAACGCGGAGTACAAGTCCGCCCTCGAGAGGCAGCAGTTCGTCCAGGCGCGCCTCAACCATCTGACTCGCCGCTTCGCCGAGCTTTCGAAGATCGACCTTTCGGAGGTCCCCGTCGATCGCGTGGGGTTTGGCTCGCGTGTCACCGTCGTGGACATACGCACGAAGCAAGAGGAGACGTACACCCTCGTCTTCGGCGACTACATCGACCTGGACGGCGGACAGATCTCAGTGGCTTCGCCCCTCGGGCAGACGCTACTCGGCCGGAAGGCGGGAGACGAGGTCAAGCTCCAGCTGCCCCGCGGCGAGCGGAACCTGCGCATCAAGGAGTTGGTTACCCTGCCGCAGATGGTGGAATCGTCCGAGTAGGGGGCGGCGCCAGGCTGCGGTACTTCCCGGAGGCGTGTTCAATCGGGGAGGAGAGGCCTACGGGTTAGACTGCTTGCGGCTGTGCCCTCCGCTCGCCCAAAAGCCGGACATGTTCCTTCAGTAAGAGGACCGGCGGCCCTTTTCCCGTCGGAACCGCCCGGTACCGAACGGGACTGTCGCGTAACGCGTGTGCCTCTCTGCCGCAACGCCCCACCCCGGTTCGGCAGGAGGGAATTACACGTCGACGGACTCGCCTCCGTCTCCGTCTGCCGTCCTTGAACCCTCCTGTGCGCACCTACCGCAACCGTCGGATCTCCCGGACCTCCGCGCGCAGGGTGGCGATCAGCTCCGCGATGAAACCGAATCCGAAGAGGATGAAACCGATCGTCTCGAGCAGGACGACCAGCGTGAGCAGCGGACGGTATCCGAACGGAGGCATCCAGTGAAGCACCCGCAGGATCGTCGTGATCAACCCCACCAGCACCCCTGCCAGGATGATGAGTAGCCCGCCTCCGCCAAAGAACTGCATGGGCTTCTCGCTGAACTTCAGGTAGAACCAGACCACCAGCAGGTCGCCTACCCCGACCAGTATCCTGCGTCGGCCGGAGTACTTCGAGACGCCAGCATGGCGGGGGCGTAGCTCGATGTCGATCTCGGTAACCGTGTACCCACGCGCGTACGCTAGCACGATGAAGATTCGGTGCCCGTCGTGGCGGTGGGCGACCTCGTCCAGGTTCTCCTTCCGGAAAGCCTTCATGGAGTTGAGATCCCGGGCGGGAACGTCGAACAACCGCTGGGAAAGCCGGTTGTAGATCCCGCTGACCGCTCCTTTCTCGTAGTGCCCCACTTTGCGGCCGGCAACGATATCCCAACCTTCCTCCAGCTTCGCCAGGAATCGGGGAATCTCGTCGGGGCTGTGCTGGAGGTCGGCGTCGAACAGGACGATGTGATCGCTGGCGCATTTCGAGGCGCCGGTCAGCATCGCCTCTGTCTTGCCGAGATTGCGCCGATGGCGGGTGACGATCACCCGCTCGAGGCGATCCGCTTCGGCGAGCGCCGCCTCGTAGGTACCATCGGTCGAACCATCGTCGACGAGGACTACCTCGCCCTGGAGGCCATGTCGCTCGAACGTCTCCGCGAGCGCGGCGAACAGCGCTGGTATGTTCTCGACTTCGTTGTAGGCGGGGATAACGACGGCGAAGTTGCGGCGGATCTCCGCTCCGAGTACCGGGTCCGCCGTGGATCGAGGGGTATCGTGGAACGAGGCAGCCGGCCTGTTCACACTCGCTTCCGCATCCGGGCCGATAGGATTCCCAACTGGTCGCGGTACTTGGCCACCGTGCGCCGGGCGATCTGGATACCTTCCTTCTTGAGGATGTTCACGATCGCCTGATCGGTGAGCGGTCGTGCTGGATTCTCCTCGGCGACGAGCTTCTGGATCTGCGCCTTGATCCCCCGGGCCGATACCTCCTCGCCTGAGGTGGTCGATAGCCCCGACGAGAAGAAGAACTTCAGCGGCAACACGCCGCGAGGTGTCTGCACGAACTTCTCGTTCGTCACACGTGAGACGGTGGACTCGTGCATGTCGATCACTTCGGCGACTTCGCGGAGCGTCAGCGGCTTCAAATACTGCACGCCCCTTTCGAAGAAATCCCGCTGTCGATCGACGATGAAGTTCATGACCTTCAGCATCGTCTGCCGGCGCTGCTCGATCGCCTGG
>CAZJEH010000019.1:0-11718 GCA_964544905.1 uncultured Gemmatimonas sp.
GCGCCAGTTGAAGGCTGAAGGTTTCAGGCCGAACCCGCCAGCGATGCCGCCCCTTCGGCCAGGGTGATCGGCATGCTCTGGAAGCCGGTCTCGTTCAGGTTCGGTCCGGAATTGATGAACACGCGAACGAGCGGCAGGGCGAAGAGCAGCGCGATGCCAGCGCCAAGAATCTGGCCACTGGCGATCTTCCATGACGCCTTGATCTGCTCCGCGGTCATCCGATGGATGAAGTATGTCGCAACGATGACGAGGAGGAAGAGGAAGCCCGGCGAGTAGAGGTACTGGATCGAACCCGTGATGGGCGTACCGAAGATGTTACGCCAGGCGATGGTCTGGGCCGACAGGAACTGCTGCAGCGGCAGGAAGGGCACACGGGTGGCGACGAGAACCAGGGCGATGAGGAGGTAGGGCACCCAGGCCCGTGCGAGGCCCATCGATGGCCGCTCGCGCGACAGCTCCTCCTCGGGGTCCACGTTGCCCATCCAGTCCTTCTCCCATTGCGAGCGAGGGGCGAAGTCCCAGTTCTCGCTGGGCAGCAGGAAGCCACGTTGCGCCGCGAACACCACGATCCCCAGCCCGATCAGGCCGCCGAGCAGCGACGGGAACTCCGGGCCGAGCAGGATCGCCACGCTCATGTATGGAATCGTCATCGCGAAGGCCGCGAACAGTGCGAACTTCCAGACCTTCAGCCCTTCCGCGAAGCTCCGGCGCTCACCGAAGAAGCCCGTGAGCATGCAGGCGAGGAAGAGGGGGATGAGCGTACCGGCCGTCGCGTGGAGGATGGCGACCCGGACCGCCACGTGCGCCAGGTAGTCGGGCATCGTCATCCCGAGGCTGGCGATGTGCTCCTCTACCGCTGGATCACCCGTGAGGCCACCAAAAACCCCGACGAGGATCGGCGTACCGGCCGAACCGAAACTCACCGGAGTGCTCTGGATGATCATCCCCACCATCACCGCGGCGAGCGCGGGGAAGCCGAGCGCCAGCATGAGCGGAGCCGCGACAGCGGCCGGCGTCCCGAACCCGGACGCGCCCTCGATGAAGCTGCCGAACAGCCACCCGATGATGATTGCCTGGACGCGTCGGTCGGGGCTTATCCTCGTGAACGCGGAACGGATGCTCAGAATGGCCCCGCTCTCGGTCAGCGTGGCCAGCAGCAGGAGTGCTCCGAAGATGATGTAGAGCAGACCCACCGCGATGATGATCCCTTCGACAGTCGCGGCGGCTACAGTCGTCGGTGAGATGCCCCAGACGGCGATGGCGAGGACTACGACAAGCACGTAGCCAACCGGCATCGCCTTCTTCGCCGGCCAGCGAAGGCCGACCAGCAGGACTCCAACGACGATCAACGGAACCAGCGACAGCAGACTCAGGACGGCGAGGCTGTTCACGGCTTCCTAACCTTTCTGCGGGATCGGAGAGGATTCTCGCGGCGCGGCGCGGGAAGGACGGTCTTCCCCCGCGCCGGCCGCTGGTTGGCGTCAGGGAATCTGGAACTCCGCGAGATCCTCCAGGACCCGCAGGAGGCCGGAGTGATCCTGCGTACCCCATCCCTTCTTCTTCATGGATTGGAAGAGCTGATCGACGATGGCCGTCAGGGGCAGGACGAGCCCGTAGTCGCGAGCGGCGGCCATCGCGATGCCCATGTCCTTGTGGTGCAGCTCTGCGCGGAAGCCGGGCGTGAAGTCATGAGTCAGGAGTTTCTCGCGCTTGACCTCCATCACCTTGTTGCCGGCCAGACCACCGCCGAGAACGTCGAGGATCTTCTCCGGCGCCACGCCACCCTTCGCGCCCAGCAGGAGCGCCTCGGAGACGGCGGCGATCGTGATCCCCACCAGGACCTGATTCGCCGCCTTGGTCACCTGGCCCGCCGCAGTGCCGCCGACGTGGACGATGGTCTTCCCCATCACCTCGAAGAGAGGCTTCGCCCGCTCGAAGTCCGCAGCATCACCGCCGACCATGATCGACAACGTCCCCTGGATCGCCCCCACGTCGCCGCCGCTGACCGGGGCGTCGAGCATCGAGGCACCCTTCGCGCGCACCTTCTCCGCCAGCTCCCGCGTGACCACTGGCGAGATCGAGCTCATGTCGATGAGCAGGGCGCCCGGCTTGATCCCCTCCAGCACGCCGTCCTTCCCTGCCACGACCTGCTCGACGTCCGGCGAGTCCGGGAGCATGGTGATGATGATGTCGCACTGCTCCGCGACCGCCCGGCCGTTCGGTGCCACGGTCGCCCCCTCGCTGGCCAGCTCCTCGGCCTTGGCCGGCGTGCGGTTGTTCACGACGAGCTGGTAGCCCGCCCGCATCAGGTTCCTGGCCATGGGCTTGCCCATGAGCCCCAAACCGATGAACCCGACTTTCCCTTCCATCGTCCCTCCTCTCAGCGACGATAAATGTTCAATGACGTCGCCTTGACATCACCGCCACGAGCCTCCCGCGGCAGCCAGCCAAGGCTCTGTTCCGTGTTGCCGGTCGACGGCTTGTACTCCAGCCCGACGTACCCCGAGTAGCCGAGCACCTCCAGCTGCTCGAACACGTACGTGTAGTAGATCTCCCCCGTACCGGGTTCGCCGCGCCCCGGCGAATCGGCGATCTGCACGTGGGCGATGTCGTTGAAGTACTCGCGGACGTTCGCGACGAGATTCCCCTCCATCCGCTGCATGTGGTAGAAGTCGTACTGCAGCTTGACGTTGGGCCGTCCGACCGCGTGGATGAAATCCGCAGCCTGCCGAGTGGTACTGAGGATGTACGGGCCGTTTTCGAAGGTATTGACCGCCTCGATCAGGATGATCGCCCCCTGGCCTGCCGCCTGATCAGCCGCCCAGCCTACGTTCTCGCGAGCGAGCGCCATCTGCTCGTCCAGCGGGATCGCGGGCAGCCGGACGCCGGCCAGCGCGTTCAGCTTCTCGCAGCCGATACGGCGAGCCAGATCCAGCGCAACGGGTACGTTCTCCCGGAAAACGTGCTGCCTGGCCGGGTCGCTGAGGAGCCCTCGATCGCCCGCCGGCATGTCACCGGCGTCGAAGTTGAGCCCGGTCACCTGTATTCCCGATTCGACGATCGCCCGCTCGACGGCGGTGAGGTCCTCCCCCGACGGCCACCATAGCTCCACCGCGGTGAAGCCGGCTTCGCGCGCGCGCGCAAACCGTTCGGTGAGAGGATACTCCTTGAACAACATCGAGATGTTGGCGGTGAATCTCATACGCTCGGTGATAGCTGTGGGAGATTGTGAAACCCGGATAGGTCGGGCGGATCGTACGCGGTTTCGGATGGTCTGGCAAGGCTTTCGGTCTGGCGGAGGACAACGGAAACGTCCGAGCGGCCGACGTAAAGTCACATGGTGTCGTGACGGTGGAGCGGACTATGACTTCGCCGATGATCGCGATAACATTGACGATCAGACGCTGGCACGCATCATTGACCTCGATCCCTGCGCACTCGACGCGGCCCAGGGCCGTGTGGGCTTGGCTGCATGCCCGGGGACTTCTTCGGGTCGTCACGCGCAACCGACCGAGAACGCTCTCCGAGCGTGACGGGCGCGGGGCAACCCGGTCAGCGGTTGCGGCATCTGAATCTGAGCGATTTCCTGTCCACGCGACGGTGATCCGCGTTTCCCGCGGTCGGACTAACGGTTACGCGCCGGTCACGGTACGTTAAAGCCGACCGCCCGGCGCCCGAGCAGTCCGGTCGCCGATCGCTGAGGGCTCCACTCGGGGCCTTTCCTGTGTCCAGTAACACCGAGGTGATCTTCGATGCGCTCGAGGACCCGTTGGATCCCGCTCCTTGCCGCGGCGAGCCTGGTGGCCGCTCCGCGACTGTCGGCGCAAACGCTCGACATCTACTTCATCGATACCGAGGGTGGGCAGTCGACGCTGTACGTTTCGCCCTCCGGCCAGACGATGCTGATCGACACCGGTAATCCTGGCGAGAGAGACCATTCCCGGATCATGGAAGTACTGGATTCCGCCGGGGTGAGCCGGATCGATCACCTGATCCTCACGCACTACCACGTGGACCATTACGGGGGCATCGAGCCGCTCTCCCAGGCTGTACCGATCGGTCATTTCTACGACCACGGCCAGTCCATCGAGTCGGGTCGGGGACCGATTGACAACTTCCAGCGCCTGTACGAGGAGATCGCCGCTCGAAGTGGGCGGACCATCGTGAAGCCCGGAGACCGGATCCCGTTCGCCGGGGTGGACGTCCAGGTGATTGCAAGCCACGGTGAGCTCATCTCCGCTCCACTCGCGGGGGCGCCGGGAGTGGGAGCACCCAACCCGGCCTGCGACAACTTCACTCCGCTCGACATGAGCACCATCAACGACCCCGACAACGACATGTCGGTCGGAGTGGTGATCTCCTACGGGGCCTTCCGCACGATCAACCTGGGTGACCTCACCCGCAACTGGGAATACCAGCTGATGTGCCCCAACAAGGTGGGATCCGTCGACCTCTACCTCACCCCACACCACGGGCTCGGGCGTTCCGGTTCCGCAGTGCTCGTCGAGGGACTGCGGCCGCGTGTCGCGATCATGAACAACGGGACGCGGAAGGGCGGGAACGTCGAGGCGCTGGAGGTGCTGCATCGTTCGCCCGGGCTGGAGGACCTGTGGCAGCTCCACTGGTCGTATCACGGGCTGACGGAGCACAACACGCCGGGGATGTTCATCGCGAACATCGACGCACCTGAGACGTTGGCGAACGTGATCAATCCTCCGCCCCCTCCGCAGCAGGCGCAGGGAGGAGGCCCGGGCGGTCCTGGTGGTCCCGGCGGTCCGGGCGGCGGCTTTGGAGGTTTCGGAGGCGCCGCGGCCGCGCACACGCCGGCCTACTACATCAAGGTTTCCGTGCAGCCGGACGGGACCTTCACGGTGACCAACACCCGCAACGGGTTCAGCAAGACGTATCACCCCCGAGCTAACTGACGGACGGCCCGGCACAGGGCACCTGAATGATCGGGGCGGGCGCCGGCGGCGGAATTTCGCGCCGGCGGCTCCTCGTTTCGTGGCGGGAAGCCGGGGATTGCCTCCGGGGTGAAGCTGCACCTGGGGCACCCGCGCCAACGGCCGGGATTGACCGTCCTGGCCGGAATGCCACGAGGACCCCAGGTCCGTGGTAAAAACGAACCGATAGATCGTGACGAAGCGGAACGCGATTCTGCGCGAGGACGCCGTCGCATGTCTGAAGGCGGCCGTCGCCGCCGTCGACCCGACGCGCCTCGTGCGGGACCATCTGAAGGCACACGCACTTCCGGGAGATGGGCCGGTCCGGGTGGTAGCGGTCGGCAAGGCGGCGGGGAGCATGGCTTCCGGTGCGTACGAGGTTCTCGGACCGCGGGTATCGAATTGCATCGTGATCGCGCCGCCCGGCGTGCAGATCCCGCCGATCCCGGGTGTCCGCGCGTTCCGGGGCGGTCACCCCATGCCGAACGAGGAGGGCCAGGCCGGATCGAGCGCGATCCTCGAAATGGCTCGTGGACTCGGCGCCGACGATCTCCTCGTCTGCCTCATCTCCGGTGGTGGCTCCGCGTTGATGACGCTACCGCCTCCAGGGGTAGCGCTGGCCGAGGTCTCCCGGACTACCGATCTGCTTCTGCGCGCCGGCGCGACCATCCGCGAGCTCAACTGCGTTCGCAAGCACCTCGACCAGCTCAAGGGCGGGCTGCTGGCGCGAGCGGCGACTCCCGCACGGGTGCTCGGGCTCGTCCTTTCCGATGTCGCGGGGGATCCGCTCGACGTTATCGCGTCGGGCCCGCTATCCCCCGATCCGACCACGTTCGAGCTGGCGGTGCGGGTGCTCACCGCGCACGGGCTATGGCACGAAGTCCCCGAGTCGGTCCGGCGCCATTTGAGCGCCGGGGTCGAGGGCGATGTTGCGGAAACACCCGAAGAGGATGATCCGTCGTTCGCGACGGTCGAGGTACGGGTCATCGGCAACAACCGGATCGCCGCGACGGCAGCACGCGCCGAGGCTGAGCGCCGAGGATACGCGACCGTGCTGTTGACGACCACAATCCGCGGCGAGGCGCGGGAGGTAGGCCGGGTGCTCGCCTCGATCGGCGAGGAAGCGCGGCGAAGCGGGGAGCCGATTTCCGTCCCCGCCTGCATCCTGGCGGCCGGAGAAACGACCGTTACGGTCCGCGGCGACGGCAGGGGCGGCCGCAATCAGGAGCTGGCGCTCGCCGCCGCCATCGAGATCAGCGACCACGACGGAATCGTCATCGCGTCGATGGGGACGGACGGAATCGACGGTCCCACCGACGCCGCCGGCGCGGTCGTCGACGGCGGCACGCTCACGCGCGGCGAGCGCGCGGGGTTGGACCCGCTCGAGGCACTCGCCCGAAACGACGCCTACACCTTCCTGCGCGCGTCCGGCGATCTGCTGATCACCGGTCCCACGGGTACGAACGTCATGGATCTCCAGATCGTGATGCTCGACCGGGGGTGACCGTGGAAACCTCGGAAGTGTCGGTCCGCCTATATGCGGACTCGTTTCGGAGCGGTCTGCGCCCTTGCCCGACCCTCGTCGGAAGGGTATGCTTTGCCTGCTGTTCCCCAGGTTCTCGATGGTCGCGGGACGGGTCTGCGCGGCCAGATCAGCGCAATAACACGGGAGGGCCCATGCCGTTCGTCACGATCCGCTACGCGGAAGGCATTCTCGGGGAAGGTGCCGAGAAGGCGAAGAAGAAGGCGGACATCAACTCCAGCGTCGTACAAGCGGTAACGTTCGAACCGGTCCCCAACACCGAGTGGTCCGTCGGTCACAAGAGCGTATAACAGATCTGGGCGGAGAACAAGAGAAAATGACCGTAGAAATCCATGACCCTCGGTTCCGTGAGATAGTCGGGGACTCGGTCGAGGTCGAGCAGCTCGGGACGGGGTTCGACTTCACCGAAGGCCCTGTCTGGCACCATGTCGGCAAGTATCTGCTGTTCAGCGACATGCCCGGGGACCACATCCGGCGATGGACCGCAACGGAGGGTATCACCACCTTCCGACGGCCGTCCAACATGGCGAACGGGAACTACTTCGACTCGAAGGGCCGGCTCCTGACGTGCGAGCACGCGACCAGCCGCGTCACCCGCACGGAGCTGGACGGATCGATCACCGTCCTCGCCACGCACTACAACGGGCGCCAGCTGAACAGCCCCAACGACATTGTCGAGGCTCGCGACGGATCCATCTACTTCACCGACCCGACCTTCGGGAGGATGGAGTACTACGGCGTCAAGCGTGATCCGGAGCTCGACTTCCGCGGCGTGTATCGCATCGTCCTCGAGAACGACAAGCCGGCCGAGGTCCAACTGCTCGTCGACGATTTCGGCCAGCCGAACGGCCTCTGCTTCACCCTCGACGGCAAGGGGCTGCTGGTCAACGATACGGAGCGCGGCCACATTCGCTACTTCGATGTTACCGCGAACGGCGGCCTCAGTGGCGGGCGAGTCTGGGCCGAGGTGAAGGGCGACGGCCCGGGCGGAGCGGACGGCATGAAGGTCGACACCGCGGGCAACGTTCACTGCACCGGCCCCGGCGGGGTATTCGTCTTCGACGGACAGGGCCATCTGCTCGGTCGCGTGCTCATCCCCGAGCTGGCAGCGAACTTCTGCTGGGGGGACGACGACATGCGCAGCGTGTTCGTGACCGCGACCGCGTCCCTCTATCGGTATCGGGTGAAGATACCCGGCCCGCGCACGTTCTGACCCGATCCGAGTTCCAAGGTTGACGAAGGCCGGCATTCCGAAGCCCGCAATCCGGGTGGCGTCCGGTGTCCGCACCGGTCGCCATCCGGAGGCGGCCTCACCTACCGCGTGCCCGGCGACGTCTCTGCGTCCCCGTCAGGTGTCCCAGGAGGAGGTCGAGGGCTAGTTCAGGGACGCTTTGAGGACGTTCGCGTGACGCGCGGGAGAGTCGGATTCGAACCAACCCGCTCGGGGATACGCGATCCTTCCCGCAGTTCCCGCCCGGCTCCCGAAATTCGAAGCATGCTCAGCAATCATTCGTTCGTTTTCACGCAGTTCATGAACGGGCTTTCCCTCGGGCTGAACCTGTTCATCATTGCCGCCGGGCTGACCATCGTTCTGGGGGTGCTGCGGGTGCTCAACTTCGCCCACGGCGCGTTCTACATGGTAGGCGCGTACGTGGCATACTCGCTGGTCGGCAGGCTGTCCGGAACGGCGGGCAGCTTCTGGCTGGCCGCGATCGGAGCAGCCATTGCCATCGGGTTGCTGGGGCTGGTCGTCGAGCGTCTCTTCCTGCGTCATCTGTATGGCCGTGACCACATCTACCAGCTTCTCTTCACGTTCGCCCTGGTGCTGATCCTGGGCGACGTCGTCCGGGTGGTCTGGGGATCGAACGTCCTGTCGATCCCCTTCCCTCGCGGGCTGGGAGGCTCCACGGACCTGGGCATCGTCTCCTACCCAACCTACCGGATCTTCCTGATCTTCGCGGGCGTCGTGATCGCGGCCGTGCTCTGGCTGCTGACGCAGCGAACCCGCTGGGGCCGGCAGATCCGCGCGGCGACGCAGGACCGTGAGATGCTCGCGGCGCTGGGGCTGAACGTCCCCTTCATCTACGCGTCGGTGTTCGTACTCGGCTCGGCGCTCGCCGGGCTGGGAGGAGCGCTCGCCGCGCCGCTGCTCGGGCTGAGCCCCGGCATGGATGCGGAGATCATCGTCCTCTGTTTCATCATCGTGATCGTGGGCGGCCTCGGCAGCCTCTGGGGTGCGCTTCTCGGGGCGATCCTGCTCGGGCAGCTTACGGTCTTCGGGGTCGTGCTGGTCCCCGAGCTGGAAATCGTGCTCGTCTATCTGCTGCTGATGACCGTGCTGATCGTTCGGCCGTGGGGACTCCTGGGGCGACCGGGAGTACTCTGAGATGATGCGCTCGCTGCTGTCTCCACGGGTTCTGGTGCCCGTCGCGCTGATCGGGCTGTCTCTCGTGCCGGTCTTCGGGAGCCGATACGAGATCTACCTCGCGACGGAGATACTGATATACGCCCTGTTCGCCCTCGCCCTCAACTTCATGATGGGGTTCGGGGGTCTGATCTCCTTCGGGCATGCGGCCTACTTCGCGATCGGCGCATACGTCGTAGCGATCTTCGGCACCACGCTGCAATGGCCCCTGGCGCTCGTCATGGTGGCCGCGATCCTGATCAGCGCCGTGGCCTCGGCCGTGATCGGGTACTTCTGTGTCCGTCTGACCAGCATCTTTCTGGCGATGCTGACGCTGGCCTTCGCGCAGTTCATCTGGGCGATCGCGCACGAGTGGCGCGCGGTCACGAAAGGAGACACGGGCTTCATCGGGTTACGGGTGCCCGAGCTGATCGCCTCGCCACAGCCGTTCTACTATTTCGTGCTGGTCGTGGTGGCGATCTGCGTCGCCCTTCTCTGGATGATGACGCAGTCGACCTTCGGGAGGATCCTCGTCTCGACCCGCGAGAACCCCACACGCGCCGAGTTCGTAGGCGTCGACGTGAAGCGGGTTCAGCTGATCGCCTTCATGGTCTCGGGGACGTTCTCCGGCATCGCGGGTGCGCTGTTCGCGCTCTTCAACCGGAGCGTGTTCCCGGACATCGCCTGGTGGACCAACTCCGCCGAGGTCCTCATCATGGCGATCCTCGGCGGCATCTATTCGTTTTTCGGTCCCGCGATCGGCGCCGCCGCCATCATTTTGCTGAACCGTGAGATCACCGAGGTGACGCAGTACTGGCCGACGGTGCTGGGTGTCATCCTCCTCGTCGTTCTTTTCGTCTTCCCGGACGGGCTCGCCGGCTTCGCCCGGCGCCTGCAGGCCCGCACCTCAACGACGCCCAGCACGGATTGATGCTGCGACTCGATAAACTCAAAAAGTCTTTCGATGGCTTCGTCGCGACCAACGAGGTCACCCTGGAGGTTGCCGAGGGGGAGAAGCACGCCATCATCGGTCCAAACGGTGCCGGAAAATCCACCCTTTTCAACCTGTTGACCGGCCATCTGAAGCCCGACAGCGGGTCGATCCACTATCGGGGGGAGGCGATCACCGGCCTCAGCCCGCACGCGATCGTGCGCCGGGGTATCTCGCGGTCGTTTCAGCACGCCAACATCTATCCGCGGCTGACGGTGTTCGAGAACATCCAGGCCGCGCTGATCGCGCACAACGGCATGCAGTACCGGCTGTTCAAGCCCTCGCGAGGTCTCTTCCGCGACGAGGCCCACGACCTCCTGAGAGCAGTCGGCCTGGAGGGAGATGAGGACCGCATGGCCGGGACGCTCGCATATGGACGGCAGAAGCAGCTTGAGCTTGCCGTCGGGCTCGCCTCCAGCCCGGACATGCTGCTGCTGGACGAGCCCACCGCCGGGATGTCTCCGAAGGAGACCCGTCACACGATCGACCTCATCGGCAGGATCGTGGAGGAGAGGCGACTGAGCCTGTTGTTCACAGAGCACGACATGGAGGTCGTCTTCACCATCGCGGATCGAATCAGCGTCCTGCACCTGGGCCGGATCATCGCTTCCGGGGATCCGGACGAGGTCCGGAGCGACACCGAGGTGAAGCGGGTCTATCTCGGAGGTGCCCATGGCGCTGCTTGAGCTGGAGAACGTCGAGACCTGCTACGGGTTGAGCCAGGTGCTCTTCGGCGTTTCGCTGACCGTCGAGCAGGGAGAGATCGTCTCGCTGCTGGGCAGGAACGGCGTAGGCAAGACGACGGTGATGCGGACGATCATCGGGCTTACCCCACCGCGCTCCGGCGTCGTGCGGTTCCGGGGGACCGAGGTGCAGGGCCGCGCGCCGCACCGAATCGCCAGGATGGGAATCGGTTTCGTTCCGGAAGACCGCCGCATCTTCCCCGACCTGACGGTCTGGGAAAACCTGGACATCGCGAGGCGGCCGGGTCCCGACGGGAAGACGCTGTTCACCGAGGAGCGAATCTACGAGATCTTCCCCAAGCTGAAGGAGCTGCGCAATCGGAGGGGAGGTTTCCTCAGCGGCGGCGAGCAGCAGATGCTCACCATCGCTCGCAGCCTGATGGCGAACCCCACCCTGCTGCTACTCGACGAACCGTCGGAGGGCCTGGCTCCGCTGATCGTGGAAGCGATGCGCGAGCAGATCGACCAGCTGCGGAGGGAAGGCCTGTCGATCCTCCTGGCCGAGCAGAGCCTGGAATTCGTGCTGTCGCTGAGCGACCGGGTCTACGTGCTGGAGAAGGGGGAGGTCAAGTTCACCGGGACAGCGGAGGAGGTACGCGCCGACGAGGCGGTGCTGCATCGTTACCTGGCCGTCTGATTCGTTGCCCGGCCACGTGATGATGATGGGAGCGGCGCCCTGATGGGCTCCGCTCCCGTTCTGTCTACCGGCTTCCCCTCGTCACCTGGATCTGCGCGAGGCCCTCGTCGCTGCTAGGAAGCTCCTGACCTCCCGCCGGAGCGCCGGCCAGCTGGAGCATGTAGGCGACGATGTCCGTATACTCCTCGCGGGTGAGGCCACCGGGATTCGTTTGCGGCATCGTGTTGCGGATCACCTCGTACAGCTCGAGCAGCGGGCGGCCGGACCGCGCCTCCAGCGAAACCGGCCACTCGAGGTTCGGGGTGTGGCAGAGCGTGCACTGCGACTGGGCCACACGCTCCCCTTCCCGGGCCTGCGCCGCGGTGTAGACCCCATCCCAGATCGTGCGGGCGCCGGCGGCCTGTGGGCTTTCGGCCCCGGGGACCGATGGAGCCGACGCCCCGCCACCGGCCGGCGC
>CAZJEH010000019.1:11818-30461 GCA_964544905.1 uncultured Gemmatimonas sp.
CGGCGCCGCCGCTGGGGCGCATCCGAAGACCACGGCTATCACGACGCCGAGCACGGCAAGTCTCTTCATTCGACTGCTTCGATTTCCAGTTCCTCTTCGGATGGCGCAGCAGGTCCCGTCGGAGTCTCGTCCACCCTTTCGCGTTTCGCTCTGACGAGCGCTCCGAGAGCTTCCAGGCCCACCCAGATCGCGACCACGAGAATAACAAGATCGAGTGCGACGAGAAAGTGTCGTCCCTGGTTCCAGAAGTCGCGTAGCTGAATGAGAAGGCCGAAGGTCGTCATGAAGACGATGAAGGCGAACGGAACGAGAGTGTAGACCGTAGGCCTGCCTTTTTTCATCAGGTAGACGCTGAGTACGAGCAGGGTCAGGGCGGCCAGGAGCTGGTTGGCGGTGCCGAAGAGAGGCCAGATGACCAGCCCGCCCGTGCCGGCGCCTTCGCCGGCACCGAAAGCCAGCGCCAGGCACGAGGCGACGGCGATGGCCGTGGCGATCCATCGGTTCCGCAGCGCCGGAAGGTCGTAGATCGCCCCCCATTCCTGGACGATGAAACGCTGGAGCCGAAGCGCGGTGTCCATGGTGGTGGCCGCGAAGAGAACCGCCATCACTGCGAGCATCGTCTGGGAGAAGTGCGGTGGGAACCCCCATCCCTGACTGAGGATGGTGCTCCCTCCCTGCACGTAGGCGCTCAATCCACCCGAGGTGAAGCTCGTGTAGAACGAGCGCCACTCGCCGAGCGACGCGAATCCCGCCGTCGCCGCGATGATGGATGCGATCGCCAGTGATCCCTCCCCCACCGCGCCAAGGTATCCCACGAAGTTGACGTCGCTCTCCCGATCGAGCTGTTTCGAGGTCGTGCCGGAAGAGACCAGCCCGTGGAACCCGGAGATCGCTCCACAGGCGATGGTGACGAACAGCAACGGGACCAGCGAGGGTACGTCCCCCGGAAGAGCCGTGTTGAACGCTGGCGCAACCAGGGTCGGATTGGCGATGAGCACCGCGCCGAAGAAGACGGTCAGGGCGATCACCAGCTGCAGCCCGTTGATGTAGTCGCGAGGCTGAGCAGCAGCCATACCGGCAGGATGGAGGCGATGGCCGCATACACGAAGAGCAGTAGCACCCAGATCCCGGCTGCCTCCATGCCGAGCACACGATCGGGTAGAACAACCGGCACTCGATCTCCCAACAACATCGAAGCGTAAAGGAGGACGACGCCGATTACCGAAGGCCACAACAACGGCACCCCCCGCCGGTACAGGGCGAACCCGATACCCATCGCTACCGCGATGACGAACCACGCGGGGACCACGCTACTGGGGAACTCGACGAAGAGTTGGGCGATCACCGTCGCGAAGACCGCGTTGACCAGCAGGATCAGCAGGAAGATGATCACCATGAACAGGCTACGTGCCCGCTCCCCCACGACCACCCCAGTCAGGGCGCCGATGGACTTCCCCTGGTTCCGCACGCTAGCCCACAAGGCGCCCGCATCATGAACGCCGGCGAAGAAGATCGTGCCCAGCGTGGCCCAGATGAACGCGGGTCCCCATCCCCAGATCACGCCGATGGCCGGACCCACGATCGGCGCTGCTCCGGCCACCGACGTGAAATGGTGGCCGAGTAGCACCCAGCGGTTCGTTGGAACGAAATCCACGCCGTCCCTAAGTGCGTGCGCGGGCGTCCGGTAGTTCGCGTCCAGCTTCCAGATCTTCTCCCCGATGAAGCGAGCATAGATGCGGTAGCCAAGCGAGTAGGCGATCGCACCGATCGCGACCAGTACGGTGGCACTCATCCTCTATCTCCAGAAAGGCACGCGCGAATCTGCATGCGAGTAGATTGAACGACGAAATGGGACAACGGCGAGAGCGCGCACCCCGCCTACGAGATGCGCGCTCCACCCATCTAGGCCCGAAGATCGTCGCTCACTCCTCGTCGTCCAGCGGAACCGAGATGTGCATCATGCGCTTCGGGTTGATGCCGGTTTCGAGCAATGCGACGATCTCTTTCGTCTCCGTGTCGACAACCGCCAGCTTCCGCTCCTGTAGCAAGGCCACGTAGGCGTATTCGCCGCGCGGTGAGAAATTGATCCAGTAGATATCCGGGTCTTCACCGGGCATCTGGATGTTCGCGATCTGGCGGTACTCGCCGCTCTGCCGCTCGTGCACGGACACCTGCCCGCCCGCCATCCAACTGGTCCATACCTCCCTCTGGTCGGGCCTCACGGCCGTTCCGTGCGTGCGGCTCGTGCCATCTGCGGGATTGAGCACAGCTCCCGGGAAGTGCACCGTACGGATCACCTTCCGGGCCTCGATGTCGACAACCTTGAAGCCGATCATGCCGTCGACGGACTGGTAGAGGCGTTTCCCGTCCATGGAGACGTCGAGCGGTCGGCCTGCCCGCGGGCCGAGGTCCTCGGCGACGTTGATCGCCCCGATCACCTGGTGCCCGAGCAGCGGGTCGACGATGTAGGTGTACTCGTGATACATCGGCGCGAGGTACATGTAGCGCCCGTCGGTGACCGTGTTGTGCGGTCGACCACCGGTGACGATCTCACTGACGATTCGCGGCTCTGGCACCTGCCCGGCGCGCCGCGGATACGGATCGACGTCGATCACCCACCAGCGCCCGTGGTTGTGGTCCGGGAGATAGAGGAAGCGGCCATCGGGAGTGATGGAGCCCTCGTTCGGCCGGCCGTCCAGCCGAAGACGATGGACGATCCGGTGTGTACGCGTGTCGATGGAAACCAGTTCGCCCATCTCGTCGCTCCGGAGGTTCTCCGGGGTGGTGTACGCCATCCGCTGGTCGGGAGCCACGATGAGCCCGTGCGGGGTCTCCCCGACCGTCAAGACACGGAGCAGGTTCCACGTCCCCACCTCGTAGATGTGGATGTCCTGACCGCCCGTGTTGACGATCCAGAGTTGCTCCGAAGTCCTCGGCGTAGACGGACTGCTCACAGAGCTCATCTGCGCGACGGCCGCCGAGTCGACCGCCGCGGAGAGCAGCGGCACAGCGAACGCGAGGGACCAGCGATTGAGCTTTGGACCTACCGGCATCGGACCACCTCCTGGAAGTGAGTGGCACCGGGCGGGAATTCCCCTGACCTGCCCTGATGGTTGACTGCGTCCGAACGAACCTGGCCGAACGCCCTAGAACGCCATCGCCCGCCGGCTGATCGTCAGGCGACGGGAGATGGCTGCGGCTGATCAGAGGAACTCCACGATCGGGACCGGCATGCAGGTCTCATCGCCATATATCTGACCCATGAGATCCGTTCCCGTTGCCCATTTGTCGGTGGTTCCCCATCGCAGGTAGTCGCCGAGCTTGATCCCCTGCATGAAAAGCTCGCGTCGGCGCTCTTCCCGGACCTGATCCCGGATGGCTATCGGATCGCCGCTGCTGAAATGCGGCAGATCGTACGTGTCTCGGAGCGTGTTGATGATGTCCACGGCGACCTGCCCGCCCTGCACCTCGGCGATCATGAGTTGCGCCTCACGCCATGATGCGAACGGCATGTCCGTGTCGTCCTCGAGCACGAGGTGGGCGGCGTTGAACCAGGGGAATCCCCGGGTGTGCTGACCCCGGTAGATGACGGGGAGGCGGGGGTCCGGCACGCCATCAACGTCCCACGGATAGGCGATCTGGCCGACCGTCAGGTTCTCGTAGTCGTCGGGCCATTCGGTGGGAAGCAGGACGAGTGTGGCGCCGCCGACCCACGATCCCAGCATGCTGTTACGCCGTCGGGGCGAGGCATCGTAGGTCGCATAGCGGACGTACCCTACGTCCACCCGCGATGCATCCTCGAGAACGCCGGGGTTGTCCCCAAGGTTGAGCCGGGTCCTGGCCCTGCCGACGAGGGCCATGTTGAGGATGTCCCGCGCCTCATCGCCCCGCGCGCCGTTGAGCGCGGCTTCCGCGTGCTGGATCGCCAGGGTAAACCGGCGCTCAGCATCCTCGAACGCATACTCCCGCGGCCGTAGTTCCCGGTCCCCGTTCTCGACGAAACCACAGAATGGTTCGGCCAGCAGCAGGGTTGCGTATCCCCCGTACGCGTAGCCCCAGGCCTTGAGGAAATCGAGGTTCGCCACCGATCCCTCCGGCATCTCGTCGAGCCGTTCGATCGCGATGTCCGCGATCTTTCGGGTCTGGTGCATCGGCCGCCAGACCGGGCCCCGGTGCGTGGTGCAGTCCCCGATTCCGTAGTTTTCGCTGGCTCTGACTCGCTGTTGGTACTCCATCGTTCCGACCTGGGAACCCGTGTGGATCAGTTCCTGGGCCCAGATGCCAGTGATGAAATAGTGGCCGACGAAGGAGCACTCGAAGTCGCCCTGGGCACTCCGCACCAGCGTTTCGGCGAGCAGAGGGCCGCTCAACGCATCATCGGTGACCTGACCGGGCAGATCGACCGCCAACAGGTCGTCGAGAGAGTCACACCCGGCGTATGCCAACCCGACCAGGAGCAACAGCGGGAACCGCAACGTTCTCATGTTCATGAACAAGTCCTCCCTGTTCGCGCTTCGCCGGGCTCGCCGGCGCTTGGAATCGTGGCTAACGGTTCTGGACCCGCTGCTCTAGAAGGCCACATCGACCTTCACGGAGAAGTGCGAAAGGGGCGGCGGCGAACCCATGTTGACGCCCGGGAAGTTCATCTCCGGGGACATCATCTCGGGGTCGTGGGGACGGCGCTCGATCATCGTCGTCCCTGCTTCCCACCATAGGGTCGCGACGTTGTACCACTGCGCGCTGATGCTCGCCCGGTTTAGTCGCATCGAGCTGGTCAGACCACTCGGCAGCGAATAGCGAAGGGACAGCTCACGCAGCTTGATGAAGCCGTTCTTGTGGAATACGGGGGTGGTGCGCTCGACGGTGCGATACGCAGCCAGGAACGGGTCATCCTGGTACACGTACGACCGCGTCCAGCGAGTTTGCGAGGCGGCGAGGTAGTCCGCACTCATCGAGTGGCCGAACATCCCGTCCAGGCTGACCAGGAAGCCGAGATTCCTGAGGAAGCTGAGATTCTGCGTGAGGTTCACCATCAGGCTCGGTTGGCCCTTGCCCAGATAGATGCGCGGAGCGTCCTCACAGGGCACGTTCTCCCCACCCGGGTGGCGGAACCCCTCCGTGCCCCCGACGCCACCGTCGCAGGTCACGTTGATGACCGCGCTCCCGGGCCCGTTTGCGAACTCGGCGGTTCGTACGACTTTCCCGAAGATGGAGGCGATCGGGAACCCTTCGACGTGGTAGGCGCCACGCGCGCCCTCCCCGCCGCCCGAGAACGGATCGGCTATCGTCGTGACAGGCAGGAATTCGAGTCCCAGCTTGTCGATGCGGCTGCCCATCGTGGTTAGCGCCAGGCTCGAGCTCCAGGTAAATGGGCCGGAGGGAACGACGTCGTACTGGAAGAGGGTCTCGGTGCCCCAGCTGCTGGTCTGCCCGATGTTCGTGTAGCGAGTGCCCGGGAAGCCGAGTGACGGCGGGATCAGCTGCGCGACGATCGCATCCTTCGTGATGCGACGGTAGAAGGTGAAGTCGAGCCGACCACGACCGCCGAGGATGCCGGCCTCGAAGCCGGCTTCGATCTCAGAGCCTCGCTCCGGACCAAGGTCCGCATTCCCATAGGCCAGCGGGATGAGGATGGGCTGGCCGTCGGGACCGGGTTGGGGCTCGTACAGCCTTCGCGCGGCGAATGCGTTCGGTTGCATTCCTGCCTGACCCCACGCCGCCCGGAGGCGAAACTGATTGATGCCAAGAACGTCACGCCAGAAGGGTTCCTCGCTCACCACCCAGGACCCGCTGATCTTCGGATAGACCGCGCCGGAGAAGTCGTTGCCGAACGCACTGTGGTCGTCATAGCGGACGGCGGCGGTGAAGAACCGACGGTTGTCCTGGTCCAACTGGACCTGCACGTAGGTCCCGAGCGATGAGTTGGCGAACTCCTCCTCACTGCCCGTTCGGGAGCCGGTCGCGCCGACCGTGCTCAGGCCCGAAACGGCGAACCCCTGCCCCGAGGCGGTCGTCCGCCTTCCCCCTTCGTGATAGTACTGCAGCCCCGCCGACGTCACGGTGGTCATCCCACCGGGCAACGGCAGCGTCACGCTTGCCGAGTAGTCGAGGGAGCGGGTCGGCGTCTCGACGATCGTGATCGACTTCGACCCTTCCTCGTTCGCCCCAAAGAATTGCGCCAGGTATTCATCTCGCGGAGCGAAGTTCTCGCGCTCGGCGTTGCTGTCGTCCACGCCTCCGACCAGCCGGTGGCTGAACCAGGCGGTCGGCTGGTGCCTGATCTCCGCGCTCCAGGTGTTCCGGCGGAAGATGGTTATGTCCGTCCTCGTATCGAAGCGCGCCTGCGGCGGGTCCATCGTCCCGAGGTAGTAGGGGAGTGGATCCGCGTCGTTGAAATAGTTGTTGAAGAAGTTCGGTGCCCGTACCTCCCGTACCGACCGGGCAGCGATGGCGGTGATCGTCAGATTCTCGCGCGGAAGAACCGTGATGCTCGTCTGCGCGCGGTCCATGTTCTCGTACTCGTGCCTCAGGTTGCCTTCCTGGTCGCTACGCGTGAACGCCGCGTTGTAGCGCAGGAGAGCCGAGCCGCCCGTTGCGCCGACGTGGTACCGCTGGATGGGGCCGCGCTGGAACATCGGCTTGCCGAGAAGCTCGCTGTCGGCATCGTAGCGGTTCATCGTCAGGATCTCGCCGGTTCCCGGCTCCCGGAAGTACATGGGTCCCGCGTGCTGTTCGGGATGCGGCATGTACAGAGCACCCACTTCAGCCGACGCATTGAACTCCGTCGTCCCTTCCCGACCACGCTTGGTGATGATCTGTATCACTCCATTCGCGGCTTCCGTCCCGTAGAGCGTCGCCGCCGCCGGCCCCTTGATGATCTCCATGCTCTCGATCGTCGAGGGGTCGATGTCGGCCAGGCGCGAATGCCCGCGGCTACGCTGGACGAATTCGTTGTCGGTGTTCAGCCTGACGCCGTCCACGTAGATCAGCGGATCGCCGGGGAGGGAGATGCTGGAGCTTCCGCGAATTCGGATCTGGGAGACGCCGCCCGGCATGATCGGTGCGCCGACCACCCACACGCCCGGGACCTTGTTACCGAGTGCTGATTCGATCCGGGTCGACGGCGCCATCTCCAGGGCCTCGGCATCGACGGTGGAGACGACATTCCCCATCGCCCTGCGGACTGTCCCCCCGGGGGTCCCGGTTACGACGATCTCGTCGAGGTTGATGGCGTTCTGGGAGAGTTCGAAGTTGACTTCGAGTTGTCCGGCACCGACGGTAATGTCGCGCGTGACAGACCCGAAGCCGATCAGATCCGCGCGCAGGCGGGCTTGCCCCGGCGGAACGTTGAGAAGCACGAATCGCCCATCGGCGTTCGTCAGCACCCCGATAGAGGTACCGACGATGTGGACCTGCACGCCCGAGAGCGGCCGCAGCGTCCCCTGCTCGAGGACCTGCCCCATGACAGTCGCCTGACGCGCGGAGCTGAGCCGAACACTCCCGGTCATGCCCACGCCCCACAGGTCCCGCTCTCCCACCGAGCGAGCCAGCACTCCGGCGATCCCGTTGGCGTAGAGAAGGGGATCCGGGTTCCGCTTCCGCACCACCACCTGGTTCTCGACCGGTACCGCCTCGAAACCAGTCCCCGCCAGGATACGGCTCATCGCCTCCTGTACCGTCGACTCCTCGCACAGGCAGGTAACGAGACGATCCGATGGCAACAGCGACGGGCTGTACGCCACTGCCACACCGGAGCTCTCCTGAAGCGCGTCCAGAGCGGCCTGGAGGGGGACCATCCTGATGTTGAGGTGAGCCGGTTTCAGCAGGACGGCTCGGTCCTGCGAGGATGCCACGAGTGTCGAGGCGAACGACTGGTCGGCGGCCGCCGCCTGCGCATAGGCGAGCATCCCGGATACTGCCGCGAAGGCCAGTCGGCGACGAGCGCCGCCACGCAAGGAGGTGCGTTGGTACATGGGCGAGCTCCGGTTTGGAAGTAGGCCGCCCCCAGGGAAGGGGCGGTGACGGGCGTACGACTCGGTTACCGGCCGGGCATGGTCCCGACGGGGCTCGGGGGCTGAAGGACGCGCTCGGCGATGTGGAAGTTGCCGTCGGCGTCGACGACGCATCGGGCGCCAATCATCTCGCAGATGACGAAGACGACCTGCTCCGCCCTCTGCTCCGTGAACGTCGCCGTAACCGTGAGGTCCTCCAGCTCGGCCGCGTCGAGTGCCACATCGACCCGATAGCGATTCTCGATTTCAGCGATGGCGCGACCGAGAGGGGTGTTTCGGAACATCAGTGTCGTGCCGAGCCATGCGAGGTGTTCGTGGACGTCCTCCACGCGGCTCGTCGAGGGAGGGGCTCCGTCGCGGCTCTCGCTCATGAGGCCTTCGCTCAATTCGACGGCAGCTCCCGCCGCCGACACACGAACGCTCCCCTCGACGACGAGGACACGAAACTCCTCGTCTCCCGACTGGACCTCGAAGCGTGTGCCGAGGGCCACCGCTTCTCCGTGCTCCGTACGGACGATGAACCGGCGTGTGGAATCCGACTGCACGCCGAAGAAGGCCTGCCCGTCCAGCCAAACCACGGGCTCCCTGCCCTCCTGTGAGAAACGGAGGGTGCTGTGCGGCCCGACGCGGATCGCGCTTCCGTCGCTGAGGGTCACCGTCGCCATCTCGCCGTCGCCAGTCACGATCTCGCTGTAGGCGATGGGTGTGTTCGGCTCCTCTACCCGCGACAGCGCAGCGCCCAGGCCGAAGCTCGCGGCTGTGACGGTCGCGGCGATCCCGCCGATCATCGTCCATGGCCGGACCGGTCGTGCCTTCACGAACTGCCGAGGGGTATGCGCCACCTCCGCCGCTGCGGGTGCTTCGCGCCGCGCATCGTTCGCCACGATCGCCTCGCTGAGCACCGGCAGGTCCTCGATCCTGGGCGGCTCCGGCTCCAGAACAGCGGGCGCCGCCACACCGGTCAGGGCCCAGAGCGCCTCGATTTCCCGGTAGCGTTCATCGTTTTCGGGAGCCTTCATCCGCCATCGCCTGACCTGGTCCTTCTCGGGCGGCGTGGCGTGCCCCTGGAGTGTCCTGATGATCAGATCCTCGATCATCTGTGCCCCTTTATGTCGATATCCCGTTGTCTATTCGCCCTCATCGGCCGGCAAAGCCGCCGTGCTCGGCGGAGTTCGCCACCCCGCGGGCCAGCCATCATTGATCCAGGCGATGCGCGAGCAGACGGCGCAGGTCGCTTAGTGCCGTGCCCATCTGATTCGACACCGTCTGAACCGAGATGCCCAGCGTGCCGGCGATCTCCCGGTGCGTCAGCCCGTGGTAGCGCGAAAGGATGAAGATCTCCCGACGCCGTTCAGGTAGCGCCGCAACCGCCGCCTCGACCTCTTCACGCAGCAGCTCCATCTCGAACTCTTCCTCGGCGGTCGGAGGAGGTGGATTCCGGAAGGGGTCGTCGCTGCCCAGCTTGCTCCACTTCTCCCGCGCCCGGCGGTTTCGCAGGGCGTTGAGCGACATGTTGCGGGTAATCCGGTACAGGTAGGCCGCCACGGTCCCAGTGGGGTACCAGCTCGCCCGGTTCCGCCAGACATGGACGAAGGTCTCCTGGACGATGTCCTCCGCGTCGTCGCGGTAGCCGACCATCTCGGCAGCGTACAGCGATAGGGGTTCCCAGAAGCGCTCCAGCAACGCCTGCAGGGCGCTCCGGTCACCCTCGCGAACGAGCGCCATCAACGTGCGATGGCGTTCGTCCTCCGATGGGCGCCCGCTGTTGATCGGCAGCTCGATAACCTCGTCGACGCTTGCCCTGGTGAGCGCAGGGACCGAAGTGGTGGATTCCACTTCTTGTGCTGACTTCACACGCAATGCCTCGGTCCGGAGAAAACCTCACCGCTCGCATCTGCCCTACAAACACGCCTGGGTGGGCGGTACTACTATAGGCGGCCCGAAATCATGGTTGGAGCGAATTCGCCCCTCACCTGTAGCTGGCGCGGGCGAAGGCAGGTCGCCCGATGAAGGGAACGCTGATTCCTGATCGCCCTCCTGTGAGGCGAACCGCTGTTCGGGGTGCTTGTGAACGCACGGGATGTGCTGGGGGGGGGAAGCCATCGGCCATCCGCGCTGTCACGGGCAGGCCGCGGGAGGAGGAGATCGATGCCGGTCTCCCCGCATTGGGAATGCTCGCACCACGGACGGTCCCCTCGTGCGGCTCTGGCTTGCAAGGACACCGATCAACAGGGCGCGACTACTCGCGGGGGGAAAGCCTCGCGGATCCGGCAACCGCTATTGTCGGTCGTCGGTTTCAGTTCCGCCGGACGGGATCGATCAGCGACGATGAAGGGGCGTGCTTCTGCCGGAAAAACCGAAGCGGCCGCCCCGGGTATGCTCCCGGACCGGCCGCTCTTCCCAGCCTTCGGGGCTGCGACCCTACTGATCCGTCTGCCCCACCGCGACCGTCTCGACGTTCTTGGTCATATCGGCGGCGATCCCGATGATGATGACCTCGAGCGGGACCGTGCCCGTGTTCTCGATTGCATGCGGCTCGTCGATCTGGATGGGAACCGCGTTACCGGCCCGAATCGGGGCACTCTCGGATCCCGCCCGCACCGTACCCTCACCCCCCTTGATGTAGTAGACTTCGCCCACACCCGGGTGCCGGTGCATCCCCGTCGAGGTGCCGGGCGGAAGCAGGAGGTGGTCGACGTAGGCCCAGGTCGTCCGGAACATTCCGGGCTGCAGCACCCGGCGGTACTTCACCGTGCCCTGGCCGCCGTACATCTGCGCGTTGTCACGCAGTAGGGCCGGATCGAACCGGGCGGTGATGAAGGGAGGGATCGGCTCGATCGGGACGCCGACACGCGGATCGCCCAGGTCGAACGCCCCGCCGGGAATCCCCTCGGCGCGCACCGCGACGTTCAGCCATTCGAGGGTCGTGTTCCCGCTGTTGTAGAGCGCGTGCGACCCGCCGAGGAAGACCGGGACGCCACCCGGCGTCTGAACGCGCGAAGTGTGGCCGTTGACGGTGAACTCGGGTTCCCCCTCGTTGAGGATGAAGAACATCTCCTCCGACGAGTAGTGGACGTGGTGCCCGATACCGCCCCCGGGAGGAATCACTCCCCTGTGGACGAAGCTCAGGTGCGGAATCGCATTCGCGCCGAGCAGCGTCCCGAAGGCCATCGGCCCGGCCCCCTGGTGCACCGAGGCGGACTCGCGATACCTCGACGGATCCAGGTAGGAAATCCTGTCGGCGAGCGACCCTCCGGCCGCCGCCCGCTGGGCGGCACTCGGTTGGGCGATCACCACTCCGAGGAGCGCCGTCACCCCGAGAACCACTGCTCTCATCGCACCAGCTCCTGTTGACTTTGTTGGTCGGCCTTCGCGTCCCGCTCAGTTCGATCAAAGTTGTGTTGCGCGAGAGGGATGTCAATTCCGACGGCTCGAGGCTCCGACCGGCAGATCGCTCCAGTTCACGGCAGGGGGATCCGCACAGGCTAGAGGCAAAACCCCGCAAGGAGCGGGGCTCTCCGCGCCGTTCAGGGCTACCGGCGAACACGGCGTCCTCATCTGGCCGTCCGGGCCCTCCGCCGGCTCGGCCAAGGTCTTCCACCCGGAGCACGGCGGACGCTACGAGCCGAATCGCCATAGGAAGCCGACCGGGACTGAACTCTACCCGCGTGAAGGACGATACCAGCGGCATCCACATCCCTCGAAGCCCAAGACCGACCTGTACGGTGCTCGGCGGAGGCGACCCCTGCGGGATTGGCTGGAGAAGACCTTGCGGACCGTCGCTGACAACATTACGACCGATTGCGGGGTACAGAATCTGGACGTCGCCCGCGACTCGACGCCCGTTTCGCATCAGGACTGCAGGCGTGAGGTACAGGAGCGAACCTCAAAACGGACTACAGGACACGATTTCGAGACGGCGTTTCTCCTGATCGAGGCGGCCCACCCGCTCGGGCTACCGGAAGACTCGACGCTCCCCATCGCGAGGCGGGATGGTCGACCGCACCCTCGATTGGGATGACGAGGAGGGAGGCAACTTCGATGAAGGCTACTACGCGGGAAGGACAGAGTCAGCATTCCTGATCACTCGAAAGCGGCGGATGGCCGCCGGGAGCGCACGCAGCATCAATCATGAATCGAAGGAAGATGAAGGGAACGTGGCAAACACTGTGGCGGCGGCCAGCGTCGCCGAGGCTCGCGATCGGTGGAGCCCTGGCGGCTGCGCTCGTCGCCATGCCCCTATCGGGACAGGAGTCCGCGCAGAATGTCGAGTGGCGGTACTGGGGGGGAGACGCGACCAGTAAGCGTTACGCGCCGCTGAGCCAGATCAACGCCGAGAACTTCAACCAGCTCCGGGTCGCGTGGGTCTGGAGAGGAGACAACTTCGGGCCGAACGTCGACTACATACTTCGCGCGACCCCCATCTACGTAAACGGGAAGCTGTACACCGTCGCGGGCACGAGGCGGCAGGTCGTCGCGATCGATCCGGCCACGGGTGAGACGTTGTGGACCTTCCGCGAGCCCTACACGCCCCGGTGGGAAGCCTCCACGCGGAAGAACTGGGGCAAGGGAGTCGCGTACGGCGAGGTCGACGGGCGCGGCGTCATCTACATGACGAGCCCGGCCTACTTCCTCCACGCGCTCGATGCCGAGACCGGCCGGCCGCTGGAGGGCTTCGGCAAACCCGTCCCCGTTCCCGGCTTCGGCGAGTACGGTACGGTGGACATGCTCGAGTACAACGAGCGCGCCCATCCCTATGACCCGTACTACGGCACGGATCCGACCGTCGGCTACATCACCACGTCGGCTCCTCCGATCGTGGCGGGTGACGTGGTGATCGTCGGTAGCGCGCTCCAGGACGGAGGCAGCCCGACGTCACGGATCGAGCAGATCCCCGGGGACATCCTCGCCTTCGACAAGCGGACGGGCGAGCTACGCTGGAAGTTCCACACGATTCCGCGGCCCGGCGAATACGGCTACGACACCTGGCCGGAGGGTGCGTGGGAGTGGGTCGGTAACGCCGCGGCGTGGGCTCCCTTCTCGGTCGACGTCGAACGCGGCATCGTGTATATCCCCACCGAGGCGCCGACGAACGACCTCTACGGCGGTTTCCGACATGGCGACAACCTGTTCGCCAACAGCCTGGTCGCGCTCGACGTGAACACGGGTGAGCGGCTCTGGCACTACCAGATCGTCCATCACGACATCTGGGACTGGGACCTCCCGCTCCCGCCGATCCTGACGGACCTGGTGGTCGACGGGGATACGGTCCCCGCGGTGATCCAGGTGACGAAGTTCGCTAACGCGTACACGTTCAACCGGGTCACCGGCGAGCCGATCTGGCCGATCATCGAAACCCCGGTTCCGCAGAGCGAGGTACCGGGCGAGAAGACCTCTCCCACCCAGCCGCTGCCGACCAGGCCGGCACCGTGGGAGATCCAGGGCATCACGGAGGACGACCTCATCGACTTCACTCCCGAGCTGCGGCAGCTGGCTCTCGAGGAGATGAAGAAGTGGAAGATGGGACCGCTCTTCAACCCCGCCATCCACTCCACCAATGAGCAGGGCTACCAGGGCGCGCTGATCTGTCCTTCCCTGACGGGCGGGACGAACGCCACCGGCGGAGTCACGCTCGATCCGGAGACGAACATCATGTACGTCTCGTCGGTGAAGCAGTGTCATGCGGGCCTGCTGGTCCCCGGCCATACCGTCGACGACGGGACGATCGGTGAGGGCACGCGTCGGCTCGGCCGAACCGTGTCGGACTGGGTGCGCCAGACGGTCGGCTTCGGCCGGATCGAGGGGCTGCCCATCCTGAAGCCGCCCTACGGGCGCATCACGGCGATCGACATGGACACAGGTGAGACGCTGTGGTGGATCCCGAACGGTGACACGCCGGAACGAATCAAAGATCATCCGATGCTTCAGGGCGTCGAGCTCCCCAACACCGGGCAGGAGGCGCACGCGCACCCGCTCGTGACTCAGAGTCTGCTGATCTATGGCGAAGGGCGCGGCGGCGAGGCCTGGCTCCACGCGGTGGACAAGCTGACGGGCGAAGAGGTCGGGCGAATCGAGCTGCCCGCCCCGACGTCGGCCGTGCCGATGTCCTTCATGCACGAAGGTGTGCAGTACATCGTCGTGTCCATCGCCGGTAACGGTCATCCGGGGTCGCTTGTTGCGCTCCGGCTGCCCCAGACACCCGGCGGCAACTGATGCCATCGGGTAGCTGACGTCCGCGCGTCGGTTACGGATGCACGTGAAGGAGATCGAGGAGTGGCTACACGCTCCTCGATCTCCTTCCGTTTTCTGTGCTGACCACTCATCCTCATGCGGGTGGCCTGTGGCAGCGGAGTCTTCAATCCCGCCCGCAGCCCGGCTTCACCATCGCCGGATCTCCTTCCACATCGCGGTTCGATCGACTACTTCGAGCGGAGGATGAAGATGGAACGCAGGGATTTCCTCACCGCTGCCGCGGCAGCGCTGGTGGTGCCGGGGACGTCCGCGGCGCAACGCCTTCCGCTGACGGCCCGGAGCACTTCCGCAGACCGCGTGTTCCGCGTCGGCTACAGCGGATTCGTCTGGCAGGAGGCGGTGGAGGAGGGAATCACGACCATCGCCCGGTTCGGCTTCAAGGGGATCGAACCTTTCCGCCAGCACGTCATGCGGTACCTGCAGGAGCCGCAGGCGCTCAAGGATCGGTTGGACGCGGCCGGGATCGCGATGATCACCTGCTCCAACGGCGGCCCGGGCATGACGACGAACTTCATCGACCCGACCCGTACGGCACAGACCATCGAGGACCACGTCGCGTTCGCGCGGGACTTCGTGGCGCGCTTCGGCTGCAGCCACTTCAAGATCAACCTCGGCAGCCGCCCGGCGGACGGTCCCACCGACGATCATCTGCGGACGATGGCCGCGACCCTCACGGAGTTGGGCAAGAGGACGGCGGATCTCGGGCTCAGGCTCGCTCCCCATCCGCACATCTGGTCACCGCTCGAGCGGCCGGAGGAGATCGCCAGTGTGATGGAGCTCACCGACCCCCAGTACGTCTACTTCACGGCCGACACGGCACACCTGTCACTCGGCGGCACCGACCCGGTCCGCTTCGTTCGCGAGAATTACTCGAGGATCGCCGCCTATCACTTCAAGGATACCCCATTCAAGTACCGCGGCCACACCGGTCCGACCCCGACGCGCGAAGAGCATCAGCAGCACAACCTCTATACGGGGTTGGGGAGCGGCGGGGTCGATTTCCCCGCCATCACGAGAATCCTGGAGGAGAACGGATACGCCGGCTGGATCACGCTGGACTACGACCCCCCGCGCGATCATGAGGGGACGATCGACCAGCAGCTCGCGCACAACAAGCGATATGTGACGGAGATTCTGGGGATAACGATTGCGGGGTGACGGCTGAGGTGAGCCTGCATTCCGTTGGCGTGACGCGGGTTAGAAGCAATCATCGACGTATCGACAGGCGGATGGATCCCGGCTTTCGAGATTGTGTCAAAACCGTCGATCCAGTTCCGTTTGCGCTGGCACGAAACCGTGAGCGGCCTACGGCGCCGTATCCCCCAATCGTCATCCCGGCGCAGGAGACCGTGTCAGAACTGTCGATCCCAGTCCGTCACACTCGCAAGGAACCGTGAACGGCCATCGGCACTCTTGACGCAGTCTCCTTGCCGCGGTGGAGGCGTCAAACGAGCACCGCCCCTCACGCCCGGTCGACTACTGCCGCCTCCCGCCGGTGCTCCACCCCATCGTAGGATAGAGCCACCGGCTCGTCGTTGATGTACGTCTCCAAGTTGACCGGGCGCTTCCAGATCGCCTGCAGGTTTTCCAGCGTCTCCAGGGCGTGGTCGAGCTTCAGCGGGACCCCTTCATACCGGTGGACGAGCAGCAGCTCGCCCCGGTTGAGGAAGTTCGCGTCCACCAGGTCGATGGTCGGCTGCCCGAAGTTGGTCAGCATGAAGAGCAGCTTCTCCTTCACCGCCTCGAAGTCGCGGTCGGAGATGACATAGCGACCGGTCCGCTGGTCGTACTCGTAGGTGAACAGGCCGTGGCGCCTGACGAAATCGGGGGTCAGGAACTCGTCAATGAAAGTGACGTCGTTGTAGAGGCGACGGACCTCGTAGATCTTCTCCTGCCCCTTCATGGCCCCCGTATCCCATGCGTCCCGGACGCGGAAGTCGGTACAGGCCTCCCAGTCCGCGCCGTGCCGGCCCTTGTTCCAGCGCTCCTCGATGTCGCGCCACAGCTCGATGCCAAGCTTGTACGGATTGAGCCGCCCGGGGGCCGTCGCCATCGTCCCCGAGTGGTGATCGGCGTAGTCGATGAGCTCGTCCGGACCGAGGAGCTTCTCCGTCATCAGGCGTGAGTGCCAGTAGGAGGCCCACCCCTCGTTCATGATCTTGGTCCGGCCCTGCGGCGCGAAGTAGTACGCCTCCTCGCGGATGATCCCGAGCACGTCGCGCTCCCACCGGCTGAGCGGAGCGTGCTCGAGCAGGAACAGCAGCACATCGCGCACTGGGCGCTCCGGCATCGTCCGCGGCTTCCTCTGGTCCTGGCTCGCCAACCGCTCGCGCTCCGCCTCGAGGGCCGACGGAGGATTGATGTACGGGTCCATGTACTCCTTGGCTCGCAAGCGCTTGGGCTCACGACCCGGCCGATCTTCCTCCTCGTCGTCATCCTCGGAGGTGGAGGCGCGCGGCGGAGCGGCCATCCCCGTGTAGTCGATCAGGTTCTCGATCGACAGGCACCGGTCGATGAACCCCTCGACGTGCTCCAGCCCCTCGCGGTCGATGTAGCGGCGCACCCTGCTGGCGTGATTCGCCATCTCGTCCAGCATCTTTCGGTTGGTCCCGGCGAACATGAAGTTGTGCTTGAAGAAGTCGCCGTGCCCGCATACGTGGGCCATCACCAGCTTCTGGTCCACATGCTTGTTCGCCGCCAGTAGATACGCGTAGGTCGGGTCGTTGTTGATCACCATCTCGTAGATCTTGGACAACCCGTAGGCGTAGGACCGCGACAGCTCGACGTACTCCATCCCGAACCGCCAGTGTGGGTAGCGGGCCGGGTATCCACCGAAGGCGGCGACCTCGTTGATCTCCTCCCAATCCAGCACCTCGTAGACGACCTCGAAGAAATCGAGGCCGAACTCGCGCGCTCGCTCTTCGACGACCAGCTGGAGATCCCTCAGTTCACGGGAGAGTGGCTGCGGCATGGCTCACTTCCCCTTCCCCAGGAAGTCCCGGATCGAGTCCACGATCGCCTCGCGGTCGGCGATCTTCGAGAGAACGAGGTTGTCGGCCTCGACGTTCGCCTCGAGTGCGCCGAGGAACGCCCCGCTCCCCGCCCGGCTCTCCACCTGGCCATAGCCGAAGAGGTTCGCCATCGGGAGGAGGCGGCCCTTCAGCAGCTCGAAACACCGCTCGTTATCGCCGGAGCCCAGGTTGTCGCCGTCAGAGAAGTGGAAGAAGTAGAGGTTCCAATCGCTGGCCGGGTGCTCGGCCTCCGCGATGTCCGCCGCGAGCTGGTAGGCGCTCGAGATCTTCGTGCCGCCCGACTCGCGCGTGGTGAAGAAGGTCTCCCGATCGACTTCCTTCGCCTGCGCATCGTGGATGATGTAGCGGCTCCGAACGCCGTCGTAGTTGCTCCGGATCCAGTTGTCGATCCAGAAGGACTCGATCCGTACGATCTCCTTCTGCTCGCTCCCCATGGATCCCGAAACGTCCATGAGGTAGAAGATCACCGCGTTCGCGACAGGGACCTTGTCGTCCCGCCACGACCGGTACCGCATGTCGTTGCGGACGGGGACGACGGCGGGGCGCTGAGGGTCGTAGTTGCCGGTAGCGATCTGCCTCTTCAGGGCCTCCCGGTACGTCCGACGGAAGGAGCGAAGGCTCTCGGGGCCGATCCGACGGATCCCCGTGTATCGCCCCTTGACCGAGGTGAGCGATTCGCTGCCCCGCGGCTGGATCCGTGGCAGCTCGAGCGCCTCGCCGATCAGCTTCGTCATCTCTTCGATGCTGATCTCCACCTCGCGAATATGGAATCCGGGCTGGTCACCGGCGCCGCCCGCACCTTCCTCACCCCCGAGGGGGTCACCCGGCTCGCCAGGCCCCTGCCCGACGCCACCCTGCTCCTTCGGTCCGTACCGGAACCGCGGCAGCTCGATCTGCGGCAAGGGGATCGAAACGATCTCGGCTCCCTGCTTGCCGATCAACTCACTCTGAGTGATGTGCCTGCGCAGTTCCTGCTTGATCCGGCCGCGGACTATATCCTCGAACCGCCGCCGGTCCCGCTCAATCCGGTTGACCATGGCCCCCCGTCAGGCTACATCGCCGCGCGCGAATATGCTCGCCACGAAGTTGAGCACGTCCGTCGCGCATACATCACAGTACCCGTGCTCCCGGATCAGGCGGCTCTTCACCACATCGATCTTCTCCTGCGTGCCCTTGTCGAGCACGTTCGAGACGAGGCTGGTGAGCTTGATGGAGTCCTTCTGATCTTCGAAGAGCTTGAGCTCGAGCGCCTTCTGGAGCCGCTCGTTCGTGTCGTACCGGAACGTCTTGCCGTCGATGGCCAGCGCTCCGATGTAGTTCATGATCTCGCGCCGGAAATCGTCCTTG
>CAZJEH010000020.1:0-7734 GCA_964544905.1 uncultured Gemmatimonas sp.
CCATCATCTTGCAGGGGGCACACCAGTCGGCATAGAAGTCGACCAGTACCGGGACGCCGGCATCGGCCACCATCCGCTCGAGAGTCTCGTCGGTCGCGCGGAGCGGGCGGTCCAGCAGGAGAGGTTTGCCACATTCGCCACACTTGGGCCGGTGGCTCGCACGTGCCATGTCGACGCGGTTGAGCCTCCCGCAGAAGGGACATGCGATGGTCGCTTTCCTGGAGGTCGTTCCCTCGGTCATTCCGTTTCGATGTTCAGAGCGGGTCCATATCGAAGGATGCAGCGGCTACCTGCGGGGAGTCATCGTCGCTGACCTCAGTGGCGACAAGACTCCGCGGAAGACGCCAGCCGGATTGCCTTGCGCATTGTACACCTTGCCGCGTACAACGCGCCCCGCATCACCCCTGTCGGGCCAATGGCAGCGTGAACCTGAGCGCGCTCCCGCGCCCCGGTTCCGATTCCGCCCAGATCCTCCCACCATGCGCGGTGATGATTCCTTTCGCGATGGCGAGACCGAGCCCGGCTCCACCGCGTCCTCCGTGCCGTCCTCGCCAGAACGACTCGAAAATCCGCTCCAGGTGCTCGGGCGGGATGCCCGGACCAGAATCGAGCACCGAAACACAGACTTCCTCCGCGCCCGGGTCGACTCGCAGCGCGATCTCGCCCCTCTCGGGCGTAAACTTCACGGCGTTCCCGAGCAGATTCGAGAGAACCTGGAGCAAACGCTGTCGATCCGCCCGGACGTCAGGGAGCACTTCCGGCACTTCACCCCTGAGAACGAGGTCCTTGCCCGCCGCGAGCTCGCCGAAGGTATCGAGAGCCTCTCGAATGATCGGTTCCAGCGGCTGCTCCTCGAGGTAGATCGCAAGCCTACCCGCCTCGAGGCTGACCACATCGATCAGATCCTGCCGCAGCCGATGCATCTGATCGACGAGCTGCCGGATGCTGTCGGTGTGTCTGCTGATTTCCTCCACCCCTCGATGCGCCGTCCGCTCGAGGACCCGGCAGTGCATCCCGATCGCGGTTAGCGAGTTCCCAAGATCGTGCGACACGATCCCCATCACCTCGTCGCGCGCCCTGACCGCCGCCTCTGCCGCCGCTCGGGCCTCCTGTTCGCGTTCGAGGGCGCGGATCCTCTCGAGTTCGAGCCACTTCCGCTCGCGCGCGTAGCCGATCGACCGCATCAAGAGCCGCCCGTCGATATGACCCTTCACGAGGTAATCCTGCGCGCCGGCCTGGACTGCCTGGAGCGCCACACTCTCGTCGTCCAGGCCAGTGAGAACGATGATCGGAGTCCGCTCGGCATGGGGAAGGGTACGGCGAACGGTCTCGATTCCTTGAGAGTCCGGTAGCGAGAGATCAAGCAGCACGACGTCGACGTCCTCGGACTGCAGTACGCCAAGGGCGTCGCCGAGTCGAGACGCGTCGATCAGTTCGAGGTCGTCGACTCCCGCCTCGCGCAGGAATTCACGCAGGAGACGCGCATCTCCCGCATTGTCCTCGACAAGAAGAAGTCGCATCAGCGGCGGGGGCGGCGCCGGTGGAGCCTCAGTCAACCGGCTCCGGTGGGAGTTTGACGATGGTGAACCAGAAGTTTTCGATGGACTTGACGACGGTGATGAACTGATCGAGATCCACGGGCTTGGTCACGTAGCAGTTCGCGTGAAGGTTGTAGGCCTTCAGGATGTCCTGCTCGGCCTGCGAGCTCGTGAGCACGACCACGGGGATGTTCATGAGAGCCGGGTCGCTCTTCATCTCCTCCAGGACTTCCCGTCCGTCCTTGCGCGGCAGGTTCAGGTCGAGCAGGACGAGATCGGGGCGCACGGCGCTCGCGTACTGTCCTTCCCGTCGGAGAAAAGCGAGCGCCTCAACGCCGTCCGGCGCGACGTGAAGGTTGTTGCGCACCTTCCCCTCGCGAAGAGCTTCCTTCGTCAGCCGTACGTCTCCCGGATTGTCCTCCACCAGCAGTACCTCGATCGAGCGATTCGGATGCGTGCTCATTCCGCGTCCGCGTCTTTCGGAAGAGTGAAGTAAAAGGTGCTGCCCTCGTCGACGACCGATTCGACCCAGATCCTCCCGCCGTGGCGCTCAACGATCTTCTTGCAGATGGCGAGGCCGATCCCCGTGCCGGGGTAGTCGGCCCGGTTGTGCAGCCGCTGGAAGATGATGAAGATCCGTTCCAGGAACTCTTCCGCGATCCCGATCCCGTTGTCTCGCACGGACAACTGCCACATATCGCCGAGATCCTCCACCCCGATGTGAATCCGTGGGTGGACTCCCGGCCGCCGGAACTTCACCGCATTCTGGATCAGATTCTGAAACAGCTGAGATAGCTGGGTCCTGTCGCCCGTCACGACCGGGAGCGGATCGTTGGTGATCGTCGCTCCGGCTTCGTCCAGCGCTGGCCCGAGTGTCGCGAGCACTTCCCGGAGAGTTTTCGTCAACGGCGTGCGGCGAAACTCACCGCCCCGGCGGTCAACCCTCGAGTACGACAGCAGGTCGTTGATCAGCGCCTGCATCCGGTTCACACCGTCGACCGCGAAGCCGATGAACTCGTCCGCGTCGTCGTCCAGCCGACCACGATAACGCCGAGCAAGGAGTTGCGTGTAGCTGGCGACCATCCGCAAAGGCTCCTGCAGATCGTGGCTGGCCACGTAGGCGAACCGCTCCAGGTCCGCGTTGCTGCGCGCGAGCTCCGCAGCCTGCCGCGAGAGAGCCTCCTCGGCCATGCGCCGCTCCGTGACGTCCCGCAGCACAGCTGTGAAGATCTTCTCGCCGCCCAGGTCCAGCTTGGAAATCGACGCCTCAGCGGGAAAGATCTCGCCGGTCTTCCGGCGGCCTCGAATCTCTCCACGCTCTCCCATTACCCGCGCCGTGACCGGCGACTGCCCGAACTCCCGCACGCGGTCCATGTGCGCCGACCTCGAACCTTCGGGGATCAGGACGCTGAGCTCACGTCCCAGCACCTCGTCACGGGTGTAGCCAAATATCCGTTCGGCGCCCTGGTTGAAGAAGATGATCCTCTGACTCTCGTCGATGGAGATCACTGCGTCCGAGGCGATCGAAAGGATCCGCTCGAACATCGTCCGGGAGCGCTCGAGTTCCTCGGTCGTCTCCTTCAGCGACGTCGCGTCCCGAAACAGAAGAACGTAGCCTGGTGGACGGCCGTCCAGACTCGCGCTGACGACCGCGGTGGTCCGCCCCCAGAACCGCGTTCCATCGGCGCGGCGGATCCACAAGCCGAGTTCCGACTCGCCAGCCGATAATTCCTTCAGAAATGCCGGAGTGAACTCCTCCGGACCCTCCGCGATCAGCTCGGCGAGCAAGCTATTCATTGCCTGGTCGCGGGGAAACCCGGTCAGCTTCGCGGCCCCTGCGTTCCACCTCCGCACTCTTCCGGAGGAATCGATCGCGACGACCCCGTAGGATGTGATGGCGTCGAGCCCGGCGAGTAGACCGGCGTCCGGCTGTTCCTCCATGTGGGCGTCCCGCGTGCGAATGGAAAGGATCAACTGATGACGTCCTGATCGTGAGGATTGGCGCCCATACGATCCGGCGTCAAGGGCGACGGAGGAGAGGGGCGATGGAGGCGCTGGCCCGGGCTCCACGGGGCGCACGCTCGCCCTCGAACCTACACCGCACTAACTTGGGGCGTTCGCGCGGGCCGGCGCGCCCTACAACCGATTGCAGTGGAGGCAGCATTGCGGAGTCTCAACGGACATTGGGCGGCGGCAATCGTCGCCGGGATGATAGCGAGCGGCTGCTCGGCGGCCGCGACGGGATCGGGAACGACGGTTGCCGGTCCGACGATCGCGCCCGGAGCCACGACTGCGACGATCGACGCGACCGACGTGGATCTGCGGGTCGGCATCCTGGCGGCGGACTCGATGGCCGGGCGCGAGACGGGGACTCCGGGAGCGGAGGCAGCCGCGCGTTACCTGACCCGCGAACTGGAGCGACTCGGTCTGCGGCCCGCTGGCGACAACGGGACGTACCTTCAGTCGGTCCCTCTGGAACGCCACCGTTCCGTTGCCCGCTTTGCGGTCACCACTCCCTCGGGCGTCCGCACGCTGGGCCCGGGCGAGATCCTGCCCGTCTCGGGGCTCGGCGGGCTGCCGCGCACCACCCGCACCGGTGGACAGGGCAGTCTGATCTTCGGTGGCTTCCTCATCGACCCGCAAGTAGGCACGGCCGAATTGAGCCTCGGTGAGGTACGGAACGCGGTGGTGATCCTGCGATTGGGCGCGCCGCCGGGCGTGGATCCGTCCTCGGCGACGCCGCGCGCGGCGCTGGCGACGCTCTTCGGTCCGAACAGTCCTGCCTCGGCCATCATCCTCGTTGCCGAGGAGTCGGAGGCGGAGTTCTGGGATTACGCCGCCGAGATAGCGGTGAAGGGATCGCTCAGCCTCAGGGGCTCGGCGGCGAACGATCCGGTCGGGCCGCCATTCTTCCTCGCCACATCCACTACGGCGGAGGCGCTCATCGGCGCGCCGCTCGCTGAAGCGCGGACCCCGAGGCGTGACCTCGGTACGGTCGAGTTCACGCTCCAGAATACCGTGGAACCGGTTGAGGCGTGGAACGTTGCGGCTATTCTGCCGGGCGCCGACCCAGCGCGGGCGGGTCAGTACGTGGGTCTCGGGGCCCACTACGATCACGTGGGCGTCGGCGTACCAGTGAATGGCGACTCGATCTACAACGGTGCCGATGACAATGCCTCCGGTACCTCGGGTCTGCTGGAGGTGGCCGAAGCCCTCGCCCATCTCCCTCCCGAGGAGCGACCCGCGCGGTCGGTGCTCATCGTCTGGAACACCGCCGAGGAGGCCGGCCTGCTCGGATCCGAGCACTTCACCGACAACCCGACGGTCCCGCGCGAGTCGATCATCGCTCACATCAACGTGGACATGATCGGGCGGAACCACCCGGATTCGATCTTCAGCGTCGGCTCTCGCCGGCTCTCGACCGAACTGGGGGACATCGTCGAGGCGGTCAACAGCCGGCAGCCGCGCCCGTTCATCTTCGACTACACCTACGACACGCCTGGGCATCCGGAGCAGATCTACTGCCGGTCCGACCACTACAACTACGCCCGGTACGGCATCCCGATCGTTTTCCTGACGACCGGGCTCCACGACGACTACCACGCGCCCTCAGACGAACCGGAAAAGATCGACGACGAAAAGCTGGCGCGCGTCAGCGCGTTCATCAGGGACATCGTGCTGGAGCTCGCGAACCGGGCGACGCCTCCACGGGTGGATCAGCCAGTGCCACCGCTCGGCGCGCCCTGTACCTGACGAATCGGCTCCGCCGCCGGGAGTAACAGCTGCGGAAGCGCAAGCGATCGGGAGGCCGGTCCGATGCGAGTCGGGCCGGCCTTCTTCGCGTGGATGACTTCCGGAAGCGACGATCTCGCCGCTCGGCGGCCGAGACATCGTGCTCCGCCCCCCGGAGACGCTGCAAGGATAGTCCCTCGCTCGGTCATGACTGAACCGGCAACGCACGGCGAGGCTCATGGCGATTCGGTGAGGTTCCGGCATGTCGGACAGCGCGGGCCGTGGAGATAGCGTGAAGGGGAAAGAGAAAGGGGGCCCGTCAGAGGCCCCCTCTAAGTCTCTCCTGGTCGCTCAGGCGTCAGGACACCGCCCAGAAACCCTCGAGCGCCGCCCCATCCGGACTTTCCCGGAGCTTCTCGAACGCGCGGTTCCGGATCTGGCGGATGCGCTCGCGCGTGACCCCGAGCAGCATTCCGATTTCCTCCAGCGTCCGCTCCTCCCCCTCGTCGAGTCCGTAGTACAGGTAGAGGATCTTTCGCTCTCTCTCGGTGAGATACTTCTCGAACATCCGCTCGAGGAATTCGCGCCGGGCCTGCGACTCCACCTCCTCCTCGATTTCCTCGGCTTCGGCGCCCGCGAACCGCTCGCCGAATGAGGAAGAATCACGGTCTCCGCGATCGAGCGGAGCATCGAGCGAGAGCTCGCTGGCGGCGACCCGCCGCAGAGCGCGGATGGTATCGATGGGCTCGGCCATCTCGTCCGCGATTTCCTGATCGGTGGGCGAGCGACCGAGCATCTGCGTGAGCGCGGTCTCCGTCCTCGACAGACGTACGAGGTTGGAATTCTGGTTCAGCGGGATGCGTACGGAACGCGTCTGCTCAGCCAGCGCTTGGAGGACGGTTTGGCGGATCCACCAGACCGCGTAGGAGATGAACTTTACCCCCTTCTCGGGATCGAACTTCTTCACGGCCTTGAGCAGCCCCTCGTTGCCGATGCAGACCAGCTCCGCCAGTCCGAGTCCGCGTCCCTGGTACTTCTTCACATAAGAAATGACGAAGCGAAGGTTCGCGGTCACCAGTCGCTCCGCCGCTTCCTTGTCACCGGCACGGGCGCGCCGCGCCAGGGCGCGCTCCTGCTCCGGATCATCAATCAGGGGGTACTTTTCAACGTCGTGCAGGTACTGATCAAACGAGTCCAGGGCTCGGGAGCTGAAGAACATGGATTCGGCTCGGTGGAATGAAATAACAAAGGGCAGCGAGCTCCGTCGGTTTACGACGCTCGCCGCCCTCGGCTCACACGTTCAGGCGCTTCTCCCCAGAAGTCCATTCATAACCTGCACAATATGGCCCCTGTGCGGACCGCTGTAAAGGGAGTACGCTCGGAATGGAATCGCCCGTTCCCGCCGAAATCGGCTTCCAGCGACGAAGCGAACGGTCTTCCGTTCCGTGGACGGTCCCTAATATGACGCCCCCGCTCTTTGGTTCCCGGGAATTTTCATCGGACGTGAAAATTACCCAGCCAAGGGCGCGGGAGGGGGTCGCGATGGGGTAGGGTGAGTGTCGGGTAACGCGTGGAATGGCCTCGCGGCTCTGGATGAAAACCGTCCCCCGGCGCGGGACGGGGATCGTCCAGATGTCGCGGGCGGGTCTCAATCCCGAAGAGAGCGACGGTCGGTCAGCCTCGCTTGCCGTTGCTCGGCGCAGGACCGGGATCCGCCGCCGGTGGGGCGGCGAATGCCAGGGAGGCGTTGATCCCTCCGAAACCGAACGAGTTCGAAAGCGCGTAGCGGATCGTGCGGTGCTCCCCATCCGGCCCGGTGTAGGACAGGTCGCACTCGGGATCCGGCGTTTCGAGGTTGAGGGTTGGCGGGATCCACCCATGGTGGATCGAGAGGACGGTGATGGCCGCTTCGATCGCCCCCGCCGCCCCGAGCGGGTGTGCGTGGTAGCCCTTGGTGCCGCTCACAGCGAGCTGGTCCGCGTGTTCCCCGAACACCTCGCGGATGACCTTGCTCTCGGTGACGTCGTTGAGCGGAGTCGAGGATGCGTGCGCGTTGACGTGGTCGATCTGGCCGGGTTGAAGGCCGCCGGTGGCCATGGCGATGCGCATCGCCCGCGCGGCCTGGCTACCGTCGGGGCGGGGAGCGGTCATGTGGAAGGCGTCGTTCGTGTTACCATAGCCGACCAACTCCGCATAGACGCGCGCACCGCGATCCCTGGCCCGCTCAAGTTCCTCCAGGACGAGGATGGCGGCGCCTTCACCCATCACGAAACCGTCGCGATCGACGTCGAAGGGTCGCGAGGCTCGCTTCGGGTCGTCGTTGCGGGTGGACATCGCGCGCAGGATGGCGAACGCACCATAGCTGAGAGGCGACAATGGTGCCTCGACACCTCCTGCGAGCGCCGCGTCCACCACTCCGTCGCGGATGAGGCGCCAGGCATCACCCAGGGCAATCGCGCCGGAC
>CAZJEH010000020.1:7744-29805 GCA_964544905.1 uncultured Gemmatimonas sp.
AGCTCATCGCGTTCGTGGCGTTCGGTCCCGTGAAGCCGAACTCGATGGCGATGTTGCAGGAGGCCGAGCCGCAGAAGACCGATAGCGCCAGCAGTGGGCTGACGGAACGGACTCCCCGGGTGCGGTAGAGGTAGTACTGCTCCTCGGCGATCACCACGCCTCCGAGTGCGGACCCCACCTGGACCGCCACGCGTTCCGGGTCGATCGACTCCGGGTCGAGCGCGGCATCCTCGAGGGCGAGCTTTCCAGCCGCCACGGAGAACTGGGCGAAGCGATCGAGTCGCTTCAACCGCGAGCGGTCGATGTAGTCCGATGGCTCGAAGTCGTTGACCTGCGCCGCTATGTGGCTCCGGAACTCCGTGGGATCGAAACGGTCGATGCGCTGGACGGCCGACTCCTTCCGCAACAGCCCTTCCCAGAGTCCCGTGGCGGTCGTGCCGATGGGCGTGATGCATCCGATGCCCGTGACGGCCACTCGTCGCGGGTGTCGACCCTCGCTGGCGCCGTTGCCGTCAGCCGACATGATCCGCGATTCCTCCGACCTCGAGATGCACACGTTCAGCCGCTGCACGCACACCGGCCAGGGTGCGCGAGGCTACGTGATGAATGAACACCGGTCCAATGATCCAGTCGGCGATCGATCGTCGGATCGAGCGCGGGAGGGGCCAGGCCGGACCGGTATCCCACTCGTGTACGATCTCGACCGCCGTGGAGCCATCGTCCACCGCGACGAAGGACCACACGACGTCCATGCCGGTCGTGATCCCAGCTACATGCCTGTAGTGTACTGCCGGGGCGTCACGGTCCAACCACATCTCCGAGACCCACCAGACGGGGTAGGGAATCGGCCCGAAGTCGCGTCGTGCCGCCATCTCCACCAGCCCGCGCCCGAATTCGTCGCGGCGACGGAACCTGACCCATCGGTAGTGGGGCAGGATGTTCGGCCACCGCTCGACATCCGCGGCGGTCAGGAGGCACCGCTCCATCGGCGCGTTCATCACCGTCCGGTCGATGGTCAGCAACCTATCCTCCCTTCCCTGGTGAACCGGGGCTCAGGCGAACATCGACACCCTCATCCGGAAACGACCTTCAGGGATCCGCGGGTTCCAACACGCGCGGGCGGAGGGACCACAGCTCGCCCTCGCCGCACGGTATCGCGTTGGCCAGCGCCTGCGGAGTCTGAAACCCGGGCCAACCATCTCCTTCGAACCCTCGTCGGATGGTCCATTGGCTCTTCGCCGCCACGCGCCTCACCGGTCCCGTCAGTCGTGAATGAACCGGGTGTTCGCGTCCAGTCCCAGCACGAAGCTGGCGATGAGTCGCGCCGCCGCGTCGAGGTCGTCCAGCGAGACGATCTCGTTCGGCGAGTGCATGTACCGGTTCGGCACGGACACCACGGCCGTCGCCACCCCGGACCGGGACAGGTAGATCGCGTCGGCGTCCGTGGAGGTCGTTCGAGCCGCCGCCTGGATCGTGTAGGGAATTCCGTGGCGCTCCGCTGTCTCGACCAGCCGCTCGAACACGATCGGATGCGCCGCCGATCCACGGGTGAGGACGGGCCCCGACCCGAGCTTGTGCTCGCCGGTCTCCTTCTTCTCGATCTGTGGGACGTCGGTGGCAAACGTCACGTCCACGACGATGGCGACGGCCGGGTCGTATCGGTAGGCGCTGGTCCGGGCGCCGCCCCCCGAGTAACCGATCTCCTCCTGCGTGGTCGCGACGGCGGCGACCTCTGCCGTCAGACCATCCGCGCTCGCACGGAGAATCCGCAGTGCCTCGAGCACGACGTAAGCTCCGATCCGATTGTCGATGGCGCGTGAGGCGATGAGGCGGTCTCCGAGCCTCACGAGTCCCGCGTCGATCACGCCGGCATCGCCGACCCGAACGCCACGCTCCCCGGCAGCAGCCCGGTTCTCCGCGCCGATGTCGACCCAGAGATCGGTCAACTTCGACGCCTTTTCCCGCTCGTCGTTCTTCATCAGGTGGATCGGCTTCTTGCCGATAACCCCCACGACCGGGCCGTTCCGACCGAGAAACCGGATCCGCTGTCCGACCAGGACCTGGGGATCCCAACCGCCGATTCCGTCGACGTAGAGGAAGCCATCATCGTCGATGTGGGTGACGATGAGGCCGATCTCGTCAATGTGGCCGGCCAGCATTACCCGGGGCACGCCTCCTGGGTTGAGGATGGCGAACGAGTTGCCGCTGACGTCGGACTCGACCTTGTCGGCGATCCGCTCGGCTTCGGCGCGCCAGATCCGCGCCGGAGCCATTTCATATCCGCTGGGCCCGGGGGCATCGAGCAGCGCTTCGAGAAAGGAAAACGAACGGTCAGTTATCATCGTCGGGGCGTATTCTGCGGCGGACTTCTTCGTTGTATGTGTGATAGAGGTGACGGACGAGGACCTCCGCCGCATACACCTCCGGGGGGAGCCCTTCGAGGCTGGCGAGGGCACGCAGCGCCTCCGCCTGCTTCTTGGTGAGCTCCAGGGTGAACAATTCTCGAGGCATCTAGATAGCCCCCTCGGCGCGCAGTGCGGCCGGCACGCCTTCGCGGATCGTCGGGTATTTCAGGGTTACTCCCAGCTCCTGACGCATTCGCCGGTTGCTGCAGCGGCGGGAAGCGATCCGGCGCTCGAACCGATCGTCGCTCAGTTCCTGCCGGATGTCGTCGCGCTCGACCGTCGGCGGCAAGGGAAGGCCGAGGAGGCTCGCGGTAAGCTCGGCGTACTCCTGGCCGGTCGTCGGCTCGTCGTCGCAGAGCAGATAGACGTTGCCGTCGACTCCGCGGTGCCACACTGCGACGAGGGCAGTCGCGAGATCGTCGACGTGGATGCGCGAGATCCAGAGCTTCTCGTCGTCCAGACGACGGTAGGCGCCGGTTTCCAGACGCTCCCTCAGCGTGCGTCCTGGTCCGTATATCCCCGGGACTCGGGCAATCCTGGCCGGCGTGCCCCGCTGGGCGTGCGCATCGAGATATGCCCGCTCCGCCTCCGACCGGGCTTTCCCCACCGGCGACGAAGGGTTGACTGGAGTGGACTCGTCGGTCCATTCGCCGCCTCTTCGCCCATAGACGGCGGTGCTGCTGAGGTAGACGATCGCCTGCAGCGGGAGCGGCGCGAACGCGCCGAGCACGTTGTGCGTCCCCCACGATGTGTAGCGGTTGCGGTCGATCCGCTGGGGGCGAACCAGGTCGAACACGACGTCCGGCCCCCACTCGGCAAGCGGCCGCAGCGTACCGGGATCCATGACGTCGGCCGTTGCCGGGACGATCCCGGCTGTGGCGAGTTCCTGATGTCGGTCGGCCGATCGCGTGGTTCCCATCACCTCGACGCCCTCCTGCAGGAGCACGCGAGCTAACGCCAATCCGACATAGCCGCACCCCAGAATCAGCGCCCGCTCGTCGCTCACGTCGATCCCTCCCGACCGACGGCCCGCGTGATGCCGAGGAATTGGATGAGCATCCGGTACGTCAGCCCCCAGATTACGTGACCGTCATAGGCCAGCGCCGGAAAGCGCAGCGAATCGCCGCCGGGCAGGATCTGAAGATGTTCGGCCGCCGAAGCCGGGTCGGCGAGGTGTCTCAGAGGGACCCAGACCGTGCTGGCGCCCTCGGCCGGGCCCGGCGCGACGACGACGTCAGCCGGCACGGCGAATACGAACGGCGAAACCGCAATCCGTGGTCCGCCCGACGGAATGACCTCATCCAGCTGCCCGATCAGGATGCCCTGGGATTCGAGGTCGACACCGACTTCTTCCCGCGTTTCGCGGATGGCGGCCTCCAATGGATCCTCACCGACCCTGCGTCGGCCGCCGGGAAACGCCATGTGACCGGACCATGGGTCCTTCGCCGAGATCGGGCGCTGGATCAACAGGATCTCGAGATCCGCCGGCTGGGGCCGGATCAGAAGGGACACCGACGCGCCGGTCGTAGTCGCCGTCGGATCCAGACGGCGAGCGGGACGTCGCTCGAGTTCGAGGCGAAGTGCGTGTATCCGCGGATCGATCAAGGGTATGACTACGTGACATCGGGCGCCGGAGCCCCGCCCCGCGGGCTGGCCGCGAAAGGAGTGGCAGGTTATCACTTCGGCAGCTTCGCGGCAATCAGCCCCGACCATCTTCAACAGTGAAGCGATCTTGGACGTAGACGCGATCCAGCGTGCCCGGGAGGTGCTCGCGGGCCAGGTCGTACTCACCCCGTGCACGCCGTCGGAGATGTTCGGCGAGATGTTCGGGGGGCGGGCCTGGTTCAAATTCGAGAACCTGCAGCGCACCGGATCGTTCAAGGAGCGTGGGGCTCTCAACCGGATTCTCGCGATTCCCGAAAGTGAGCGCTCCCGAGGCGTGGTAGCGGGGAGCGCAGGAAACCACGCCCAGGGCGTGGCCTTCCACGCGCAGCGGCTCGGGGTGCCCGCAACCATCGTGATGCCCGAGCGCACACCGCTCATCAAGGTTGCGAGTACGGAGGGGTTCGGGGCGCGCGTCGTGCTTCACGGCCGGAGCTACCACGAGGCGATGGAGGAGGCGATCCGGATCCAGAAGGATTCCGGGGCGACACTCATCCACGCTTTCGATGATGAGCACGTCATCGCGGGGCAGGGCACCATCGGCCTCGAGCTGCTCGAGCAGGTACCCGACGCCGATGTGGTCGTCGTCCCGGTTGGTGGGGGCGGGTTGATCACGGGCGTGGCGACAACGATCAAGGCCCATCGACCCGAGCTCCGGGTGATCGGTGTGGAGGCGGAGCGGATTCCGGCGGCCGTGCGCGCTCGCGAGGAGGGACGCCCCGTCGATGTCCCAGCCGGCGAGACGATCGCCGATGGTATCGCCGTGCGGCGGATCGGAGATGCTCCCTTCCCCCTGATCGAGCGCTACGTCGACGACATTGTCACGGTCAGCGAGGAGGAGATCGCGTCAGCCGTCCTGCTCCTCCTCGAGCGTGAGAAAACGGTCGCGGAGCCGGCCGCGGCGGTCACCCTGGCGGCGGTCCTCGGCGGCCGTATCCCGCGGATCCAGGGCGCCGACGTGGTCATGGTACTGAGCGGCGGCAACATCGACGTCAACCTCCTGTCGCGCATCATCGAGCGCGGACTGATGAACGATGGGCGGTTGGCACAACTCGAGGTCAAGGTGCAGGACCGGCCGGGCGCACTCGCCGCGCTCACCGCCACGATTGCCGGCACCGGGGCGAACATCCTGCGCCTCGACCATCACCGCGGCAAACAGGGCGTCTGGCTGACGGACGTCGAGGTGGAGCTCACCCTCGAGACCCGCGGACGGAAGCATGTCGAGGAGCTCGTCGATGCACTCGTCACAGCGGGCTACACGGTGCGCCAGATCTGATTTTCGGCATGCCAACAATCCCTGATCCCGAGTCCCTGCGCGAACGGGTGCTCCGACGGCACGACTTTCGTTGTGTCTACTGCGGGGAGGTATTTCCTCGCGAAGCGCTGACGCTCGACCACGTCCAGCCGCGGATGCGGGGTGGGGACAACTCCGAGGGCAATATCGTCCCGGCCTGCTTCGCGTGTAACGCGGAGAAGGGATCCCTTCCCGCCTGGGCGTACCTCGCGGAGCGTCCCGAGAAACGCGCGAACTTCCTGCGGCTTGCGAAAGGGGTGTGGCCCCGGCATCGCCGCGCGATCGTGGAGGCCGTTCAGAAGCGACGATAGCTCGAAGTCTCGCGATCCCCTCGGCGATGATCGGCCAGAGGCGCCTGTTACCGATAGTTAGGCGTTCGCGCTGGCTGACTCGTTGGCGGCTTCATACGGGGCAGATGGGGCGGGCTGCGGAAAGCGCAATCCCCCCGGCGTGCTACCGTCACGAAGGGCTCTCCATGGGTGCCTTGCTTCAGCACTGAGCAAACGATATAACCTGTTGCCTGTAAATCTCGTATAGAGGGTCTTGTGAAGGCTCGCGCGCAGCGGCCGATACTCGTGATAGAGAGGGATCCTCCCGGCGGTGCTCGTGTACTGAGGCGTAGTTCCACTCCCCCACAAGCAGGTCGAGTCGTGTTCCTGATTGCTCCACGCAATCTCGCGGGCCTTCTTGCGCTCCTGATCCTGGTCCTCGTCGCTGCTTGTGACGGGGTGCGCACCAGCGGATTCAGTGGCGACGTCGACGCGTTGCTGTCGCGTGGAGAAGCGTTCGCGAGCGCGCTGGAGTCACGTCCGGGCGAGGCCCTGACGGACGAAGAGGTGATCGCGCTCGGCTATCTCGAGCGGGCCCGGCTCGGCCTCGGCAGTCCCTTCCGGCTCATCGACTATCTGTTGCGGGATCCGCTGCTGTCGGAGCAGACCCGGGTCCCGCTCGCGTATGCGATCCTTTCACGAACGCTGGACGGTCGGACCTACCAGGTGGATCCGCAGGTGCTCGAGGTAACCCCTGCGTGGGGTCTGGCCGGGAGTGGCTGGGGACGGGAGCAGTTGCGGTTGATCGAGCGCGCCATAGCCGCCGCGCCGAATGCGCCCTCCGGTGAACGGACGGTGCGAATCGGTTACCTGCTGGCTGCCGCCGAACGGACCATCGATGCGGGATCGGGGTCGGTTGCTGCCCATGTGGCGGCGATGGTCGGGGATCGACGGCGTGCCCGGGAGGATGCTTCGGTTCTCCTCCGCTCGGCGGCGCGTACCGGCGCCGATCCGCTCGAGATGTTGCGAGCATGGCGGCGGGAGCTGCGCTTCCAGGTGGAACAGCCGTCGCTGAGCGGAATTTCGGTCCGTGATGAGGAGCACGAGTCCCGAGAGGCGCCGGCGCTCGCGCTCGCCCTACGCAGTGCCGCACAGAGACTCAGCATTTCGGGACTGTCCGCGACCGAGCTGCGTCGGGCGCAGACCCGGGACGAACGGAGCCTCCTCGACGTTACGGTCGCCGAGCGCCTGGTTCGAATCGTCGAAGAACGTGCGTATCCCGGCCAGGCGCCGGTGGCTGTGGCGGTCGAGATCAACCGTGAGGGACTGCTCGCCCGTCCTGAGTTGACTGAGGCCCAGCGCGAGGCCCGACGACGGTTCGCCGACGCGTCATGGAACGAGGAGCGACTGGCCGCGCACTTCTCGGTTCTGCGATCGATGGGGGCTGACGGGGGTCCGCGGCCGTCGCTCATCCTGCTGCAGGCAGCGACATTCCTGCGCGTCTGGAACCAGGAAGCGCCGTGGTTCCCCGGCGATCCGGCGCCCAGCGCGCGGGACCTGGAGGCCCGTTTTGGCCTCGCGGGAATCCGCTTCGGGGAGGAAGTCGACCCTCGATGGCATCCGTACTACCTCCGGATGCTGAGTTTCGCGTTGTCGGACCTCCAGCGTGTGCTACCGACGGTTTCGGTGCGCGGGCTGACCGTGGTGATCGGCAAGCTGCCGGGGGACGCGCGAGCGCTCGCGCTCCACGAGCCGCGAACACGCACCCTCTACCTGCCGCCGATGACGGGGGCGGGGACGATCGCGCACGAGCTCGCACACGACCTCGACTGGCAGCTCGCCCGACGAAGGTACGGGACTCGTGGAGGGTACGCGACGGATCTCGCCGTTCGGGATCGCCGCGGCGATCGCATCGCCGCCGCGATGATGGGGCTCTCCGCGTCGCTGATTCAGCCCGCCGAAGTGCAGCTTTCCGCGCATTCGACCCGGCCGGCGGAGGTGTTCGCGCGCGGGATCGATTGGTTGGTGGCCGCCATGATGGCACGTGAGCAATGGCTCGGCGGCTATCTGACGTCCTTCCAAGATCCCGTGCTTACCGGGTACGGAACGACGCGGGGGCCGGACATCACCGGCGGTGCTGTTCCAGCCCTTCTTTCGATCCTCGATGCGATCGCTCCGGTCACCGACCCGAGTCGGGAATGGGCGCTCGACACCTACGGGCCGGCGCGCTCCCTAAGCGGGATCGAACTGGTTCGGGCAATCAGCGAGGCTGGGACTGGACTACCTCCGGAGGAGCGGCTCCAGGTGATCGCCGATGTGGGTGAGCGATCGCTCGGAGGGATCAGCGCCTGTCGCTTCGGCTCGGTGGAAGGCGTCCGTCGGCTGGTCACGGCTCAGCGCGAGCTCGCCGAAATCGCGATCGGGGCCGCGGCGAAGGGCGCCGCCATCGACGCGATTCGTCAGCTGGCTGACATCCACGGCGGCTCGGAGCTGCGTCCCGCGGTCGACGAATGGCTCGCGTGGAGGTTGTACGGCGCGCCGGAACCCGTCGACTCGGTCGTCGTCCAGCTCGCTCCCGCGTTCGAGGACCTTCTACTGCGGGCGAACCTCGTCGAGCGCAGCACACTACCGGTTCAGGCCGGCAACGCGTTCGAGGGTGTGCGGGTGCCCGCGCTCTGTGGTGGCAACCCGTTTGCAGCCGAGACGCCCGTTGGCCGCTTCCGTTCCTCCGTGGGCTTCCCCGCATCCTGAGTCGGCCTTCCGCGCCGGCCGGTGCGAGCCGTGAAGGAACGGGGCGTTCGTGACCGTCTCGCACCCGCCCCCGAATCTTGGACCGACCGCCACCGAGCCCGCAGCGAATCCTGCGGCTCGCTCACGAATTCGTCGAGGAAAGCCGCGCGGACCTTGCCCGCGCGATAGCCGAGGGGTCCGACCTCCCGCCCCGAATCCGGATCGTCCACGACCGGCCGGGCCACGCCAGCCCGGAGTACCGAACCCTCGCGGTCCCGATTCCAGCCGCGGCGGAGGGTGCTTCGCCCACGGTGCTTTCGGGAGCGATCGCCCGGTACGCGGCTTCACGGCAGCCCGCCTGCCTCCTGCTGACGCTCGACGTCGTAGGAGTCGACGAGAATGGCCAGCCTCAGTCGCTGCTGATCGCCGAAGCTCGCGATCGCGCAGGAACCCGGCTGTTCCTCATCCAACCGTTCTCGGTTGCCGACGGTCGGATCGAGTGGCATGAGCCGCTGGAGGGAGGCTGGCGTGACCCTGGTGACGAGGAAATGATCCTGGACGCGGCATTCGCGTGAGGCTTGGCAGTCGGATCGAGCTGCTGGCTGATCGCGGCAGCAGGGGCGGGGAGGGGAAGCGACGGCGAGAGCCAGGTATGAAAGGCGCGTCGGGAGTGACAAAGCCGTCATTGATCCCGGCGACGCACCGTCTTCGTTAGCAGTTCGGAGCCGCCACTCGCCAAGTTGTCGGCGAGTGCGCTTCGGCCGGGCCATCCCCACCGCTTTCCTCCCCGTGCGGATGTGACCCGTCCCTGCCGCGCACTCAACGCGGGACCGCGCGACCTGCTACCCCCGCGCGGCCCTGATACACCCGCGGTCGGGCTCAGGCGCACTCGAAGCTGTTGAGTATGGTGTTCAGCTGGAACATGTACTCGTACTTCGGATACTGCGGCGCGTAGAGCCAGGCGTCGATCAGGAAGACGTGATCGCCGCAGGGGATGAGCCGAGTGATGAACGGTCCCGCGGCCGGCCATTCACCTGGCGGGTTCGACCACACCCCCTGGACCTGGACCCCCCCGTTGTCCAACTGAACCGGCGGGGTCTCCTCTGCTTCCTCGGTAACCTGTGGAGGATGAACGAGACGGGTGGCCAACTCCGCCCGCCACGTGCGGGCCGTGGCCGCACTCAGCTCCACTTCTGTCAGCGGTCGGGAAGCAACCGTGATGTTGCGGATCAGACTGGAGGGATCCGGCTGATCGTTCCTGAACTCGTGTACGCCGGGTTCCCTTTCCGAGTACCGATAAACCCGAGGGACGACCAGGCTGAACCCAGCCCTGGCGCGGAGACTGTCCGCCAGCGCGTTGTTGGGCGGCGTCGCGAACATTCGCGCCCTGGCGTAGGCCTCGAACTGGGAAAGGAAGATCTCGCCCAGTTCGGCCAGCTTTTCGCGCGCGACCTCAGGTGACTCGCCCTCCGGCAACAACAGAATCGTGACGAGTTGGTTGTTGGCCCAGACGTCCTTCGCCTGGAGGATTGCCGGCGGTGTGGGTGGGGGCCCGTCAGCCGCGTCCAGGGCTTGATCCACCACCGGCCGTCCGGGAGCCCCGATTACGAGAACCTGCCGCTGATAGCGCAGATTCGTCCACCGGTCGTCCGAAGGGTCCACAAACGCGACGTCGAAAACCCGTTCGTTGCGGACCGTGAACATCCGCGGCTCGAGGGCCGCCTTCAGGTCGGTTTCGAGGGCGCCCCACAGATCCTCAGTGGTCGCCACGAGGATTTCCGTGACGACGCCGATCGAGTTTGGCTTGGCGCATGCCGCGAGGAGGATCGGCAAAGCGAGAACCGCCAGACGGGTCGCCGCGGAGGTGACAGGCGCAACGGGATTTCTCATCGCTCCTCCTCTCGTTCTTTGGGTTTCGGGCGCGGCCTGGAAGGTTTGCCGAAGCGGTCCTCCAGCTCTTGCCAGATCGACGACACCGGGAGGTTCCGCTCCCGCAGCAGTACGAGGAGATGGAACAGGAGGTCCGCGGTCTCCGCCGTGAGTTCTCGCGGGTCTCCGTTCTTCGCCGCGACCACTACCTCCGTAGCTTCCTCTCCCACCTTTTTCAGGATCTTGTCGAGTCCCTGATCGAACAGGTAGTTCGTGTATGCACCCTCGCGGGGGTTCGCCCGTCGGTCGGCGATGACCTCGTCGACTCTCCCAAGGATGTGGGCGGCGGTGGTTCGCGTCAGTAGTTCGTCCTCCTGCGCCACCCGATGGAAACAAACAGCCTCGCCGGTATGGCACGCTGGGCCCGTCTGACGGACACGATAGAGGAGCGCGTCGCCATCGCAATCGACACGCACCTCTACGATGTGCTGGACGTTCCCGCTCGTTTCTCCCTTCGCCCAGATCTCGGACCTCGACCGGCTCCAGTAGTGCGCGCGGCCGGTCTCGAGGGTACGTTCGAGAGCTTCCCGATTCGCGTATGCAAGCATCAGGACCTCACCCGTGACGGCCTCCTGGGCGATCACGGGCACGAGGCCGCGGTCGTCGAATCGGATCTCGTTCAGCCAGGTCATCGCGTGAATGTCGGGGAGGACGAAACACCCTGAAACTGCGCAATCTACCTGGCCTCTCGGCGGCGGGTCAATTCGATGGTGCCGTCACAGGTGCTCAACGATCGCAGTGGCATGATGGAGCATGCACTAGACCTGGTTCCTGAACTTGTCGAGCGCTGGCGGGCGCGGGGAATCCTGGCGGTTCTGCTCGACTTCGACGGGACTCTGGCGCCGATCGTCCCCCACCCCGATCAGGCGGTGCTCGACGCACGGTGCCGTGTGGCCATTCAGGCTCTGGCCCGACACGAGAATGTGAGGGTCGCAGTGGTGAGCGGCCGCGCTCTCGAGGATGTCGCGAAACGGGTGCAGGTCGAAGGTATTCACTACGCCGGCAACCACGGCATGGAGATCTCTGGGCCGGCCATCCACGAAGTGATGGCTGAAGCTCGGACGGCTCGCCCAGGGCTCGTCCGCGTGCTCGACAGACTCCGCCGTGACGTGGCGACCATCGAAGGCATTGTCCTCGAGGACAAGGGGCTCACGCTGACGGTTCACTTCCGGCAAGTGGACCGTGCCGAGCTTTCGCGGATACGCGAAAGCGTTGAGGCGGTTCTGGAATCAGAACCCACGCTTCGGATGACGGAAGGGAAGGAAGTCCTCGAGATTCGTCCCGCGGTGGATTGGGACAAGGGCAGAGCGGTGGAGTTCCTCCTGTCGGAGTTCGGTACTGGGCCCGAAGAGCCCGTCATCTACATCGGTGACGATCGCACCGACGAGGATGCCTTCCGGTTCCTGCGGGGCTGGCCGGGCGGCGTCGGTGTTGTCGTCGGGGATCCACCCCCGGATTGGACGGCCGCAACCGCATGGTTGCGAACGACGGAGGAGGTCGGGCGATTGCTCGACCTCCTCGCGGAGGCGGCACCGGGAACGCAAGGATCGCCGGGCCGGAAAAGGATATGAAGCTGATCGGGGTAGCGGGCGCGGCCGATCGATGCCGACCGCGCGGCCCCCGGCGGCGAAACTAGACCGGCCGCCTTCCGGTGATCACCCGCCACGCGATCACGATGATCGCGACGATCAGCAGGATCCATGCGATCCCGCTCAGCGCATCGATAACGCCTCCCACGCCGAGTAGCGCGAGCAGGAGCAGGAGGATGCCGATGATGAGAATTGCGTCCACGGTCCTCTCCGGGTCCGATGGGAAAAGAACAAACAACCTGACGCGGTGAGATTGCAACCTGTGTGCCTGAAAGGCGATCACGTCGTTGCCGCACAGCGCCGTTCCGGTATATTTTCCGGCGCATGCCGAACGAACGAATCGCCCGTATCCCTCCCGGCTCGCAGGACCTGCTCGCCGGTGACGTGAAGCGCCGCCGGCGGGTGCAATCCACCTGGTTCGAACTGGCGGCGGCTCGTGGCTACGAGGAAGTCATCCCTCCCACTTTCGAGTACGAGGAAGTCTTCACGCTCGCCGGCGGTCCCGACCTCGCGTCTCGTCTGATCCGCTTCGTCGACCGGGACGGACGGCTGGTGGCGTTGCGGGCGGATTTCACCTCGAGCATCGCCCGGATGGCGGCAACCAAGCTCGCGGCTGAGCCGCTTCCGCTGCGCCTGTGCTACGCCGGCAAGGTGTACCGCCAGACACTCGAGGGAGGCGGCCAGCGCCGCGAGGTGTTCCAGCTCGGCGCCGAGCTGATCGGCGACGGATCGCCCGAAGCGGACGTCGAGATCCTGCGCCTCGTTCTCGGCACGCTCGCCGCGCTCGATGTCGACGACTTCCAGATCAATCTCGGGGACATCGGCTACATCCAGCCGCTGCTCCGCGATGTCGGCCCCGACCTGGCCGCCGGGGCGCGGGAGGCGATCGATCGGCGCGATCGGGCGACGCTCGATCTGCTGACTCGAAACGCGGCCCTCTCCCCTGAAATCTCCGCGGCGCTGCTAGCGCTTCCCGAACTGATCGGAAGGTCGGAGATCCTGGAGCGCGCTGCCGGGCTCGCGGTCTGTTCGGAAGCGCGGAGCGCGATTCAGCGGCTCGAGCAGATCGACGCACTCCTTACCCCGTCCGAGAAGTCCCGGGTGGTCTATGACCTCGGGGAGGTTCGTGGCCTCGGCTACTACACGGGGTTGAGGTTCGAAGTCTTCGTGGCAGGCTTCGGCCGTGCCGCCGGATCCGGCGGGCGCTACGACAACCTCCTCGGGCTGTACGGTGCAGACCGGCCGGCCGTGGGGTTCGCGCTCGAAACCGATGTGCTGGCGGATCTTCTGGCCGGGAGGACGCCTTGAGCGGGCCCCTGCGAATCGCCCTGCCCAAGGGCCGGATGATGGAAGAAGCTCTCGAGGTCTGGAATCGCCTCGGTTCCGGAGTTCCGAGCAACCAGCTGGACAGCCGGCGCCTCATCCTCCCCTCCGTCGATGGCAGGTTCGAGTTCCTCCCGGTAAAGAGCCAGGACGTCGCCGCCTACGTGGAAGCTGGCGTGGCTGACGCCGGCGTCGCCGGCTTCGATGTGCTCCTGGAGCACGAGCCCGATGTGCTCCAACCGCTCGACCTAGGGTTCGGTGAATGCCGGATCGTCATCGCCGCGAACCGTGAACAGGACTACCCGCACCTGCCCGGCGGCGCTACCCCGCGGGTCGCCACGAAGTACGTCAACATCGCCCGACGATTCCTTGCCGAGCGTGGCCTCCAGGCGGAGCTGGTGAAGCTCTCGGGGTCGGTGGAGATCGCGCCGCTTCTCGGCATGGCCCACTGGATTCTCGACCTCACGGAAACCGGCAGGACCCTTCGCGAGAACGGGCTCGTCATCGTCGACACGGTCGCGCGGTCGTCCGCTCGCTTGATCCTCAACCGGGCCAGCCACAAGCTGCGCCTCGAGGAACATCAGCGGCTCATCGCGGACCTCGAGGCTGCGCTCGTCTCGCCTCGCGTGGGAAGCGCTGAGAGCGTACCGGATCCCGCCGGAGGTAACGGGTGATGATCCGTGTCATCCACGCGGCCGCGCCCTACTCCGAGGTACGGCGCGTCCTCGGCCAGGAGGCCGTCGACGCCTCCGAAACCCAGGCTCAGGTGGCGGAGATCATCCGGTCGGTAATTGAACGGGGCGATCGGGCCGTCCTGGAACTGACCGCGCGCTTCGACAGTGTCGAGGCGGCGTCCCTGGATGACTTGAGGGTGCCGGCCGAAGAACTGGAGCGGGCGGCGGCCACGATCGACCCGGTGCTGCTCGGCTCGCTCCGCGCGGCGGCCGAGAACATCCGCGCCTTCCATGAGAAGCAGGTCGAGCGCGGATTCATCGACTTCCTACCCGACGGCTCGATCCTCGGGCAGCGGGTTTCTCCGCTTTCGCGTGTCGGTGTGTACGTCCCCGGGGGCCGAGCCGCCTATCCTTCGTCGGTGCTGATGAACGTTCTCCCGGCGCGAGCGGCCGGCGTCGAGCGGGTCATCATGGTGTCGCCCGCCAGGGAAGGCCGCACCGAGCCCGTTGTGCTCGCCGCCGCACACGTTGCCGGCGTTGACGAATTCTACCGGATCGGCGGTGCTCAGGCGGTCGCTGCCCTCGCCTACGGGACGGAGACGCTCGAGCCGGTCGACAAGATCGTGGGGCCGGGCAATCGCTGGGTCGCCGAGGCCAAGCGGCAGGTCTATGGCCGCGTCGACATCGACATGATCGCCGGGCCTTCGGAGATCCTGGTCGTGGCGGACGGCGATGCGGATCCGCGCGTGGTGGCAGCCGATCTCATCGGTCAGGCGGAGCACGATCCCGACGCCATCGCATGGCTGGTCACCGACAGCGACGATCTCGCGCAGGCCGTTGTGCCTCAGCTGGAAGCGCTGTTGGCCGCCAACCCGCGCCAGGACGTCGCGCGCGCAGCATTGGCGGAAAACGGACTCATCGTGGTCGTTCCGGATCTCGATGCGGCCGCGGACGTCGCGAACCTGCGGGCGGCGGAGCACGTGGAGGTCCAGGTGCGGGATCCGATCGCGCTCGCCGGCCGGATTCGCAATGCCGGCGCGCTCTTCCTCGGTGCCCATACCGCTGAGCCGCTGGGAGACTACTTCGCCGGCCCGAATCACGTGCTCCCGACTGGAGGGACGGCACGGTGGGCATCGCCTCTCGGTGCGTACGATTTCCTGAAACGCACCAGTGTGATCGGATACTCTCGTGGGCGCCTCGAGGCGCACGCCGAGGACGTCATCCGTTTGGCGGAGGCGGAGGGGTTGTTCGGGCACGCGGAGACGATACGCGTCCGCCTCGGCAGGTCATCGAGCGACGGCCGGTGATTTCGACGGTCGTTCCGCCTGGTGCCCGACGCGTTCGTCTCCAGGGCGCCGTCGGGCCTTCTGAATCTCTACGAACGAGGTTTGCGGGATTGCGAGTCCTTTACGCGGTGATCTGCGAGCACGCCCACGAACGTCCCGATGGGCGGCTCGACGTACATGGCGTGTTCCACCAGCTCTATGCTCCCGGGTTCCCGGCCAGCCAGGACCGGCTGGTGCTCGCCCTGGCCCTCGAGTGGGATACTGAGGCTCCCGGCCGACGCGAACTGAAGATCGACCTGGTGGATCCCAGCGGTAGCCCCTGCCTCACCATCCGCGGCCACACCGACGTCGTGCCTCGGCAGAAGAACGAAGCGCCACCGCGGACGCTGCTCGTCCTGCCGATGGAGGAGGTCGTGTTCCCGGCACCCGGGACTCACTTCTTCAACCTGGACGTCGCGGGAAAACCGGTAGTCCTTGCGCCTCTCCATCTCATCGAGGATCCGACCCTGCGGGAGCATTCGCACCCGCACTAGGTTGCGCAGGGGACACTGCTGGCAGGATACCTGGCAGACTGCGGTGACGGGTGGACGATAGCAGGCTTGAGGCTTTCTCAAGACTCGACCGCGCCTCCATTTCTGGACAGGACGCGGCTCGCGTTTCGAGACATCGCTTGGACGACCGCACGTGGCCGGGGCCATTGCGAGTCCGTTAGCCAGGGGGACATCTCGTTGGCCAGGCAATGGATTCCACCTGTGCGGTATGACCGGGAACGCGTGGACGCCGATCCGTCTGCCTGGGCAGGGACGCTGGAGCCAGCTCGGTGCGTCAGTTGTCGATCCCCGTCCCGACCGCCTCCCCGATGGACTTCAGTCCGGCCGCTTCCAGCCGCTCGATCAACCCGCGCTTGATCCGTCCTACCACACCTGGCCCCTCGTACACGAACCCGGTATAGAGCTGGATCAGCGTCGCCCCGGCCCGGATGCGCTCCCATGCATCCTCCGCCGTGAAGATCCCCCCGACGCCGACGATGGGTATGGCGCCTCCCGTTTTCCGGTAGATGCGGCGGGTGAATTCGAGCGCGCGCGCCCGCAGAGGCGCTCCGCTCACCCCTCCGTCGCCGAGCTCCCGCACCCTGGACGCCGCCGTCCGCAACCCCTCCCGCGACACCGTCGTGTTCACCGCGATGAGTCCGGCAACGCCCGACTCCAGCGCAATGTCGACCGCCTGATCCAGCTGAGCTTCGTTCAGATCGGGAGCGAGCTTCACGAGGACGGGTCGGAGCTTCCCGTCGGTCGGTGGTCGACGACTTCCGATTGCCCGTAGCAGCTCCCGGAGACGATCGGCGTCCTGCAACACCCGCAGTCCCGGCGTGTTCGGCGAACTGACGTTGACTACCAGGTAGGATGCGAATGGCTCGAGCAGCTCGATGCTCCGCAGGTAGTCCGCCGGCGCATCCTCGAGCGGCGTGACCTTGCTCTTGCCGACGTTGACACCCAGGATCGTCTCGGCCGGGTTGGAGGCGAGTCTGGACGCAACCACTTCCGCGCCGGGATTGTTGAAGCCCATCCGATTGAGGAGCGCGCGGTCGTCCGGGAGGCGGAAGAGGCGGGGGCGGGAGTTCCCGGGTTGTGCAATCGCCGTCACCGTCCCGATCTCCACGAACCCGAACCCGAATGCCGCGATGGCGTTGAACGCGGTGCCGCCCTTGTCGAGGCCGGCGGCCAGCCCGATCGGGTTCTGGAAGTCGAGGCCGAAGGTGCGGGTCCTCAGGCGTGGATCGTCTTCGTCGGCCAGTCGGCGTATCAGGCGCCGTGCTGGTGCGGGAATGCGCGAGAGGGTTTCGATCACCAGCTCGTGCGCCGTTTCGGCGGGCAGCTGGAAGAGAGCAGCTCGAGCGGCGGGGTAGAGCGTCGGCACGGGTCTTGTCATCCCTCGGTCGGGGTTGCGCCGGAAAGCTAGGCGCCCGACGGCCTCGACGGCAACCGCATCCCCCCGGAGCGAACGAGGCAGCGGAAGCACCCGGCGGTCCGACCCGGGTACCAGTAGGGAGCCCTATCGCAGGCCTCGCGGCGGAGCGGCGGCCAATCTATGCAAGCTGTTCAGCAGTATAACGATAGACTGCATGAAATGATAAAATGTATGAAGTCGACTGCGCGCGGATGCCGCTTCTGTGGATCAGTCCGCCAACGAACGCTACCCATCGTGACCGCCCGGGTCGGAGGTGAATTTGGACGCTGAGCGCGGGACTGATCTGGACGTCGTCTTTCTCTCGGGGGTGCGAACGCCGTTCGGCTCATTCGGTGGCAGCCTCAAGGATCTGACGGCGACGGAGCTGGGAATCACCGCGGCGGAGGCTGCTCTCGAGCAGGCGGGGCTGCCCGCTGACGCCGTGGAGCACGTCATCTTCGGAAACGTGCTGCAGACTTCGAAGGACGCGATCTATCTCGCCAGACACATCGGTCTTGGCGCGCACGTCCCGGAAGAGGTCCCGGCGCTTACGGTCAACCGCTTGTGCGGGTCGGGCTTTCAGGCGGTGGTCAGCGGTGCGATGGAGATTGCGCTGGGCCACGCAGCGGTTGTCCTGTGTGGTGGTACCGAGTCGATGAGCCAGGCGCCGCACGCGGTTCGGGGCGCCCGTTGGGGCGCGCAGCGGTTCGGACCTGCAGGCCCGTGGTACGAAGACACCCTCTGGGAGGCATTGACGGACCCGGTCGCGGGATGCTCGATGGCCGAAACGGCCGAGAACCTCGCCGGGCGGTACGGTGTCTCCCGCGAGGAGGCGGACGAATACGCTCTCCGGTCGCAGCGCCTGGCTCACGAGGCGTGGGAGGCCGGGCATCTCCAGAACGAGGTCGTTCCGGTGAGGATCTCCGGGAGAAAGGGCGAAGCAATCTTCGATCGTGATGAGCACATGCGCCCTGATACCACGCTGGAGGGGCTGTCGCGGCTGAGACCCTATTTCCGGCAGGACGGAACGGTCACCGCTGGCAATGCTTCGGGTATCGGTGATGGGGCCGCCGCGCTCGTGATCGCCTCGGGTGACTATGCCCGCTCGTACGGCCTGCAGCCGATCGGGAGGCTTGTTTCCTGGGGGATCGCGGGTGTGGAGCCGGCCTACATGGGTATCGGTCCTGCTCCAGCCGCGCGGAAAGCGCTCGCTCGTGCGGGCCTCGACCTCTCGGACATGGATCTGATCGAGGTAAACGAGGCCTTCGCCTCGCAGTACTGCGCCGTGGAACGAGAGCTGGGACTGGACCGGGAACGCGTCAACGTCTCGGGTGGTGCGATCGCCCTGACTCATCCTCTGGGAGCATCCGGAGCTCGTATCACCACACATCTGCTGCACGAGCTGCGCAGGCGAGGCGAGCGATACGGCCTCGGCGCCGCGTGCATCGGTGGGGGACAGGGTATCGCGGTAGTGGTGGAAGCCAGTTGAAGATCGTTCTGGAAAATCGAAGGCGGCGCTGGTTGTCGCCGGGCTGGCCGCTGTTTCGCGCGGCTGGGCTCGCCAACGCCTGCTCGGCGATCAGGTGCGCCGGATCGGGTCGACTCCGACCCGTACGCGTGGTACGACCGCTGGCTGGAATCGTTCTCCTCCTGGCGGTTGCCACCGTCTCAGCCTGCGACGAACCCGCGGAGCTGCCGGCGGACGTGCCCATCGGGACCGAGGTCGGTCAGCGGGCACCGTCGCTGGTGGGGGTGCTCGCCGACGGTGCCCGTTTCGATCTCGCCGAGGTTGACGGGCTCGCCGTGCTGGTGTTCTATCGAAGTGCCGACTGCGGGCTGTGCCGCCTGCAGCTGGAAAACGCGCAGCGGAACCTGGCGGCCTACAAGTACGAGGGAGCGCGCCTCGTCGGGGTGACGCTCGACCCTCCCGAGACCAGCCTCCGGATGGTCGAACAGTCGGGAATCGAATACCCGCTGGTCTCCGTGGATCGGGTGGTCTTCGAGACCTGGGGAGCGCTCCCGGACGGGGTGGAGGCGCCGTTGCCGGCGACCTACATCGTGCGGGATGGGCTTATCCGCTTCCGTCACATCGGTCGTAATGCGTCGGATCGGACCACGGATGCAGGCGTCCTCACGGTGATCGAAAGCCTCGACACTTGATCCCCTCGCGCGCGTCCATCGGATGGACGGTTCCGGCGGTGCACCCTATCTGTAGCGGATGAGATCGGTGACGAACCTTCCGGAGCAACCACGATCCCCTGGTGAAGTCGCCGAACGGCGGCTCTCGAACCGGGACTTCGAGATGGTGATCCGACGCGCGGCGGAGTTGCAGGCGCGCGACGCGGAGCGATTCGGGGCGGAGGGGATCTCGGAAAGCGAGGCGCTGCGGATCGGTCGGGAGCTCGGCCTGTCGATGGAGCACCTGCACCAGGCGCTGGCCGAGGTCAGCGACACTTCCCCTCCCGAGGGCGGTCTCCTCGTCCGGCTGTTCGGCCCACGGGTCGTTCACGCTTACCGGACCGTGGCAGGCGACGCAGCGGCGATCTCCGCCAGACTCGAACGGTACCTGATCGAGCGCGAGTTTCTGACCGTTCTGCGCCGCTTCCCCGAGCGGGTCATATTCACCAGAGCCAGCGGGGCGGCTGCGGTGGTAGGGCGCGCGGCGAGCCAGATCTTCAGTCGGTCGCCGCTACTCCCCGTAGAGAACCTGGAGGTTTCGGTCCGGCCACTGGGGGAGGGGCACGCCCACGTCTACCTTGCGACGAGTCTCTCGCGCCCTCGAACGGCGGCAGCGGCGACGTCGATCATCGGTGGAACCACCGGTGCCGGTCTCGCGGGAGCGGCGCTCGGGATCGCGGTCGCCCCGCCGGCCGCGCTGGTCGCCCTGCCGATTCTCGGCCTCTCCATATTGGGAGGCCGGGCCTATTACAGGGGGCTGGGCGAGCGGGTGCAGGTGCAGCTCGAGTCACTTCTCGATCGGTTGGCCCACGATGAACTGCCTCAGCCGGTACGGGGATGGGGTCAGCCGCCGCGTGGCTTTCCCCCGCTCGACGGGACCCGGCGGTGACGCGAGAGCTCAGTGCGATCGGCGTTCTCGGCGGCGGTCTGATGGGGAGTGGCATCGCCGCCGAGAGCACGCGCGCCGGTTATGAGACCATCGTGTGGGAGCCGACACAGGAGGCTCTGGACGCAGCGATCTCGAACTGCCGCCGAATCCTGGACCGACTTCTGGCAAAGGAGCGGATCAGGCCGGAGGAGCATGCTTCAGCGCTGTCGCGTCTCCACGGCACCATCGACCTCTCCCAGCTATCGGGCTGTGACCTCATCGTCGAGGCCGTACTCGAGGACCTGGACGTCAAGATCGATCTCTGGCGCCGGCTCGACGACATCTGCCCGAAGGGCACCGTCTTCGCTTCCAACACCTCATCGCTGAGCATTACCCGGATGGCCGCGGCCACTCGACGGCCCGGTCGCCTCGTAGGACTCCATTTCTTCAACCCGGTCGCGGCGATGAAGCTCGTCGAGCTGGTGCCAACGTTGGGTACGGAACCCGACGCTCTTCAGCGCGCGCGAGACTTCGCGGCTTCACTGGGCAAGGAGGTCATAGAAGCCCGCGATTCGCCCGGTTTCATCGTCAATCGGCTGCTCGTGCCGTACATGATGGATGCTGTCCGGGCGATTGAGCAGGGAATCGGCTCGGTCCGCGACATCGACCTGGGGATGACGCTGGGTGCGGGCCATCCGATGGGGCCCCTGACCCTGTGTGATTTCGTCGGGAATGACACGCTGCACAGGATCGGCGAGACCATGTACCGCGAGTTTCGGGAACCACGGTACGCACCCCCGCCGCTGCTCGGGCGCATGGTTGCCCTGGGATTGCTGGGGCGAAAGGTGGCGAGAGGCTTCTACGACTACGCGCAGGACCCGCCTGTGCCCATCGACCTCGGCCTGTGAATTCGCGAACGGGTATGGGATGGTCGGGGACAGACTGCTGCGCTGGATGCGCCTGCGGAGCGAAGGCTCCGCTGATAGGGTCACGGAAGACAGGACGGATGATGCGGCACCAACCGCGAGACTCGAGGCACGCCCCGCATGTCGGTAGAGTCCTGCTATCGCGACCATAAACGCCGGACACCACGTCGCATCTCGGCCCCTCGGGCGTTGTAAGATGGAACGGAAGCCGTGCGGGCTCAGCGGCACATCCTGCGCACCTCGCCCGCCAGTCCACTCGCAGTCGTAGAACCAGCCTGACTGCAGTCGTGCACCTGCCTCAGGGCTAACTTCCTCAGTCGCCTGACGCGGCGACCGGCTCGCCCGCTGCCGTTTCCATCAGCGGCTCGGGTGCGAGCGTATCCATGAAGGAACTGACGGAAAAGACAGCCCGTCCGGGACCGGGAGGCCCGTAGCCAGGGGGCGGGGCATGTCCGTGCCGTTCCAGCGTCTCGCGGTACACCTCGAGCAGCCGGACGTGATACTCGAGCGGCGCACCGGTCGGATTGGCCTGGCCAAGCGGAGTGGTCGGCTCCGGGCACCATGTCGTGAACCGCGGCGTCACCCCGCGCGACATGAAGAAGTCGAGTCCCTCCGCCGTCGATTCGATCGCTTCGTCCACTGTCTCGAAGCCGTACGGCTTCGCCATCTCTACGCCGGCGACGAAGTTCGGGATAACGTTCCGGGGGCCGAAGATCTCCCGCGCATCGAGGATCCTCCGATGCCACTCTTCTCGCCCCACGTACCGCTGCTTGCCCGGTGACACGAGCTTGAAGATCCGCTCGTCCCACACCTCGTAATTGGGATGGTAGATGCGGATCCCGTGCTCCTTGAAGATGCGCGCTTCCTCTCGAGGAAGGGCCTGCGCCACGACCTTCCCGATCCACCTGCCCGGGAACGCTTCCTCGATGGCCCTCGCGTAGCGCCCGTAGAACTCCGCCTCCCGCAGCCCCTCGACTTCGG
>CAZJEH010000021.1:0-29070 GCA_964544905.1 uncultured Gemmatimonas sp.
GTGCCGATCCCGGGCCGCGTAGAGTGTATCTCCCACCGTGATCAGGAGCGAGAACGCACCCTCCAGCTGCGACAGCGCGTCCTGGATCTGACCGTCGACCTCCTCCTCGCGCGACCGGGCAATGAGGTGGACGATCACTTCCGTGTCGATGGTCGTCTGGAACAGCGCGCCCTCGTTGACCAGCTGGCTGCGCAGCTCCTGCGCGTTGGTCAGGTTCCCGTTGTGGGCGAGAGCGAGATCGCCCTCCGCGTAGCGGACGAGCAGCGGTTGGGCATTGACCAGTCCCGCGCCACCTGCCGTCGAGTAGCGGATGTGTCCGATCGCCGTATCGCCGACGAGCCGGCTGAGCGACTGTTCGTCGAAGGCGTCCGCTACGAGCCCCGTGCCCTTCTGGATGGTGGCCTGGCCCGCGCGCCCGTCGATCGCGACGATACCGGCCGCCTCCTGGCCCCGGTGCTGAAGCGAGTACAGCGACAGGAACACGAGCTTGGCGGCCTCCGGGATACCACTGACCGCTGCGATACCGCACATAGTAGCCTGATCCGGTTTGAGCTACCGACTTCGTCAGGGAACGTAGACTTCCGATTCCAGGGACGTCGCGACGTCGATCGGCGTCCGATCCATGCGTCGCGGAATCGCGTCGTAGTAGGCCGCCGCGAGGCTGGCGACGGGGACTTCGAGATTTCCGCGGGGTGTGCTCACGCGGAAGTCGCCCCCGACCGGACCCACCCGCCCGATCCTCCGCGCCTCCACACCGCCGGCGGCGAAGTGGGAAAGGACCGCATCGACCTCGGCGGCACGGCACGAAATCACGACCCGCCCCTGTGCCTCTCCGAAGAGGAGTGCCGGGAGGGGCAGGTCGTCCGTCAGCTCCACGTCGATGCCGAAAGGCGCATCTGGATCGGCGAACGAGCACTCCGCCAGGGCCACAGCCAGGCCGCCCTCCGAAGTGTCGTGCGCGGACGCGATCCACCCGTTCCGGATCGCCTCCAGCAGCGAGCGGTGCAGCCGCTTCTCGGCTTCGAGATCCAGGGCGGGGGCATCACCGGCTACCAACCCGTGGACGACCCGCAGGTACTCGCTGCCGCCGAGTTCGTCGGTGTTCCGCCCCAGCAACACGATCACGTCGCCCTCGGCCTTGAAGCCGAGGGTCGTCACGTGATCCACGTCTTCCAGAACGCCCACCATTCCGATCGTGGGGGTCGGGTAGATGGCACCCTTCGGGTTCTCGTTGTAGAGCGACACGTTGCCGCCCGTCACGGGCGTCTCGAGCACCCGGCAGGCATCCGCGATGCCCCTCACCGATTCGGATAACTGATGGTACACCTCGGGCTTGAGTGGGTTGCCGAAGTTGAGGTTGTCGGTGACCGCCCGGGGCAGGGCCCCGGAACAGACCAGGTTGCGGGCGGCTTCGGCGACAGCGATCGCTCCACCCCGATACGGGTTCAGGTACGCGTACCGGCCATTACAGTCGGTGGTAGCCGCGATCGCCTTTCGCGTGCCCCGGAGCCGAAGGACCGCCGCGTCCGATCCGGGCCCGACCACGGTGCTCGTGCGAACCGTGCTGTCGTACTGCTCGTAGATCCATCTCTTGGATGCGATGGTCGGGGAGTCGAGCAGCTTCAGGAGCGTCCACGCCGGGTCGCTCTCCTCCGGCCGAGGCTTCAGCTCCGCCGGCGTCCACTCGCGCAGTCTCGCGATCTCGGGACTCTCCCGACCTTCCCGGGTGTACGTCGGGCAGCCGCCCACCAGGGGCTCGCCGGGGATCTCGACGACGACCTTGCCGTTCTCCCGCACCACGTACAGACCAGTATCGGTCACATGGCCGATGGTCTCCGCTTCCAGCTCCCACTTCGACAGGATAGCCCGGACGTCGTCTTCGTGGCCCTTCTTCGCCACGACCAGCATCCGCTCCTGCGTTTCGGAGAGCAGGATCTCGTACGGGGTCATTCCCGGCTCGCGGACGGGGACGCGGGTGATCTCGATGTCTACGCCGGTTCCGCCGCGCGCGGCCATTTCGGTCGACGAAGACACGAGCCCGGCCGCCCCCATGTCCTGGATCCCCACGATGTGCCCGGATCGGATCAGCTCGAGCGAAGCCTCCAGCAGGAGCTTTTCGGTGAACGGGTCGCCGACCTGGACCATCGGGCGTTTTGCCTCGCTCTCCTCGCTCAGTTCCGCTGACGCGAAGGTGGCCCCGTGGATGCCGTCCCGTCCGGTGCGCGATCCGACGGCCATCAGCGGGTTCCCGACACCCTCCGCTACGGCGGTGATCAGCTCCTCCCGCTTCATCAGGCCGATGGCCATCGCGTTGACGAGCGGGTTGCCCTCGTATGACGGGTCGAAGTAGACCTCCCCGCCCACCGTCGGAATCCCCACACAGTTGCCGTAGTCACCGATTCCCTTCACCACACCGGCGAGGAGATAGCGAACGCGCCCGCCCGAAGGTCCGTCGATGTCCCCGAATCGCAGCGAGTTGAGGACGGCGATCGGCCGGGCACCCATCGTGAACACGTCGCGGAGGATGCCCCCGACGCCCGTCGCGGCACCCTGGTACGGCTCGACAGCCGAAGGGTGGTTGTGCGATTCGATCTTGAAGGCGATCGCGAGCCCGTCGCCGATGTCGATGACGCCGGCGTTCTCCCCCGGGCCCTGCAGGACCCATGGTGCCTTGGTGGGAAGCGTGCGGAGGAGCGGCTTCGAGTTCTTGTAGCCGCAGTGCTCCGACCAGAGGGCGCTGAAGACGCCCAGCTCGGTGTAGGTCGGCTCCCGGCCGAGGATCCGGAGGATCAGCTCGTACTCGTCCGACGAGAGGCCATGCTCCGCGACCAGCTCCGGAGTGATCGCCGGATCACCGGGTCGTGCCTGAACCGCCAAGTGTCTATCTCCCTATGCCAGTTATCCCGAGATCGTCGGACCGACTACTCGACGCGACGTCGATCACGCGGAGACCAGATGTTCCGCGAGCGATCGGAAGAACCCGATGCCGTCGACGGAGCCGAGGAGCGCATCGACTGCCCGCTCAGGGTGCGGCATCATGCCCAGCACGTTTCCCGCGTCGTTGACGATTCCCGCGATGTTGTTGACGGAGCCGTTCGGATTGGCTTCTGGGGTCACATTCCCAGCCGCGTCGCAATAGCGGAAGAGGACCCGCCCCTCGGCTTCGATACGGGCAAGGACCTCTTCCGGAGCGACGAAACAGCCCTCCCCGTGGGCGATCGGCACCCGCAGGATGTCACCCACGGAATACGCCGATGTGAAGGGGGCCACACTCCGCTCCACCCGCAGGTGAACCGGCTTGGAGCTGAACTTCAGGCTCTGGTTCCGGATCAGAGCACCCGGTAGCAACCCTGCCTCGCAGAGGATCTGGAACCCATTGCAGATCCCGACCACGATGCCTCCTGCCTCCGCGAACGCCTTCACCTCTCGCATGATCGGGCTGAGGCTGGCGATGGCCCCCGCGCGGAGATAATCGCCGTAGCTGAACCCGCCCGGCAGAAACACGACATCGACGTCCTGGAGGTCGTGGTCGCGATGCCAGAGGTAAACCGTCTCCGCGCCCAGGACATCCTTGGCAGCCCGGTAGCAATCGTAGTCGCAGTTGGAGCCGGGGAAGGTGACCACACCGATCTTCATACCGCGCTCCCTTCGGGGGCGGTCACGCGTACCTCGTAGTCTTCGGTAACGGGGTTGGCGAGGAGCTTTCGGCACATCGTGATCGCCCGCTCCTCCGCCTCGGCCGCGTCGCCCGCCGCCAGCTCCATTCGAATCAGCCGTCCGACGTGCACTTCCCCGACACCCGGGAAGCCCAGCGTGTTCAGCGCGCCCTGAATCGCCTTGCCCTGGGGATCCAGGATCCCCTTCCGCGGGACGACGCGTATCTCGACCAGGAAGTCAGTCATCGATTGAACAACCGGTTATGGTATCCGTGAACACGAACCGCACACTCCTTCCCGGGCGATATCCCGAACCCGGGGTCCAGTCCCCGGCTCGAGGTCACTGCAGTGACTCCGGCGGGGTTCCGCGACGGCCGAACCGCGCGCGCGGAGCGATCGAGTCGTAGTCGAGCTCGCGCGAGCCCTCTTCGGTTTCTTCCTCGTCGATCAACGGGTCCCGCTCCGGCAGGCGCGCGCCGAACCCCAGCAGGACCGACCGGAAGAGGCCGAAGGTGATGTAGGCGATCGCGGCGGGGAAGAAGAACAGCGACGGGACCGTGAAAGCCAGGACTGTCGAGACCACCGCGGCCACGAGCGTCGCCTGCCCTTTCCCGGTTCGCAGGTCGAAGCGCGGCACCACCGGGTAGAGCACGTGGCTCACCATGAGCGCCGACAGGGCCAGGATCAATCCCGCCGAGAGTGCATTCCAGGGCAGGTGGGAGAGGTGCCGCTCGAACACTTCCGTCTGGCTGAACGGGTAGAACGTCGCCACCGTCATGCCGGCAGTGGGGGAGGGAAGGCCGTGAAAATTCGCCTTCGCCGATCCCGCCTGCTCGACGTTGAAGCGCGCGAGCCGGATGACCACCGCCGCAACGAAAATGAATGAGAGGGTCCAGCTCCAGATGCCGTCCTGTAGGAAGAGGAAGTAGAAGATGAGCGCCGGAGCGACACCGAAGCTGATCGCATCTACGAGGGAGTCGATCTGCTCGCCGAATTCGCTCCCCGTGCTGGTGAAGCGCGCGATGCGGCCGTCCAGCATGTCGACGACCGCCGCGATGACGATCAGCCAGGCCGCGGTGGCGAACTGGCCACGCGAGGCGGAAACCATCGCCCAGAACCCGAGGAAGAGGTTGCCTAGCGTGAAGGCGCTCGGGAGGACGATGACCCCGCGCTGGAGATGGCGGCGGCTCGGCCTCAACCTTTCCCCCAGGTCGAGAGATCGACCTCGTCGAGGGTGGATCCCGTGATCCGGAGGAACGCGTCCTGGTATCGTCGGGACGTCTCCTCGACCTGTTCTACCGGCAGGTCCGGCGCGGGCGGTTGTCGGTTCCACCGGCCCGCCCCGACGAGCCCCTCCAGGTAGTCGCGGATGGGCTGCTTGTCGAAAGACGCCTGTGGTCGGCCTGCCTGGTATTCGGCGGCAGGCCAGAACCGGGACGAATCGGGCGTCATCATCTCGTCCATGACCCGGATGGTACCGTCGGCGTCGCGACCGAACTCGAACTTGGTGTCGGCGATGATGATGCCCCGAGGCTCGGCGACGGCGCGTCCTCGTTCGTACAGCGCCAGACTGTACCGACGGAGTGCTTCGGCATCCGAATCGCCCAGCATCGCCCGCACCTGGGCGAAGGTGATGTTCTCGTCGTGGCCCTCCTCCGCCTTGGTCGCGGGGGAGAAGATCGGCGTGTCCAGGCGCGCAGATTCGACGAGGCCAGGGGGGAGCGGCTCACCGGCCAGCGTCCCCCGCTCGCGGTACTCCTTCCACGCCGAACCGGCGATGTACCCGCGAACGACGCACTCGACCGGGAAGGGCTCGAGCTTCCGTACCAGCATCGCCCGACGTGACCAGACCTCGCGAGACCGGTCGAGCTCCGGCTCGAGGCGGACGATTTCGTCGGGATCGACGCTGATCAGGTGGTTGGGGACGAGATCGGCCGTGTGGCCGAACCACCAGGCGGATATGAGGGTCAGTACTTCCCCCTTGCGGGGGATGGCCTGGGGCAGCACCACGTCGAAGGCGCTGACCCGGTCCGTGGCGACCATCAGTAGCGCGTCGCCAAGGTCGTAGACATCGCGCACCTTCCCGCGGCGCAGGAGAGGCAGGTCAAGCTCCGTTCGCGCGATCGTCTCGTTCAAGGACCGGGCTCGCGTAACGTCATGCCGAGAGTCTCATAAGACAGGAAAGCTAACATTCGCGCGCGTGCGTGGGCAAGCCGCGACCCGTCTGTCACCCTGCTTTCCGCCCCGTCGACACGACAACTCTTCGCGCCGTCGCGATTCACGGAAGATTCCCGCGGATGTGCCCCCCGATCCGCGATCAGACTCACCCTTCAGATGCCGTAAAGGGGACGGAGCTTCCCCTCGAGGTACCGGATGAACGGCTCGGCGCTCAGTGGCTCGCCGGTGACGCGTCTGCACAGTTCCGGCGCGGTGTACCGCCGGCCGTGCTGGTGGATCTCGCGGCGCAGCCATGCGAGGAGCTCGGAGAACTCACCGTGCGCGATTCGCTCGTCCAGGTCCGTGATCTCGCCGCGAAGCGTCCGCCAGAACTGAGCCGCGTACAGGTTCCCGAGCGTGTAGGTCGGAAAGTACCCGATCGCGCCCATCGACCAGTGGACGTCCTGAAGGCATCCGCGCCGATCGTCCGGGACCTCGATGCCAAGATCAGTGCGGACGCGATCGTTCCACACTGTCGGAAGGTCCGAAACCGAAAGGTTTCCCGACAGCATCGCCCGCTCCAGGTCGAAGCGGAGCATGATGTGGAGGTTGTAGGTCGCTTCGTCGCTCTCCACCCGGATGAGGTTCGGCGCGACGATGTTCATGCCTCCGTAGACCTCGTCGAGCGAGAATTCCTGCAGGGCGGGGAACCGCCGCCGGGCGATCGGGAGCAGCCACTGCCAGAACGGGCGAGATCGACCGACGAAGTTCTCCCACATCCGCGACTGGCTTTCGTGGATACCCAGGCTGACCGCGTCACTGAGCGGCTCCCCCAGCCGCGCGGCCTTGGGCAGCCCCTGCTCGTAGAGGCCGTGCCCCGTCTCGTGCAGGGTGGAACTGATGGCGTCGAAGAGGCCGTCCGGCCGGTAGCGGGTGGTCAGGCGGGTATCCCCGGGTCCGACGCCCTGGCAGAACGGGTGTGTTGACGTATCCAGGCGACCGGCCTCGTAATCGAACCCCACCCGGGCGGCGAGCTTCTTGTTGAAGGCGGCCTGAGCGCGGACGGGGATGTCCAGCTCGTGGATCCTCCCATGGGGGCGGCGGCCTGAGCTCGCGATCTCCTGGACCAACGGGGTCAACCGCGCACGCAGGTCGGTGAACACCGCGGCGATCTCCGCGGCGCTTGCACCGGGCTCGTAGATGTCGAGCAGGGCATCGTACAGATCACCCTCGCCTGTCGTCAGGCACTCCGCCTTTGCGCGCGACAGCGTGACGACCTTCTCCAGCCACGGAGAGAAGCGCGCGAAGTCGTTCTCGTGCCGCGCCTCCCTCCAGACGTGCTGGGCGTGCGTGGTCGTCTGGGCGAGCTCGCGCACCAGCGAGGTGGGAAGCCGGACCGCCCGATCGTACTCACGCCGGATCTCCCGCAGGTTGGCCGCTTCGACCGGGTCGGCCGCGACGTTCGGATCCTGCTCCGCCTCCGCGATCAGTTCCCCGAGGCGCGGCGATGTCCGGCGCTCATGGATGAGCTGGCTCAGCATGCCGGATTGCTCGGCCCGCAGGGGTGTCCCCGCGGGCGGCATCATCGTTTCCTGATCCCAGGAGAGCAGCGACAGGACCGTTCCCAGTATCTCGCTCTCGCGAAGTTCCCTACGGAGCTCGGCGTACGCGCCGGAGCCGTTGATCATGTCAGACATGGAGCTCCGGTGCTCGGTGTTCGATGTCGTCGCCATAGCGTTCGAGGACCGGCGCGACCCACTCGGCAAGGAAGTCGTCGACCTGCTGCGGCGCCCGGCCGACGTAACGCTCGGGCCGCAACTCCTCCTCCAATTCCTCGCGTGTCACCCCGAACGCCGGGTCCGCGGCGATCCGATCGAGCAGGTCGTTCTCCAGCCCCTGCATCTTCACCCGCTCGCCCGCGGCGATCGCGTGACGACGCACTTTCTCGTGCAGTTCCGGGCGGTCCCCCCCGCGCTTCACGCTGCGCATCATCAGGTTCTCGGGTGGGTTGAAGGGGAGTTCGTCCATCAGTCGGCGTCGGATCATCTCAGGATAGACGACGAGCCCGCTCGCGACATTGTGCAGGAGCAGCAGGATCGCGTCGGTGGTGAGGTAAGCCTCCGGGACGGCGATCCGCTTGTTGGCCGAGTCGTCCAGGGTTCGCTCGAGCCACTGTGTCGCGGCCGTGAACGCGGGATCGATGACGAGGGTGATGGCGTGCCTCGCCAGTGCCGTGATGCGCTCGGCCCGCATGGGGTTGCGCTTGTAGGGCATCGCTGAGGACCCGATCTGGTGCTCCTCGAACGGCTCCTCGACTTCCTTCAGATGCGCGAGCAGGCGGATGTCGTGGGCGATCTTGGATGCCGACTGGGCGAGCCCGGCGAGCGTGGCAAGCTGCGCGAAGTCGACCTTTCTTGTGTACGTTTGCCCGGTGACGCCGTAGACGCGCTCGAAGCCCATCCGCTCGGCGACCCGTCGGTTGAGCTCCTCGACCTTCTGATGATCTCCCTCGAACAGGTCGAGAAACGACGCCTGGGTCCCCGTCGTTCCCCGCACGCCCCGGAACCGGAGAGTGGATAGCCGGAACTCGATCTCCTCGAGGTCCAGCAGCAGATCCTGGATCCAGAGGGTCGCGCGCTTTCCGACCGTAGTGGGCTGGGCGGGCTGGAAGTGGGTGAACCCGAGCGTCGGGAGATCCCGATATTTCCGCGCGAACTCTGCCAACGCCGCGACAACGTTCACCAGCCGACGACGAACCAGCGTGAGCGCCTCGCGGTGCTGGATCAGGTCGGTGTTGTCGCCGACGTAAGCGCTCGTCGCGCCGAGATGAATGATCCCGCGCGCCGCCGGGGCCTGCTCGCCCAGGTGGTGGACGTGGGCCATGACGTCGTGCCGTAGCTCGCGCTCGAGCTGAGCGGCCCTCGCCAGATCGAAGTCGTCGAGGTGTGCGCGGATCGCTTCGATCGCCTCGTCGGTGATCGCCAGGCCCAGCTCCTGTTCCGTTTCGGCAAGCGCGAGCCAGAGCCGCCGCCAGGTTCCGAACTTGAAGCGCGCCGAGAAGATGTAGGACATCTCCGCCGAAGCGTATCGCTCCGTGAGCGGATTGACATAGCGGTCGGATGAGGTGGACATCCGTCGTCAGCTGAGGTTGTGAGGGAGCCCGGCGGAGTCAGGCGCATCCGCGGGTTCGGGGACGTACGCCCCTTCCGGATAATCTACACGCGACAGGAACAATCCGGCTGCCGGTGCCGGTACGGAGGTCCTGAACCCTTCAGCGCCTTCGAGGAGACGCCGCATATCCTCGGGCGGTCTGCGGCCGAGGCCGATTTCCACCAGCGTGCCTACAAGGTAGCGCACCATGTGGTGGAGGAACCGGTTCGCCGAGATGTGGAACTCGACGCCCACCGGGGCCCACTCCCTCCATATCGCCCTGGAGACGATGCAGCGGTCCCCACGCTCCGCCTGCCCGGCCTTCGCAAATGCGCGGAAGGAGTGGTCACCCTCGATCTCGGACGTCGCGGCAAGGATCGCATCCATGTCGATGGGCCGCCTGAGCGGCCAGCACCACGGAGCGTGGAAGGGAGACGCGGACACTTCCGCCAGGCCCACACGGTAGATATAGGATCGCGAGATGGCGGAATAGCGAGGATGGAAATCGGCGGCGACGTTCGCGATCCCCGAAATCCAGATTCCTTCAGGGAGGAGGGCGTTCATCGCCCGCCTGAGCCTCCGCGGGCTCCAATCGGCGGGACCGTCCACGGTAGCGACCTGGCCCAGGGAATGAACCCCTCGGTCCGTTCGTCCTGCCCCCAGGACGCGCACCGGGCGGTCGAAGAGCCTGCTCAACACCTGCTCCAGCTCGCCCTGCACGGAGGGGTGGCCGCGCTGTAGCTGCCAGCCGTGATACGCGCGGCCGTCGTACTGGACGGTGAACGCGAAACGCCTCGTCGAAGCCGGCTCCATAGGGGCCGGAAAGCTGAGATCCGCGGTGGGGAAAGTCAAGCCGCGAGGCGCCCGCCGGATTGACACAAAGCGGGCCGTGACCGTAGCTTGCGGGTACTATGCCCTTCACATTCCTGCTTGCCTGGCCAGGCCACGCGACCTTCGCGTCCAGACCGTGATCGCATGAACACCGCGTCTCTCGAGCTCGTACCTCTCGACGAGCTGATCCGGCTCGCCGTTGCGCGCCCCCTCGACGCCGAGGAGGCCGAGGCGGCGTTCAACGAGGTGATGCAGGGGCGCGCGTCGCCGGTCCAGATCGCGGCGCTCCTGGTCGCGATCCGAGCGCGTGGCGCGGCGCCGGCAGAAGTGGCGGGAGGGGTGCGCGCTCTCCGGCGCGCCATGATCCCCGTAAACGCGAACGGTGCCGCGGTGATCGACACCTGCGGCACCGGGGGCGGGGCCGTCACGACCTTCAACATCTCCACCGCGGCCGCTCTGCTCGCCTCCGGGCTCGGGGCGAAGGTCGCCAAGCACGGGAACCGCAGCTTCACCTCCAAGTGCGGGAGCGCGGACGTCCTCGAAGCCCTCGGCGTTCAACTCGAGGTCTCACCCGAGCGACAGAGCGAGATCCTCGACGAGGTCGGGATCATCTTCATGTTCGCTCCCGGCCATCACCCGGCCATGCGTCACGTCGGACCCGTCCGCAGAGAGCTGGGGATGTTCACGATCATGAACCTGCTGGGCCCCCTGACCAATCCGGCCGGCGCCCGCCGACAGGTGATCGGCGTGGCGGATCCCGCGCTGCTCGATCTCGTCGCCCGGGCCCTGGCCTCGCTCGGCCATGAGCACGCCCTCGTGGTCCATGGCGCCCCCGGGCTCGACGAGCTCAGCCCCTTCGGCCCCACGCAGGTGGCAGAGGTCCGCGACGGTACCGTCAGGCGCTTCGAGTTCGATCCCGCTCGTGAGCTCGGCTGGAGCCACTCATCCGCGCATGAGCTCGCCGGCTCGGAACCGCAACAGAACGCCGCCCTCGTCGAGGCGGTCCTTCGTGGCACCCTCGACGGCGCCGCCCGCGCCGCGGTGCTCCTCAACGCTGCCGCCGCCCTCGTCGTGGCGGACCAGGCAGCCGACCTTCCTTCCGCCGTCGAACTCGCCGAACGCGGCCTCCGCGCCGGCGTCGGCTGGGAACAGCTCCAGAAGCTCCGCGCCGCTACCCGCGGCTGAGGCGCCCTGCGCTTACGCCCGGGGGTCTTCTACAGCGTGAATACCGCGTGCAGCTCGAACGGACCCGGGAAGGGCGGCCGCGCCGGCTCGTTCACGAACACGATCCGCCGTCCGTTCTTGTCGATGCGTCCCACCAGGAACAACGCGCTTTTCTCCATTGTCATCCACTCCTGACCGAGGTTCTCTGCCGTTCGTGCTCGACCCTCGCGCCGGATCAGTAGCGCCGGATGACCGCCACCACGATCCCCTGGATCTGCACCCGATCCTCGTCGTAGATCATCGGCTCCATCGTGGCATTGGCCGGCTGAAGCCGGATCTTCCCGCGCTCGCGGTAGAACTTCTTGACGGTCGCCGAATCCCCGTCGACCAGGGCGACGACCATCTCCCCGTTTTCGGCCGTCTGCCGCGAGTTGACGACGATGAAGTCGCCGTCGCGGATCTGTTCGTCCACCATTGAATTCCCACGTACTCTGAGAACATAATTGTTCCCCGGTCGTAACATGTCGTGGGGTACTGACACCGTCTCCCGCTCTTCGATCGCCTCGATCGGCAACCCTGCCGCGACGGTACCCAGCAGCGGAAGATCGACCGCCAGCGTCCCTTCGGCGGGGACCAGCTCCAGCGATCGGCTCTTGTTGTAGTTCTTCCGCAAGTAGCCCTTCTTCTCCAGATTGCTGAGATGTTCGTGCACGGTCGCGAGTGACGAATAGCCGAAGAAGTTGGCGATTTCCTCGAAGCTCGGAGAGTAGCCGTAGTTCTCGAGGAAGCTCTCGATGTAGTTGAGGATCTCCCGCTGCCGCTTCGTCAGGGCCATGGTGTGAACCGATCGAGGGTGGAAGCCGAACAGAGACCGAAATCAATCTACCCGAAGCGAAGCCGAAGGGCAAGGAGATCGTAGTCGGTTGAGCGAAGCGAATCGGACGGATCGGCTGAGTCGGATCGTCGAGGAGAAGGAACGGGAGGTAGCGGCCTTGTTGCCGCGTGAATCTCGGCTGAGAGCGGAAGCCGAGGCGATGCCCCCCACGCGGTCGTTCGCGGCGGCGCTGCGGGGTGAAGACGAAGTGAGGCTGCTGGCGGAGATCAAGCGTCGGTCTCCGTCGGCCGGGGACATCCGGGCGGGTGCCGATCCGGTCGAGGTGGCTCTGGCTTACCGGGCGGGCGGGGCGGCGGCGATCTCCGTTCTCACGGACGGTCCTTTCTTCGGGGGGTCGCTGGATGATCTCGCCCGCGTGCGCGCGGCGGTCGATCTGCCGCTGCTGCGCAAGGACTTCGTCATCGCGCCGGTCCAGATCAGCGAGGCCCGGGCCGCGGGCGCGGACGCGATCCTGCTCATCGTCCGGATTCTCGACGATGCTCAGCTGGCGGACCTGAGTGCCTTCGCCCACTCACTCGGACTGGACGTGCTCGTAGAGGTGCACGACGCGGGCGAACTGGAGCGAGCGTTGGGGATCGGCGCGACGCTGATCGGGATCAACAACCGCGACCTCGGTACATTCCGCACGGATCTCGACCTGTCACTCGAGCTCGCCCAGGGCGTGGACCCGTCGGTGACGCTGGTGGCGGAGAGCGGCATCCGCACCGGTGACGACGTTCGTCGCCTGGGCGCCGCGGGCGTCGACGCCGTGCTGGTGGGCGAGTCGTTGATGCGTCAGGCGGATCTGGAGGCCGCGGCCGCCGCGCTGACCGGCCATCCCAGGGACGCGTCGGCGCGTCGGTGAGCTCGGCCGCTACGTTGCATCGGGTACTCGTCGATCGTCTAGCAAGCGGCTCGTCCTCCACGGGTGCATCGATTCCGGGCAACCCGCGGGTGTCGCGCGCGGACGCCCGTGCCCTCATCGATCGATCCTTCCTTCTGACGAGCAGGATCTGGTGGTTGTTCAGTTCAAGATCTGCGGGCTGACTCGTCCCGAGGACGCGCGTGCGGCCGACCAGGCTGGCGCGTCATTCGGCGGCGTCATACTCGCCCCCGGCGGCCGGAGGACCGTCACGACGGAGGCCGCGGCGGAGATCTTCGCGGGTACCAGGCTGGAGCGCTGCGGCGTCTTCGTCGACGAGGACCTGCGATCGGTGATCGATCGGGCCCGCGCCCTCGACCTCGCCGTGGTCCAGCTGCACGGCACGGAGGATCCGGACTATGCGGCGTCCGTCCGCGAGAGTGGCAGGGAGGTGTGGAAGGCCATCCGGCCGCGCGACGCCGCAGAGTTTCGCCGGGAAGTGGAGCGCTATCTCGAGCACGTCGACGGGATATTGCTGGATGGCTGGTCCGTCGCCGGTCCTGGCGGAACGGGCACCCGCTTTCCGTGGGAGGCGATCGCGCCGGAGAGGGACCTCGTCCGAAAGGGTTTGCGGCTGATCGTCGCCGGAGGGCTGGGGCCGGACAACGTCGAGGATGCGATCGCGCTGCTCGCGCCCGACATCGTCGACGTCAGCAGCGGTGTGGAGAGTTCCCACGGACGAAAGGATCCGGAATTGATTCGTGCATTTGCCGCGGCCGTGTCGCGCGCCGCGCTCAGGGGAGGAGTCGTTTGATGGTGGGTACCGCCCTGGCCGACCTCGGGTCGGACCGGTTCGGCCGCTATGGTGGCCGCTTCGTCCCCGAGACGCTGATCGCGGCGCTCGACGAGCTGACGCTGGTCTATGACGAGGCTGCCAGGGATCCGGAGTTCTGGCGCGAGCTCGAAGCGCTCTGGAAGGACTACGTCGGCCGGCCGACGCCGCTCTATCACGCTCGACGGCTGGGGGAAGCCGCCGGCGGTGCCGATGTTTACCTGAAGCGGGAGGATCTCAACCACACCGGCGCCCACACGATCAACAACACGCTGGGGCAGGTCCTTGTCGCGCGACGCATGGGGAAGCCGCGAATCATCGCGGAAACGGGAGCCGGCCAGCACGGTGTCGCGACGGCGACCGTCTGCGCGCTATTCGGGCTCCAGTGCGTCGTCTACATGGGTGAAGAGGACGTCCGCCGCCAGGCTCTGAACGTCTACCGGATGAAGTTGCTGGGCGCGGAGGTCCGACCGGTTTCGTCCGGGACCCGCACGTTGAAGGATGCGACCAACGAGGCGATCCGGGACTGGGTCACGAACGTCCAGGACACGCACTACATCATCGGCTCGGTGGTCGGACCGCATCCGTATCCGCGGATGGTTCGCGACTTCCAGTCGATCATCGGGCGGGAGGCCCGGGCGCAGTGTCTCGAGGCTACCGGGCGGCTCCCTGCGGCCGTCGTCGCCTGCGTCGGTGGCGGGTCGAACGCGATGGGGATCTTCCACGAATTCGTGAAGGATGCGGACGTCGCACTCATCGGGGTGGAGGCGGCGGGGCATGGAGTCGAAACTGGTCATCATGCGGCTTCGCTCGGGCTGGGAAAGCCGGGGGTACTGCACGGTTCGCTCTCCTACCTGCTGCAGGACGAGCACGGGCAGGTGGCACCTGCGCATTCCATCTCCGCCGGGCTGGACTATCCCGGCGTCGGTCCCGAGCACTCCTATCTCAAGGACCAGGGCAGGGCGCAGTACACCAGTGCAACCGATACCGAAGCTCTCGCCGCGTTCGAACAGCTTGCCAGACTCGAAGGCATCATCCCCGCGCTGGAGAGCGCGCATGCCGTCGCGTACGTCCTCCGCGAGGGGCGGAACTGGGCCGGCCGCGGGCCGGTCGTGGTCTGTCTCAGCGGGCGTGGCGACAAGGATGTTTCACAGGTCGCGGAGCTCAGGGGCGAGCTCTGAGCGTAGCTCATGACCACGATCCAGCAGGAACCCCAGGGCCTCGAACCGGACCTCGACGACCTCGACGCCAGTCGGGTAGAGGATGCCCTGCGTGCCTTCGCTGCCGCCCTGCGGAGCTATCGGCTCTACGAGGGCAACAACCCCATGGTCGATCGCTTCGTGGGGATCCTTCGCGAGAAGCTCGCCGACCTCTGGGAGGAGGTCCCCGAGCTGCGTCTTGACATCGAGGAGGATGCCATCCGCTGGAACGGTCGCGTCGTCTTCAGCACCGCCGATACCGGTAGCGACCTCCCCTTCCTGTTCTACAAGGACGGTATCCGCGAGATCACCCTCCTGCCGGAGTTCGAGGAGGAGGAATTGATGCGTGTGCTGGGCGTCCTGGCCCGAGCCCCGTCGGTCCGCGAGGAGGAGGATGACCTGATCACCCTTCTCTGGCAGGAGGATCTGACCCGGCTGCGCTACCGCGCCGTCGAGCTCGGCGCGGAAGGGATCGAGCTGGCGGACGGGGAGAGCTCGGAGCCCCGGCCGATCGACGCGGCCGCGGTCCGGGAGGAGGAGCAGCAGGCGATACAGTTCGCCTCTACCGAAGCCTTCGAGGAGACGCTGTACTTCCTCGACGACGCCGAGCTTCGGAAGCTGCAGGACGAGATCCGGCGCGAATCCGAGCGGGACCTCTGGCGCGACGTCCTGAACGCCCTCCTCGATCGACTCGAGGACGGGACTCCCGAACGGCAGATCCGTATCCTGGCGATCCTGAGCGAGCTGCTGCCGGCCGCGCTGGCCAGCGGCCGCTTCGATCGCGCGGCCGCGTTGCTCGAGGAGCTCACGGTGCTCCGCCGTCGCGAGGGGGTGCTGGCCGATGCGGCGGTCGAGGAGTACCAGAAGCTCATCGACTCGCTGGGGACGGAAGACTCGATCGTCCAGCTCGCGACCATTCTCGAGAGCGATCCCGGGCGACTCGCCGATGGCTCCGTCGCTCACCTGCTGAGCTTCTTCCCCCCGAAGGCCATCGCGCCGCTCATGCGGGTGACGGAGAACGTCGAGCAACCCGCCGTCCGGCGGGCTTTGGCCGGGTGCATGCAACGGCTTGCCGAGGACAACCGGGATCACATCGTCGAACTGTTGAGGAACGACGACGAGGCGGTCGCCACGAATGCACTCCTGTGGATAGGCCGGCTGGAGATCGGCGCTGCGACCCCTGAGGTCGTGCGCTTCCTCCGCCACGGGTCCCCCGCTCTAAGGGTTGCCGCTCTCGAGGCGCTGCGAAGCCTGCGCGCGGCCGCTGCCGGGAACGCGATCGTACCGCTGCTCGATGATCCCGAGCGCGACGTTCGCATCGCCGCGGCGAGAACGATCGGGTCGTTGACGTTCGTAGCGGGGAGGCCGGCCCTCGAGGCGGTCATCACGGGGAAGCGCCTCCGGGACGCCGATCGTACCGAGAAGCTTGTGTTTTTCGAGGCGTATGGTCTGCTCGCGGATGGCGATAGCGTAACGGTCCTCGATCGTATTCTGAACGGACGTTCCTTCCTGAGCCGCGGTGAGCCCACGGAGATCCGGGCATGTGCCGCGATCGCCCTGGGGAAGGTCAGGCATCCATCCGCTCGCGACGCATTGAACCGGGCGGCCACGGACAGTGATCCTGTCGTGCGCACCGCGGTTGCGCGCGCCCTGCGCGGGGAGACGGCGTGATGATGGCCGACGTGGAACGGGACGAGCGCCAGGGCGCATCAGCGCCTGCCGCGGCTGACGAGCGCGCCACCCAGCGACTCGCGCGCGACTTCCTCTTCGCTTTCCATGGCGCCATGCGCGCCCTGAAGCTCTATCCCGTCGAGAACCAGACGGTCCAGAACGCGCTGGGCGACCTGACCTCGACCGCGAGCGCCATCTTCAGCGCCGAGGACGGCATCAGCGTTCGGTACGTCGGGGACTTCTGTTTCATCAACGACCTTCGGATCCGCGTCGATCTGACCACGTATGCGACTGTCGGGGCAGTGGGGCGTGCGCTCCGCGTGCACGAGGTGGGGAGCATCGAGATCCAGTCGGGCATCACGCGCGGCGAATGGATCGCTCTCCTTTCCCTGCTGGTCAGCGAGCCGGATCGCGAGGATCCGTTCGCTGGCTTCAGCGAGCGGCTCGAGCGATCCGTGGCAAGCGTGCACGTCGGCCCGTCGAACAGCCCCGATCCGGGGGAAGTGAAGCAAGCCAAGGACGAGGCGAAGCAGACGTACGCGCAGTCGATCGCGGTCGCTCGGGAGGCGCTTCTCGGCGTTCGGATGGGCCGGGCGGTGAGTGTTCGCAGGGTCAAGAGGGCGGTGCAGGACATCGTCGACCAGGTGCTCAACAACGAAAGCGCCATCATCGGGATGACGGTCCTCCGGGAGTACGACCAGTACACGTTCGCGCACTCCGTCAACGTCTCCATCTTCAGCATCGCCCTCGGCAAGAAGCTCGGGCTGTCCAAGGCCGAGCTGTGCGAGTTGGGAATGGCCGCCCTGATGCACGACGTCGGCAAGGCCAGCATGCCGATCGAACTGACGACCAAGGCGGGACACCTGGAGGAGCCGGAGTGGGCGATCGTGCGGGAGCACCCGGTCGAGGGGCTGCTGACCCTCCTGGAGATGCGGCACGTCGGGGATATTCCCTTCCGCACCCTGCTGACGGCGTACGAGCATCACATGAAGATCGACCTCACCGGGTATCCGCCCAGTCGACGCCAGCGCGATCCGACGCTATTCTCACGCATCGTCGGCATCGCGGACGGATTCGATGCGGCGACCACCCGGCGGAGCTATCAGTCGACTCCGTGGCTTCCGGACGCCGTCCTGCGGGAGATGCGGGACAACCCTGCCCGTGGGTTCGACCCGTTGCTGGTGAAGGCGTTCATCAGCATGACGGGCTTCTTCCCGATCGGCAGCCTGGTCGTCCTAGATACTTTCGAGCTGGCGGTCGTGACGGAGACCAACCCGGACATGCCGAGTCGGCCCGTCGTGAAAATCATTTACGACGAGATGGGAACCCCCCTGCGGCCGCCGGTGTCGATCGACCTGGCGCAGAACGATCCCGCGACCGGGGCGCCGAAGCGATCGATCATCAAGACCACCGACCCCGAAAAGTACGGGATCGACATCAAGGAATACTTTGCCTAGACAGAGCGGACGGATCGGGGAGGCTTTCGCGAGGGCCGCGGCTGAGGGGAGAGCGGCTCTCGTCGTTTATACCACGGCGGGCCACCCCGTTGCCGGGCAGGGGCTGGAGGTTCTGCAGGCGATCGCCGACGCCGGTGCGGACCTGATCGAACTCGGGATTCCCTTCAGCGATCCCCTGGCCGATGGCCCGACCATCCAGAAATCCTCGTTCGCGGCGATCCAGCAGGGGGTGGATCTCGCGTGGAGCCTCGACCTGACGCGGCGGTTCCGCGCGGTCAGCGAGACCCCGGTCGTGCTCTTCAGCTATCTCAACCCGATCCTGGACTTCGGCGTCGAGAAGTTCATCGAGGCGGCGGTCGATGCGGGTGCCGACGGCGTGCTGCTCACGGACCTGCCTGTGGATGCTGATCCACCCCTCGAGAAGGTGTTCGAGGAGTCTCCGCTCGATCTCGTGCGGCTCATCGCCCCGACGACGACCGCCGGACGCGCGGCGTACATCGCCGGGCGATCGCAGGGATTCGTCTACTACATCTCGCGGACCGGGGTCACCGGGATGCGATCGGCCCTGCCGGAAGGATTGGAGGGCCGGCTCTCGGAGCTGCGAGCGGCGACGTCGGTGCCGGTTGCCGTCGGGTTCGGGATTTCCACACCTGAGCAGGCAGCGGCCGCCGGGGCTCTCGCGCAGGGAGTGGTGGTGGGAAGCGCTGTCGTCGACGCCCTGGACAGGGAGGGGGTCGCCGGGGCCTCCAGCCTGATCAGCTCCCTCCGTCGGGCGCTCGAGGATACGCGTCGGAGCTGACCTCCGACGACTCCGGCTCGTCCCGGTCGGCCGCCAGCATCCTCACGATCCGCTCGTCCGGTTCCACGAACAGAGTCTTCACCCGTTGGGGGATCACCGTCCCCGGCGGGGCTCCGCGCGGCTTACGCACGTACTTCCGTCGAGTCCAGTCGACGGCGACCGTCGAGGAAGTGCGTGAGCGGCTGAACACGGCGGCCAGCTGCGCCGCCTCCCGCAAGTCGCGCGCGGGCGGAGCGGCGTTCGGATCAGACCAGCGAAGGATGACGTGCGACCCCGGCACCGATCGGGCGTGTAGCCATACATCATCCGGCTTCGACTCGTGGAACGTGAGGCGGTCGTTGTCACGCGCGCTCCGGCCGACCCTGACCTCCAGTCCTCCCGAGGTACGGAAGACCCGGTACGGCGGGGCAGGCGCGCCGACTGCACCGGCTGCGGTCTTCTGTTGACGGTCCTTGGTGCCCACCAGCTCCTCGAGCCACTCCGGGCAGGTGCCCTCCTCCAACTGACGGCTGGCCTCGGTCCAGCGCTCGACATCCCTGCGGGCCGCCGCGATCAGCGCGGGTAGCTGTTCGGCAGCACGGGCGCAGCGCCGCGCTTCGTCGTAGTAGCGGGCGGCATTGTCCGCGGGCGTGAGGCGCGGGTCGAGCTCGACTTCCACCGGATTGCCTTCCCAGTCTTCAATCACTGCGTGCGTCTCCCCTCGGGGGACGGAGTCGATCCGTGCGAGCAGCAGGTCCCCGATGGTTCGCAGTCTCTCTACATCCTCTGTGGCGGTGAGCTGCGCCTCGAGCCGATCCAGCCGCCGCCTGGCCGCGTCAAGCTCCCGGGCCGCAACCCGTCGGGCAGGCTCCAGCCTGTCGGCCCCCTTGTCGAGCGGAACGAGTTCGGCGACGGCGCTCATCGCCGCAAGGAGGGACTCGTGGCGCTCCGCGCTCTCTCCCGCGAGGCGGAGCGGGTAGGGTTGCGGTCCTCGAGGCAGGTCGAGGACGCATGGCTCGGCTGGCGGAAGGCTCCGCAACCACCACCAGCGGTCGAACGCTGCCCGGAGGTCCACCGGAGACTCCGGGGTCCCGGGAGCCGCGCCGGTCAGGATCCAGTCGGCGTTGATCGCACCGGTGTACGCGAAGCCGGAGACCAGCCTGTCCGATAGCGACGAATCCTCACCCGAGCCCAGGCGCTCCATCCACGCTTCCCACGCCCGCTCCCTGGATACGGCTCCGAGACCGAATCGCGGCGCGCCGGAGGGCGGAACGTAGAATCGCCCCGGCGCCAGGTCTCGCGTTCCCGCGCGCCGCCGCCACAGGGTGCTTTCGATCTTCCCATCCTCGTGCAGGATCGCGTTCCACTGGTTGGTGTGGAGCTCGACCGTAAGGGTTCGCCGGCGCGGCCGGAATCGGTCGTCGAGGTCGAGATGGAAGTGCAGGATTCGCTCGTCGGGCGGGGCCTCCACGCCGACGCACACCGCGTCCGGGGACTCCAGGCCCGGCACGGGGACGATCCTGATCCATCCCCTCGTTGGATGGAGATCGAAGCGGAGCCCCTCGCCGCGGTTCAGCGGGAGTACCACCGTTCGGTCCGCGACGAAGAGAGGGGCCGCGGCACACTCGCGACCCCTCAGAAGCTGATCGAGCTCCCCAGCCAGGTAATGGACGAGCAGGGGATCGAAACGGATGCCATTTGACACGGTCTGAATGTGGAGTTAGCTTGCCGGCACGTCAACAAGCCCTTGTGGTAAAAGGGTTTTCATGCTACGGCATGATCCGCGACCGCGGTGCGGCAGCGCCGCCTACCGATAGGCAGATGGCGACGCAGAGCCGGGGCCCCTCCCGTCGGGTATCCGTTCTCGATCTCCAGCAGATGAAGGAGCGCGGCGAGCGCATCGCCGTGCTCACCGCGTACGACTACCTCTTCGCTCGCATCGTCGACGCCGCGGATGTCGACATCATCCTCGTCGGCGATTCGCTCGCCAGCGTCGTCCTCGGTCTCGACTCGACACTTCCGGTGACCCTCGAGGCGATGATCCATCACGCCCGCGCCGTCTGCCGCGCGGCGGAGCGCGGTCTCGTCGTGGTGGACATGCCGTTCCTGAGTTACCAGGTCTCGGTGGAAGAGGCGGTGCGGAACGCCGGTCGCATCCTCCAGGAAACCGGTGCAGCCGCGGTGAAGCTGGAAGGCGGGTCAGAGCGCATCACCGCCGCGGTGGAAGCGATCGTGGGGGCCGGAATCCCCGTGATGGGTCACCTGGGCTTCACGCCGCAGGCGGTGAATCGACTTGGCGGGGCCAGAGTACAGGGGCGCAACGACGCCGATCGTGAGCGAATCGTAGATGAAGCTAGACGACTGGAGGCCGCCGGAGCGTTCAGCATCGTCCTCGAGTTGATCCCGCAGGACGTGGCCGCCGATGTCACGGCCGCCTTGCGCATCCCCACCATCGGGATCGGTGCTGGCCCCTCCTGCGACGGACAGGTCCTCGTTCTGCCGGACATGCTCGGCCTCAACCGTGGCTTCGAGCCCCGCTTCCTGAGGCGCTTTGCCGACCTGGGCGACATCGCCGAAGCGGCGGTACGCGAGTACGTCCGCGCGGTGAAGGCGGGCGAGTATCCGGCGCCGGAGCACAGCTTCCGCTGACCGGAACGGGCCTTCCATGCGCCTGGTGACGACGAGGGCGGAGGTCAGGGAGTGGAGCGCCACCGTGCGGGCCACTGGTGGCAGGCTAGGCTTCGTCCCGACGATGGGCTACCTGCACCGGGGCCACACCTCACTCGTCGAGATCGCTCGCCAGCAAGCCACCCACACCGTCCTCTCCATTTTCGTCAACCCCCTCCAGTTCGGCGCGAACGAGGACTTCGATCGCTATCCCCGCGATCTCGAGCGGGACCTCCGAATGGCGGAGCAGGCAGGTGTCGATCTCGTCTTCGCGCCGCCGACCGAGGAGATGTATCCGGACGGGGAGCCGTGGATCGCCGTCGTTCCCGAGCGCGGTGCCGACCGCTTGGACGGTCGTAGTCGGCCCGGGCATTTCCGCGGCGTACTCACGGTCGTAGCCAAGCTCTTCGGGATCGTTTCACCGGACCTCGCCGTCTTCGGCCAGAAGGATTTCCAGCAGCTGTTCCTGATTCGCCGGATGGTCGAAGACCTGCAGATGCCGATCGACATCATCGCCGGTCCGATCGTCCGCGAGCCGGACGGACTCGCACTCAGTTCGAGAAACCGCTATCTCTCCGAGGACGAGCGGAGGAGGGCGCTCGCGCTCGTTCGATCGCTGCGAGAGTGCGTTCGGCTGTTCGAAGCGGGTGAGCGCTCTCCCGAGGCATACCTGGCGGCGTTGCACAAATCGGAGGAGGTCGGTGTATCCCTGGACTACGCCGAGGTCGTCGACTCCCTGACGCTCGAGCCCGTGTCGGTCGTGAGTCGCGGAACCGTCTGTGCAATTGCTGCCTGGGTCGGCGCGACCCGCCTCATCGACAATGTCGTGCTAGGGACCAACCCGCTGCCCTGAGGGATGGCCATCCGCGAAATTGCCGCACGTCATCGCCGCTCCCGCCGAAGGAGCGTACCACTGCGGCCCGGTTCCATCGTTGAGCCGGTCGGGGTCCGCCGATGACGAGCTGGTCCGCCGTAGTGCTCGCAAGGCCGGATGCGGACGGCAGCGGCCAGATGAATTCCCGTCTCCCAACGTACCTCCATCCTGTAGCCGGTCGGCCACTCGTCTGGCACACCGTCAACGCTCTCGCGCAGCATCGGCCCTGGCCCGTCGAGGTCGTAGTGGTGGGCTCAGATCTTTCGGAGGAGTTGTTCGATGGACTTCCGGCGCCGGTTCGGGTGCAGCCTCCCGGGGGGGAGCTGTCCGGACCCGGCGGTGAGGCGGAGCGCGTGGTGCTGGCGCACGGTGCGGCGTACCTCGATCCTGAGGCCGTTCGCCGACTGCTTGTCTCGAGCGCGGATGCCTGGATCGCAGGCGGAAAGGATGCGGTGGCCGCCGTCGCCGTCAAAGGCGCGGCAGCGGGCGAAGTGCTCCGCGATCCGTTGTTGCTTTCGACGCCCCATGGAGTCGCGGAAGGACGAGAGCGGGTCAATGGCGGCGGGACCGTGGTCGTGCGCAACCGAAAGGATCTTTCCCTGGCCCATCGGCGAATCCGGGATCACCTGGTCACGGCTTTGATGGAGGCCGGCGTTACTTTCCTACTGCCCGAATCGGTCGTGGTCGATGTGGACGTTCGCATCGGGCGGGACAGCATCATCTACCCGGGGGTGGTGCTCGAGGGCCAGACGACCGTTGGCGAGGAAACCGTCGTCGGTCCCGGCTGTCGGGTGATCAACAGCTGGATCGGGAGTGGTGTGGAGATGAAGGGCTGGAACTATGTCGCGAACACATCGGTTCGCAACCGAGCGATCCTGGAGCCGTATGTCCGCCGTGGCTTCGACTGAGGCGGTTCCTTTGCCGACACCGACGGAGGAATCGGCAGCCCGCGGCGAGCTGCCGGACTGGGCGATCGCCGGGGAGGACCGCCGCGCGCACATGCGGCGTGTTGCGGATCTGCTCGAGTCGTGGGCGCGGGAACTGGGGTTGCCGGAGGCCGAGGTCATCCGCTGGCGCGCGGCGGGTATGCTGCACGACGCCCTGCGCGACGCGTCGCCGGAGGAGCTCCGCAAGGATCTGCCGGAATCCGAGCAGGACCTCCCAGGCAAGGTACTGCACGGACCGGCCGCGGCGCGCCGGCTGCAGGGGCTGGTCGACCCGCGCATTGTTACGGCCGTTCGATATCACACGATCGGCAGCCCGGATCTGGACGAGTTGGGCCGCGCGCTCTATCTCGCCGACTTCCTCGAACCCGGACGGCCTCAGCTCGTCGAGTGGCGAGCGGGACTGCGTGCGCGAATGCCGCACGATCGCCACGCTGTACTTCTCGACGTGCTGGACGCCAGGTTGCGGCATGCGCTGGATCGGCGATTGCCACTGCGAGGAGAGACAGCCGCCTTCTGGTCGGCGGTCGTGCTCGAGGAGGGGAACTCCTGATGGCGTTCCGACTGATCGGTCTGGCGGTAACGGTGCTCGCCGTGCTCGTTCTGCTCGGGTCCATGGTGGCGGGGCTCGGAGCCGAGCGAACGGCGCCGCCACCGGCACTCAGCGCGCTGGGTATCCTGCCCGGCAGCGAGGAACCGATCGGCGTCGAAGTGCTGAACGGGTCCGGTATCGCCGGCGCCGCGCGCTCCGCCACCGAGCAGCTGCGCCGGATGCGCTTCGACGTGAAGTACTACGGCAACGCCGGTGGAGGCGGTCGCGACACGTCGGTTGTCCTGGATCGTCGCGGCAACTCGGTGGCGGCCGCTCGGGTCGCTGAGGCGCTGGGGATCAGCCGTGTCGAGTCGGCGATCGACACCACGCTTTACCTGGACGCCACGGTCATTCTGGGAAGGGATTGGGGTTCGAGCGAAAGTCCCCCTTGAGTCTCGAGGAATCCTGACGGAGCGGACCGGGCTCGGCGGGGCAGGGGGTGCTCCGGTTCGCACAGTCCCGGAACGCCGGTCCGGGATGCCTGCCCCCCTCCCTCATCTAGAGGCCAGCCGGCTGTTCCTCCGCAGCTGCGGCTGCCCTCGCTTTCGCGGCCTTTCCCGCCTCGACGTGTTCCGCCTTGAGCTGGCCGCATGCCGCCGCGATGTCGCGCCCGCGTGGGGCCCGCACGAAGGCCGAGACGCCCTTTCGCTCCAGCCGATCGGCGAACGTCCTGAGTCGCGGCGGCGGCGTTGGTCTCCAGTCGGTACCGGGGATCGGATTGAACGGAATCAGGTTCACGAAAGCCTTGAACTCGCCGATGACGTCCGCCAGCTGGTCCGCCCGCTCGAGGGAGTCGTTCACCCCGTCGATCATCACGTACTCGAACGTGATCCGCTTCCCGCCTGCGGCGTCGAAGCGCCTGAGACTCTCGAGCAGCACGGGGAGCGGGTACTTCCGCTCCAGGGGAATCAGCTGTTGCCGGAGGGTAGAATCCGGCGCGTGGAGAGACACCGCCAACCGGTACTGTTCGGGCAGCGTCGCGAGCCGGTCGATACCGGGGACGACCCCTACGGTCGAGACCGTGATCCTGCGAGCGCCGACGCCATAGCCGTGATTCAGGATGTCGAGCGCCGGGAAGACGGCTCGCGGATTCATCAAGGGCTCGCCCATCCCCATGAACACGATGTTGGTGATGGGTCCATAGTCGTTGTCCTCCGCCCAGGTGCGAGCCTGCCGGTACTGCGCGACGATCTCGCCTGCCGTGAGCTGTCGCTGAAATCCCATCCAGCCCGTCGCGCAGAAGGTGCAGGCCATCGCGCAGCCTGCCTGCGACGAGATGCACAGCGTGAGGCGGCGATCGGTAGGGATCAGCACCGATTCGATCAGCTCTCCGTCTGCCAGGCGCCAGAGGTGCTTGGCGGTGCCGTCGCGGGAACGGGAAACGCGCGACACGTCGAGCCGGGTCAGGGGGAAGGTCGAGGCGAGGGACTCTCGCTCCCGTTCCGGGAGGTCGGACATCTGGTGGAAGGCCGTTGCACCGCGCTCGTAGATCCACCGCAGGACCTGACTCGCGCGATAGGCTGGCTGTCCGCGCGCGGCGAAGTGATCGCGCAGAGCGGTTTCCGCCTCCGCGGGCGTCATGCCGATCAGGTCCAGGCCCTGCTTGGTGTCTTCCACCTGGTAATCCGGAGTGAACGGGCCGCGCCGGCCCGGTATTTACGTGAAAATCTCCGCATTCCACGCCGCTTGATGCGGATGTGGGCGTGAGTTACCTTTTGCAGTCCCTGCATCCCACGGGAGCGGGCGTCCGCGGGCGTCGGGCGACTTGATACCCCGACCCCTGACCGAGTGTGTCCGGCGGATCCGGATCGGCGACGAGCCTTTACCCGATTAGCCTGTAGGTCACAAGTGCAGCTCACAGAAATGCTGTCGCCGTCGCGGATCAAGATCCCTCTCGTCAGCGAAACGAAGGACGAGATCCTCGCGGAGCTTGTCGACGTCGTGAGCTCGACAACGACGGTGAAGGACCCGGCCGAGGTTCTGCGGGCGGTCAGGGAGCGTGAAGAGGTTCTCAGTACGGGGATCGGCAGTGGCGTGGCGATCCCGCACGGGAAGTCTTCGGCAGTCAGCGACCTGTCGCTGGTGGCCGGAGTGAAGCCGGAGGGTGTCGACTTCGAGGCTCTCGACGGAAAGCCGGTTCATCTCTTCTTCCTGCTCGTGGGACCCGAGTCGGCGGCGGGCCAGCACGTCAAGGCCCTGAGCCGCATCTCACGCCTCCTGCGCCGCGACTCGTTCCGCGTGCGGCTGATGGAGGCGAAGACGCCTGAGGAGTTCTACGCGGTGATCGAGGAAGCCGAGGCGGGGTGAAGCGTATCCTGACAGCCTGGGGACCGGCAGCCGCTTGGGCTGCCTTTCTCTTTTTTATGAGTTCGCGGCCGGCACTTCCGGTCAACCTGGCGGGGAATCTCGACAAAGTGGCGCATTTCGGCGCCTACGCCATCCTGGGATTCCTGCTTGCCTTCGGTGCGTCGAGATCCGGGCACGGGATGGTCGCCGCGGTGGCGACCGCCTGGGGGTATGGCGTTCTCGACGAGCTGCACCAGAGCATGGTCCCGAACCGCTTCGCCTCTGCCGGTGACTGGGTCGCCGATGCGGCGGGAGCGGTCGCCGGCGTGCTCCTCTATCTGTTGTTCCGATCGCGCCACGCCACACCCGAGCGGGTACGCGGCGAGGCCACGAACGTCACGACTACATGAGCGAACGATTCGCGACCGCTTACCGCACGCACCTCGCGGGTTCGCTGCGGTCGTACCACGCGGATAACCGGGTACGGTTGGTAGGCTGGGTTCACCGGCGCCGCGATCTCGGCGGCCTCGTCTTCATCGATCTCCGCGACCGTGCCGGCATCGTCCAGGTATCGGTGGACCCGGAGTTCGCTTCTGCCGACGTCGTCAAGACGGCGCGCGGGCTCGGCCCCGAGGACGTGATCCAGATCGAGGGGACCGTGAACCTGCGCCCCGGCGGCAAGGTCAACCCGGAACTGCAGACGGGTGAGATCGAAGTCCGTGCTGAGAAACTGACCATCATCCAGGCCGCGGACCCGCTTCCGATCCCCGTTTATCGCGCTCCGGACGAGGCGCTGCCGATGGAGGACCTGCGGCTCCGCTACCGCTACCTCGACCTGCGCCGCGAGGAGCTGCAGCACAACCTGTTGCTGCGACACCGCGCCGCCCGCAGCGCTCGTCACTACCTCGACTCGCAGGGGTTCATCGAGATCGAGACGCCCATGCTGACCCGGCGGACGCCCGAGGGTGCTCGGGACTACCTGGTTCCCAGCCGCATCCACCCGGGCGAGTTCTTTGCCCTCCCGCAGTCGCCGCAGCTCTACAAGCAGCTGCTGATGGTCAGTGGGTACGACCGATACTACCAGATCGTACGCTGTCTGCGCGACGAGGACCTCCGCGCCGATCGGCAGCCGGAGTTCACCCAGATCGACGCGGAGATGTCGTTCGTGTCCGAAGAGGACGTCTTCCGGGTGGGCGAAGGCATGATCGCGGCCATCTGGAGGGACCTCCTGCACGTCGACCTGGTGACGCCGTTCCCGCGGTTGACCTACGAGGAGGCGCTGAGGCTCTATGGGTCCGACAAGCCGGACCTGCGCAACCCGCTGCGAATCGTGGACGTGACCGAGGTGCTGCAGCCGACCGATTTCCGCGTGTTCTCCGGAACCGTCGGCACGGCCCAGCGGATCCGTGGCATCCGCGTGCCCGGGGGCGCCTCGCTGTCGAGGAAGGATCTTGACGGCCTGCAGGAGGTTGCAAAGCGCGGGGGCGCCGTCGGAGCGCTGTGGGTCAGGCGGACGGAGGGGGCCTACTCGGGGTCGTTCGCCAAAGCGCTCGAAGGGACGATCGCCGAGGCCTTCGAAGCCGCGACGGGAATGGGCGATGGCGATCTGTTCGTCTCCGTGGTCGGACACTTCCGTACGGGAGGCGGAGACCCGCGGGAATACCCGCGCGACCAGCCGCTGCTCGAGCCGGCGCTGGACGAGCTACGCCGCCACCTCGGCGTCGCCCTCGACCTCGTCGATCGGGATACGCACGCCTGGGCCTGGGTGACGGACTTCCCCATGTTCGACTGGGACGCCGAGACCGGTCGAGCCATCGCATCCCATCACCCGTTCACGGCCCCGCACGTGGACGACGTCGAGCGGCTGCGTGAGCTGGCGGCGGCACCGGCGGCGAGCGCGGAGGACCGCGCCTGGAGCCTGTACGGCGCCGGGCTGCGATCCCGTGCGTACGATGCGGTGTACAACGGCAACGAAATGGCTAGCGGATCGGTCCGGATTCACGATCGGGACCTTCAGCGGACGGTGTTCACCGCGCTGGGCCTCAGCGAGGAGGAAGCCCGCGAGAAGTTCGGGTTTCTGCTCGAGGCGTTCCAGTACGGTGCGCCTCCGCACGCCGGCTTTGCTTTCGGCTTCGACCGGCTGGTGATGCTCCTCGCGGGGGCGGGCAGCCTCCGCGACGTCATCGCGTTCCCGAAGACTACGGCGGCACGGGCGCTGTTCGAGGGAGCGCCGTCTCCCGTGAGTGACGACGAGCTGCGCGAGCTGCACATTCGCACCATAGAGCCGAGCACGAGTTGATCGAACACAACACGGACAGATACACTCCCCTGGCTCCGACTCGGAGGGTGGATGCCTGATATCAAGGACCCTACGGTCCAGCACCGGATCTCGACCGAGGGCGTCGACCCCCTGCTCCTGGCCGGAGTCAATGATGCGCACCTGTTGGAGCTCTCGAGGCTCTGCGGCTGCCGCGTCGTGATGCGAGACGACCAGCTTGTGTTCTCGGGCAAGACCGAGGAGATCGAGCGGGTGGTTCCGGTCGCGCAGCACATGGTCGACCTCGCCCGCATGGGAGTCGGCTTCTCCACGCACGACATCGCCCGCTTCGCCGATACGGCGGCGATCTCCGAGGGCGGACTCTCGCGCGCCGAGGGTACGCGCATCGCCATCGCCGGAGGCCGCAAGGTCATTACCGCCAAATCGGAGGGGCAGCGGGAGTACCTGGAGGCGATCGAGAAGAACGACATCGTAGTGGGCATCGGTCCGGCGGGAACGGGAAAGACCTACCTCGCCGTGGCGATGGCCGTCGATGCGCTGAACAAGAAGCGCGTCAAGCGGATCATCCTGGCGCGGCCGGCCGTGGAAGCGGGGGAGAACCTCGGCTTCCTGCCGGGCGACCTGCAGGAGAAGGTCGATCCGTACCTGAGGCCGCTCTACGACGCGCTGGAAGACATGATGCCGGCCGAGCGGGTGCGGCGGGCGATCGAGACGCGCGCGATCGAGATCGCGCCGCTGGCCTACATGCGCGGCCGCACGCTCAACGACGCGTTCGTGATCCTCGACGAGGCGCAGAAC
>CAZJEH010000022.1:0-28910 GCA_964544905.1 uncultured Gemmatimonas sp.
AGGCCGGGATCCATCCGCCTGTCGATGCGCGGATGCATACGTATAACGCGTTTCATAACAACGTAGTGCGAGCTCTCGGCGACCGAGAATGCTTGGCGTTTTTTCTGAATAATGGGTCCCGGCCTGCGCCGGGACGACGTTGGGTGGACGTAGCGCCAGGAGGCTGTTCACCGTTTCGTGCCAGCGTGTCGGGACGGGGAGGGACGGGTTTTGACACAGCCTCGAAAGCCGGGATCCATCCGCCTGGCGATGCGCGGATACATACTCACAACGCGTTTCACAACAACGTAATGCGAACTGTCGGCGCCCGAGATTCCATCTGCGTTTGTCCGAATAGTGGGTCCCGGCCTCCGACGGGACGACGGGGGAAGGTCGTGGTTTCGACACACTCTCGAAGGCCGGAATCCATTGGCCCGGCAATAGGATAGGACCATCCCTCCCATATCAGGCCGACTGATGGGTCCCGGCCTGTGCCGGGACGACGGTGGTGGGACGGTAGCGAAGTAGACCGGGCCCGCACATCGCTGATCCGTCCCCGGGCGATGGGGAAGCGCGTTGCTGCCGCGCCCCACAGGGGGGTGCCATGACCTGGCCGGGTGCCGCGGTCCTTGCCGGGTGTTGCGCGAGTTCCCAGGCGTCTGCCAGCATCGCCCGGCAAGGCGCCTTGGCCCGTCCCTACGCCGCTGCCCGCGCGGGAACCGGCGCCGCGGGTACCAGCTCGGGCCCCGCGGCCGGCTTCTCGATCCGCATCGACAGAACCGCGCCGACCGCGCAGGCCGCCGCGAACAGGACCAGGCTGCTGGTGAACGACCCGCTCGCCGCCACCAGCACCGCCGCGATCGGCGGACCGACCGCCGTCGCCGCGTTGTTCGCGGCGCTGACGATGCCCTTCACCGTCCCCAGCGCCTCGATCCCGAAGTAGTCAGGCCACAGGATCGAGTTGACGGCGGCCTGCGCGCCGGAAGCCAGCCCCATTACCGCACCGTAGAGCATCGCCCCGGCGAAGGGGCTGAGGGGCAGCGCGATCGTGACGATCCCCGCGGCCGTGAGCCCGAGCGACCAGGCCAGTCCGACGCGCGAGGGGCGTCGCTCGAGGATCAGACCCGTCAGGTACGTCATCAGCACGCCCGTGATCGCGTACATCGCGAACGACGGCGGCACCAGCGCCGCGCCCCATCCCCGGGCGGCGAACAGCGCCACCTGGTGGAAGATGACGGCGGTGTGCACCAGCGGCAGGAGCGTGCTCCAGAGCAGCAGCGCCCAGAACACCGGCGAGTGGAGGGCCTGGCTCAGGGTGAAGGACACTTCCGCCGGCTGCGGATCGGCCGCCGCCGGTACGGGCATGATCCCGTCGACCGGCTCTTCGGCCGGCCTGCGGTCCCGCACGACACGCAGGTAGATCGGCGTGACGACGGCCACGTAGACGACCGCCATCGCCAGGAGCGACCCGCGCCACCCGAGCAGGTCCATCAACACGTAGATGAGTCCCGGGTAGACCAGGCGGCCGAACGCATAGCCCAGCCCAACGAGCGCCAGCGCCCTGCCGCGGTAGCGACGGAACCACTGGACCGTCGCCGCGATCGTGCCCAGCCCCGCCGCACCCTGTCCGAGCAGGCGGAGGAAGAAGAGCGCCACGGTCAGCCCCAACGCGCCCTTCGCCCAGGCCAGGCCGGCCATCGACACGCCGAGCAGGCCCAGTACACCGCCGAGGAAGACCCCGCTCGGTGTCCGATCGGTGAGCCGACCGACCCAGGGAAGACAGGCGGCGGCAGCGAGCGTCGCGAAGGCGAAGATCCAGGAGATCTCCACGCGATCGAGCCCGATTTCGGCCATCATCGGGTCCAGATACAGCGCGATGGCGAACGACTGCCCCGGCGACACCAGCGCCGAGCAGGCGAACCCCATCGCCACCACAACCCAGCCGTAGAAGCCGGGATTCGGGAAGAACCTTCCCCAAGAGCGGATCAGCGAGGCCCGCATACTCCCTTGAACCAATGAAAAAGCGCCGCCCGAGGGCGACGCAGATGTTGCTTGCAGCGCGGTGGATACACCGGCGGTCAGGCGGTGATCTGTAAACCGTGACGGCCCGCCGGCCGGCTGCTCCTTCCGCGACCTAGCAGCGTCACGCCCGACGGAAACCGATCGCCCGCCGCTGTCGCCGGCCGGCTTCACCGCGTCGCGACGGCCGGACGTACCTTACATCGCGCTACATCCTGAGAATCTCGACAGGAACTCGCGCCTCTCCAGTGTCGGCAGCCGCGGCCTCACCCTCTGTCGGCTACCGGCCGTAAGCGGGCCCATCACGGGACCCTGCGCAGGACATCCCGGCGCCGCGCGCTCCGTCCCTCGGTCCATCATGCCGGCGGGGCGGTGCCAGCACATCACGCGAAAAGGCCCTTGCCGGGCCTCACCGGACACTGGGTCCGGCACCCCGACCAGGGCCTCGCGTTCAGTTGCGACCGCGTGGATACGCGGGACGCGATGCGGAAACCGTTACTGCCCGTTCGCCCTCTCCGCCCCGTTCCCGATCTGGATACGGCGGCGGCGAGCCTTCTCGCTCTTCGGGATCGTAACGGTCAGCACGCCGTTGTCGAAACGGGCCTCGATCTTGTCGTGCTCCACGTCCCGCGGGAGTACGAAGGACCGGCTGAACCGCCCGTAGCGACGCTCGGACAGGTGCCAGGTGTCACCCTCGTCGTGCCGCTCCTCTTTCTTTTCCCCGGACAGGGTCAGCACGTTGTTCTCGAGGCTGAGGTCCACGTCCTCGACCGTCATCCCGGGCAGCTCGACCGTCACGCGGATCTGATCCTCGGTCTCGATCACGTCCGCGTCGGGAGCGCGCATCAGGTTTCCGCCCCCCAGACGGCCACCCCAGCCGACCAGTGGCCGCCTGAACATGTCTTCGATCATCGAACCGAACACGTCCGTCGAAGAGCTGTAGGGAATGAGCGCCATGGTTACCTCCTTCACTGCGATGACCCTCTTACAACCAGCCCGCGTCATCGGCGGGCCACGCCTCCCACTGGAAGCATCCCTCGTACCACTGAAACCCAGCCAGTTTGACAATCGATTCTGTCACCCGGACGCCGCGACTGCAGGTTTGACCGCGGTGCTCGCTCCGTGGATCGGCTGCTCGGCCGGACCCGCTTTCCAGGCGGCTTTCCAGGCCAGTTTCCGCGTTCCGGGGGACCTCGCACGCCGCAGGGACCAGCGCCCAAATACGCTGGGTGCTTCCTACTGCGCCCTCGTCCGGAAGTTGATGATCGTCTCTCCCACCTGCGGATCGAGCACGCGGATCGATACTACGCTGCCGGGCTGGATGCTGTTCGCGATCCTGGTCAGGTCCGCGATCGAGGTGACAGCCTGACCGTTGATGCTCTGGATGACCTGCCCCGCGCGCATTCCGGCCATCGCGGCGGGGCCGTACTCCACCACCTGCGTGACCACCACCCCCTGCTGGACGCTCAGCCCGAGCTGTGCCGCGATCTGCGGCGTCAACTGGGTCGCGCTGAAGCCGAGCATCCGCTGCGCGGGCGGCTGGTTCACGTTGGTCGGCGTGGTAGTCGTCTGCGGACGCTCGAACTCGCCCAGCCGAACGGTGATGGTCCGCTGCTGCCCGTCGCGATAGAGCGTGAGGCGAACCTGCGTGCCGGGTTCGTACCCGGCGAGCCGCGTAGTCAGGTCCGCGGCGGTGCGGATCGGCTGGTCGTCCAGCGCGACGATCACGTCGCCGACGCGCAGCCCCGCCTCGGCCGCCGGCGATCCCTGGTCCACGGTTCGCACTTCCGCGCCCGCCACAGCCGGCAGACCGTACGCCTCGGCGTCCACCGCGCTGACGTCATCCACACCGATGCCGAGCCGCGGCCGGCGCACGTAGCCGTACTCCAGAAGGTCGTCGGCGACCAGCCGGGCCAGGTTGATGGGAACCGCGAAGCCATAGCCGACGAACCGCGGCCCGCCGGAGATGGCAGTATTGACGCCGATGACGCGGCCGAGCAGGTCGATCAACGGCCCGCCCGAGTTGCCCGGGTTGATCGCGGCGTCGGTCTGGATGAAGGACTCGAGCGCCGTAGCGCGGCCGCTGATCTGGCGACCCATCGCGCTGACGATGCCGGCCGTGACGGTGAAGTCGAGGCCGAGCGGGTTGCCGAGCGCCAGAACCCAGTCCCCGACCCGGACGTCCTCCGAGTCGCCGAGCGGGATGGAGGGCAGGCCGGACGCGCCGTCGATGACGAGGACGGCGATGTCGCTCGAAGGATCGGTGCCCACCACCTCCGCGGGGAACTCACGCCCGTCGATGAGGCGCACGGTGACGCGCGCGGCGCCCTCCACCACGTGCGCGTTCGTCATTACGTGCCCGGCCGCGTCGAAGACGAATCCCGATCCGCTGCCGATCTGCGGGGGCATCTCGAAGGCTTCGTCGGGGATGCCGAAGAAGCGTCGGAACAGGTCCGGGATCTGTGGAGCCGCCTGCGCTCGCTGCTCGACGGTTACGAACACGACCGCGGGCAGCGCCTGCTCCGCCGCCGCGCGGAAGGCGTTCGACAGCGCCTGCGCCGTGATGGTGTCGATGCGCGCCGGCGGACCACCGAGCCGCTCCCGTACTTCCCTCCGCGCCGCTTCCGGGTCCTGGGCGCCCGCCGGCTCGCCGTTGCCGGCACTGCACGCGGTCAGCAGTAAAAGCAGCGCCACGATTCGCCACATGGCTGCGCTCCTTCCGTGTATCGTCCTGTCGTAGTAGGTGCCTCCAGTCTGGCATTCCAGCAGGCGAGCAACCCGTGTACCAGTGCACTCGCTATGCGGGCCGGAGCCGATCGGGTTACCTTCGGACATCAGGCGATGCCGCGATGCCGCGAACGGAACAACTCAGGATCATGCAGGAAGATCGATATACGGGCACGGGCGACGGGCTCCCCATCGTGCCTTCCATCGATGTGGCGGTGACCGCGGCGATCACGCCGCCATCCGACCGGATCGTCCCCCGACGGTTCCTGACGCTCGCGGGCCTGGCGATCGGCCTGGGGATCGCGGGCGGCATCGTCGCGTGGCTGCTGGTGACGCTGATCGCCCTCATCACCAACCTGGTCTTCACCGGGCGCATCGACCTCGTGAGCGTGGAGATCGAGCCGGAGTCGGTCGGCCCGACGGTGCTCGTCATCCCCGTGCTCGGAGCGCTGGTGATCGGGCTGATGGCCCGGTTCGGGTCGCCCGCGATCCGCGGACACGGCATTCCCGAGGTGATGGAGAAGGTCCTCCGCGGTGACAGCCGCATCCCCCCACGGTTGATGTTCCTCAAGCCGCTGTCAGCCGCGCTGGCGATCGGAACCGGTGGACCCTTCGGCGCGGAGGGGCCGATCATCGCCACTGGCGGCGCTCTTGGATCGGCGGTTGGCCAGGCGATCCGCATCACGTCCGACGAGCGGAAGACGCTCCTCGCCGCGGGCGCGGCCGCCGGAATGGCCGCGACGTTCGGCACGCCGGTATCCGCCGTCCTGCTCGCCATCGAGCTCCTGTTGTTCGAGTACCGGGCACGCTCGATCATCCCCGTCGCTCTCGCGGCATCGGCCGCTACCGGCACCCGGATGATCCTCTTTGGGCCCGATCCGGTCTTCCCGATGGCCCCGCCGGGGGATCCGCGCTGGACCGCGCTCGTCGCCTACGTGCTCGTCGGAGCGACGATCGGGCTGGTGGCTGTCGGGGTGACCCGGCTCGTCTACGAGATCGAGGACGGGTTCGCCAGACTGCCCATCCACTGGATGTGGTGGCCGGCGATCGGAGCGGTTGCAGTCGGAGTCTGCGGTTTCATCGACCCCAGGATCCTCGGCGTCGGCTACGATCACATCGTCGACATCCTCTCGGGCGAGCTGATCGGGACGACCCTGCTCTGGCTGGTCTGCCTGAAGCTGGTCGCCTGGTCGGTGTATCTGGGAAGCGGGACGTCCGGCGGAACCCTGGCGCCGCTGTTCATCATCGGGGGAGGACTGGGTGCGACGTTGGGTGCGCTCGTCGCCGACCTCATCCCCACGACTGCGGTGAGCGTGCCGGTGGCGGGGCTGGTTGGCATGGCCGCGATGTTCGCGGGCGCGTCCCACGCCCTGCTCGCCTCGATCGTCTTCGCCTTCGAGGCCACGCGACAGCCGCTGAGCCTTCTGCCGCTGCTGGCCGGCTGCAGCGCTGCCTACCTCATCTCCGTGCTCCTCATGCGGACGTCGATCATGACCGAGCGGCTCGCCCGGCGCGGGACCGCGGTCCGCCCCGAGTACGCGCTCGACTTCCTGACCCAGGTGCTCGTCAGCGAGGCCATGACGACGAACGTCAGGACCCTCGACCCGACCTGGAAGGTCTCGGACGCCAGGGAGTGGCTCGACAGCGAGCAGTCGGGCGGACACAACGGGTTCCCGGTGGTAGACGGTGACGGGCGGCTGCTCGGCGTGCTGACGCGGCGCGACCTCTTCGGACCCGCCGCAGCCTCCGCGGTAACGGTTGCCCAGTTGCTCCGCCGGCCACCGGTCGTCGCGCTTCCGAACTCGACCCTGCGCGAGGCCGCGGATCATATGGTGCGCGAATCCGTCGGCCGGCTTCCCGTCGTCGACGAGGCGACAGGCGCGCTGGTGGGTATTGTCTCCCGGAGCGACCTGCTCGCCGCGCACGCGAAACGGCTGCGCGCGCAGGAGGTATCCCGGCGTGTGCTCCGCCCCTACCCCCGGGCGCGATCACGCGCCAACCGACGGAAGGACCAGCCGTAGGAGCACCGCTCCGGCTCGGTCTCCCTTCTCGTGGCCGGCCCGCGGTGGTCCGGCTGGGCTCGACTCCTGAACTCGGCCGGGACGGCGACGGTTCAGCGCGCTCGGTGGACGACGGTCATCCCGGATCGTCCGCATGGCCCGGTAACCATCCCCCGGATTTACCTGGAATCGATAGCTCGCGCAGTTCTCCCGCCGGTCGACCTCACCCGCACGCGCCCCAGCCCCGTCGCGGAACGATTCTCGCCGCTTCGAAATCACCCGACTCAGGTCGATTGGAATCGATTCGGAACGTAGCGAGCTGGGGAGCTGGTCCGCCTGCTGCGGGGCGGCTCATTACGGTAAACAAAAGCATTGATTTTCACAGCAGGCACTCTTAGCCTGCCTAACCAGACGGTTCGGTATCCGTGTGGGGCCGGCCAAGCCAGGTCCGAACGACGCCGGCCACCCGGAAAGACGGGGAAGCCAATAGAGCCACGCCGCCGCGAGCGGCCAGCGAACGACCCCTATCGAAAGAATCATGAAACTCTGGAATGCCGGTCGTCCCGCGTCGCTCATCGCGACGATCCTCCTGTTCGGCGCCTGCAGCGACATCTCCGACGTTTCGGCTCCGGAGCAGCTCGCTCACGGAGGGCAACTCATCGGCGGCCGTGGTGCGCTGGCGAAGTTCGTCTGCGCCGGATCGACGGAGAACCTCGAGGTGAGCTGCGAAGCGGCCGGCGGCGGGTCGCCGTTCGGCTCGACAGGCGGACCGCAGGGGGCCATTCTCGGCGGACAGGACCTTTTCGTGACCCTCACGTCGAGCAACATCGCGGTAACGGCGGACACCTTCGCCTTCGACGTCACCGTCACCAACCGCATTCCGCAGCCGATCGGGACCACGGACGGGATCAACGTCGACGTGGCCGGTGTCCGCGTCTTCTTCGAGTCCGGTCCAACCTCGACCGGAGCGGGGACGATCACCGTCGCGAACCCTGACGGTACGGGCACGTTCACGGCGTCCGACCAGCCGTACTTCCAGTACAACCAGGTCCTGTACGAGGACTCGACGTCGGCGGCCAAGCGATGGAAGTTGCGGTTCTCGGGCGTGACGGAGTTCGAGTTCGAGGTCTTCGTCTCCGCGGCCGTGCCTTTCGCGAACGGGTATGTGGGCGACATCCCCTTCGTGCTGTCGCTCAACCCGAACGAAGAGTTCACGCTCTTCGGTAAGGTCTTCGACCTGGTCGGGAGGGAAATCGAAGGGGCGATGGTGTCCTGGGCGACGAACAATCCGTCCATCGCCGAGGTCTCGGGCAAGAAGGTGACGGCCGGACCGGGTCGAGGGTTCGCTACGCTCTCGGCCAGCTCCGGAGGGAGGCCGCCTCAGCATCCCACATTCGTGTCGGTCTGCCAGGCCACGATGCTGAACGGTGACACCGTCCTGCCGTCTTCCATCTCCAGCTCGGACTGCTTCTCGACTTTCGGGAGTGAGGGAGGCACCCCGTCGAACCTCTATTACGTGGACCTTTACCGCGTGACGCTCTCGGCCGGCCAGGAGATCACGGTGACGATGGATTCCGGCGACGAGCTCGACACATTCCTGCAGCTCGCCCGTCATCGCGACGGCGTGCTGGTCGCGGAGAACGACGACGACCCTACCGACGTCCTCGGCGTGGGATCGAGGCTCGTCTACACGGCGGATGAGACGGGGGTGTACGTGATCGAGGCGAGCACGTTCCACAGCCTGGACACCGGTGACTACGAGCTCGGCGTGACCATCGACTGATCTCGCCGCGGTGGGCTTCGCGTGGTTCCCGGCAGGTGGAATCACGCGAGGCCGAGGACGCGACGGGGCCTCGCCCGGGCAGATCGGCGGGCACGCCCGAAACTCGGATTCTGGAGCGCATAGCTAAACCCGCCCTCCTGGAAGTAGCCCCGAACGAAACGCGCGCGGTTTGACCGCCACCAGCGCAGTCGCGGGAGACCCATCCCGGCAAAACGCCCGCGCATGGTTCGTCGCGCGCCGTCCGTCGGCGATCGCCACCCGCCGTCCCTCACGAAACGCAGTTCCGCCGATGAGTCATCACGACCGATACCGTGTCGATCGCGGCTTCGGCGAAGACCACATCCGCAAGCTCGACCGGGAAGAAATCGGAGTTCTGTTGTCCCGGGGAAATCGGTGCTTCGAACGTGAATGAATACGCGGTGCCGGGCTTCAGCCCGGGGAACTGGACCTTGCCGTTCGCGCCCGTGGTTTCGGATCGGGTACCATCCTCGCGCGCTCCCACGAGCTGCACCTGGACATCGGACAGTGGCTCACCGGTGCAGCCGTTCGTCACTGCCGCGATCAGCGTAGCGGAGCTCGGGCCGAAGGTGATCGTGCAGAGGATCGTCCGTTCGAGCGGGGTGCAGACGGCGAAGGGGAAGAGATGGGTGTTCGTGCCGATTAGAAAGCCGACGCCCCCCTCGATGTTGTTGATCGCCGAGGGATGGCTCTCCTCCCGGAGGAACCTGGAGTCGTCGTACGGCCACGGTGCGCCGGATGCGACCGCGAGAATCAGCTTGCCCCGAAGTGGTAGACGCGTTACGTACGATGGCGCTTCGGTCGGCCAGGACAGCTGAACCTCGTGATCGTCTCCTTCGAACTCTGCGGGCCGGGTGATCCGAAGGTACTCCTGGGGACCCGGTGTCCGCCATTCGCAACACTCGGCAGTGTTGAGGCCGCCGAACAGCATCCCGAGATATCGTGTGCCGCCGATCGTGCCACGTGAGGACAGGATGCCTTGAGAGCGAATGTCGGGAGTCGTCGGGAAGAGAAACCGATGGTTGACCACCAGTGTCGGCGACTCCCAGACGGGAATCAGCACCGTCGCCGACGAGGCAGCCCCATCCGAGCGGGTGGCGGTCAGCCGGTAGTGCCGTCCCGGGACCATCGGCATCGTGGTCCAGAAGTTGTGCGCGTACAGCTCGCCGTCCGGTACGAACGGTGATGGGTAGCGGACCTGCGACTCGCTCATCGTCACGGTCGTGCCGGTCTCCAACTCCTCCAGTGTGACCACCGCGTCGATGGGCCCCGGCGCTGTCTCCAGCGATTCCCGCATCGGCATCACCCGCACCCACTGGGTGTCCGCGGTTGCTTCGAGCCGCCCGTGGATCGAGAACGCGAGGCCGCTCGAGGCCAGCGGCTCGAACGGCTCCTCGCAGCCGGAGAGGAGCAAGAGCGTGAGAACGAGTGAGACTACCGATCGCATCCACGTAATACCCCTGTCACGCAGGGGATCACGGCACGGCATCACGTTCGTCGCTGAGAGGCGTGATCGCCCATGGCCAAAGTGGGGCAAGCGCTCGGGACAGGGCTGAAGGAGAGAAGGGGTTTCCAAGCGGCGGGCCAACACGAGAATGTCAGGCTCACGCTCTTCGGTCAAGAGTCCGTTTGCTTGTGGTCGCGAAGCCGAAGTCAACACGCCCACCGTGGCCATCCGTCGATCAGACCACCCGTACGACGGATCGCTCAGTGTCAACCATAACAAGGAGATGGTGCTGACAATCCCTTCGCGGCATCGCGGCTGCGCGTGAGCCCTCGTAGTTCGTTTTCCCCGATCCCACCGTCCCTCAACTCAGCCAGTTTATTCAAAGACCGCAGCAGGTTCCTTCAATCCGCCCCTCCGGCTGATCCGCAGATTCCTCCGCGTGACCGAGGTACCCGACTTCACCCACGCATGGAGGATAGATCGATGCACCGGAACGAAAAGATCGCGGGCCACCGCGGCGGCTGGTCGAGGGCTCTCAAGGTGGGCGCGCTGGTGGTGGGAACGCTGCTGATGCTCGGCGCCTGCTCCCACGTGATGATGATGTTCCACGGCGGTGTGGAGCCGCCGCCGGCGTCGGAATTCGGCTTCGGGCCGCGGGCCTCCGGCGCCGGTGCCTACCGGGCCACGATCGAGCCGGCGGAGCCGCTGCGCGTCCGTCGGATGCACACCGTCAGGCTGGAGATTCGTGACTCGTCCGGCGCCGCTGTCGAGGGGGCACGGATCGAGGTCGACGGAGGGATGCCCCGGCACGGCCACGGGCTGCCGACCCGTCCCCGCGTCACCCGCGAGCTCGGTAACGGTTTCTACCAGGTCGACGGCGTCCGCTTCAACATGGGCGGCTGGTGGGAGCTGAAGTTCCGCATCGCCGCCGCGGCCGGTACCGACACCGTGACCTTCAATCTCGACCTCTGACCTTCCGACCGGGTGACGACGATGATGCGCAACCTGCGTTTCCTGATCGGCGGGCTCTTCCCGGTGCTGGCGATCGTGGCCGCCGCCTGTGCGGCCACGATGTCCCGGGAGACACGCTGGAGCGAGGAGGAGATCGAGGAGATCGCCTCACTCTGGATCGGCGAGCTGGAGCCGCTGCCCACCGACCCCACGAACCGGTGGGCGGACGACCCCGCGGCGGCGGCGTTCGGGCAGCGCCTGTTCTTCGACACCCGGCTCAGCGTGAACGGCAAGGTGTCGTGCGGGAGCTGCCACATGCCGGGCCGTCAGTTCCAGGACGATGCGCCCCTGGCCACAGGGGTTGGCCGCACGGACCGGCGGACGATGCCGATCGCGGGCACGGCCTACAGCCCATGGCTCTTCTGGGACGGGCGAAAGGACTCCCAGTGGTCGCAGGCGCTGGGCCCTCTCGAGAGCCCCGTCGAGCACGGGGGGAGCCGAGCGCTGTACGCGCACGTGGTGGCGGAGCACCATCGCGAAGAATACGAGGCGATCTTCGGGCCGCTGCCCGACCTCTCGGGGGTCCCGCGCAATGCCGGGCCGGTGCCGGACCCGGAGGCGGCTGCGAACTGGGCGGCCCTCCCGCCGGAGAAACGGGACGAGATCACCGACGTCTTCGTCAACATCGGTAAGGCGATCGCGGCCTACGAGCGGCGGCTGCAGCCCGGCGAGTCGCGGTTCGACCGCTATGCGGCGGCGCTTCTGGCGGAGGGGCATGCACCCGACTCGATCCTCACGCCGGAGGAGGAGGCGGGGCTGCGGATCTTCGTCGGCAAGGGCAACTGCATACAGTGCCACAACGGGCCGCTCTTCACCGACGACCACTTCCACAACACCGGAGTGGCCGCGGCGGCGGGGTTGCCCGTCGACCTCGGACGGGCGGCCGGCGCGCCGAAGGTGCTCGCCGACGAGTTCAACTGCCGCAGCCGTCACAGCGACGCACCCGCCGAGGTGTGCGTGGAACTGGAGTTCCTCGCGCCGGAGGGCGAGGAACTGACGCGGGCCTTCAAGACCCCATCGCTGCGCGGCGTCGCCGATCGCGCGCCGTACATGCACGCGGGCCAGATCGCCTCGCTCACCGAGGTGGTCGAGCACTATTCGAGGGCGCCCAGGTCCCCGGCGGGAACGACGGAGACCAGGCCCCTCCGGCTGAGTGCCCGCGAGCGGGCACAGCTCGAGGCGTACCTTCGTACGCTGGACAATGCCGTGGCCGCGCCGCCGGAGCTGCTGATGGATCCGTACGCAGAGGGCGAGGACAGTCAGTGATACGGTTGCCGGGGCTGGGGAGGTCGCGGCGGCTGCCTTCGGGCGGATCGGTCGGCGGACCCGTCCCGGCGGCTATCTGGGGCCTGCCGACGGCGGTATGGCGGGGCACGGCCCATCCCCTGGCGACCGGATTCGGGCAGACCCTGCATCCGCAACTTTTCCGGCCCTGGCGATGGATCGCTATATGCTTGCCGGAAAGGATCTTGACGCACCAGTCGATACAAGCATTATTGGCAACGTCCGGAGGGTTTCGTTGAACTGACGCAAGGAGGTGTACTGTGGTCCATCGTCTTGTGGATGTTTGGCGGGAGGCGGTTCAAGGCGGCAGATGGCGGATCGGCACACCCGTCATGATGCTGCCGGTGGTCCTGGCGCTGGCGACGCCCAGCGCGCTGTCCGGCCAGTTCGCGGGAGGGAAGCTGAGCATCGCTCCGCGGGTCGGTTTCTCGCTGCCTGCGGGGCAATTCAGCGACTATGCGGATGCGGGGCCCACCGCGGGGCTGAGGATCGGCTACGAGATCTTCAGCGGCGGAAGCCTCATCTTCGACGCGGGCTTCGACAACCTGAAGGGAACCGTCCTCTACCCCGGGCTTCCGGGAACCGCGCGGACGCCGGACATGAAGCTCCGCCACTTCGTCGGAGGGCTCGAGTTCCAGGCCGACCCCGAGGCGACCTGGCCCGCGTTGCTGGTAGGGACGCTCGGTGCGGGTGCTGTGACCTTCGAGTCCGATCCCTTCAGGGTCGGCGATCAGCAGACCAGCTTCGACTACACGGGATTCACAGGCTTCGGGGGCATCGAGGTCGGCATCGGCATCACCTCGAGGCTGGCTCTCGTCCTCGATGGGAAGGTCTTCTGGACGGTCGTCGACGAAGCCAAGACGGAAGATCTCGCCACGATCGTTCCCGCTCTTCTCGATCCTTTCGATACGGCTTTCACGGTACCGATAACGATCGCCCTGAGAACCAGGATCTGAGCCGGACGTTTCCGGGACTCCGGGGAGCCGCCGGGACGGCAACGGCGACTCCCCGTTCGTCGGGAGGAGTGAGCGCACGTGGTCCTGAACGGCGTGGGGTTGCTCTCCTAGCGGAAGTCCTGTCGCAAAACCAAACTTCGCAGCGCCCACCAACTTGACAGCACCCGTGGTGGGGCCGTATTCGGCGTTCAGGAGAGGTGCTCACTCTACCAGGGACTGGAGGTGTTGTATGGCAGTGCGTCGTCTAGTCCAATCGTGGACGGTTTCGTCCGCCCGGGGTGGGTTGGGTCGGACGCTCGCCGCGGCGATCGGATCCGTGATGGTGATGGCGAGCGTCGCTCAGGCGCCGCTCCACGCGCAGACAACCGGCGTGACGATCACGCCCAAGGTCGGCTTCGCTCTCCCGGCCGGCCAGTTCAGCAATTACGTAGACGCGGGCCCCACGGCGGGATTGCGGATCGGGTACGAGTTCCGGCCGCGTGTCAGCATCTTCGTCGACGGGGGCTTCGACTACCTCTCCGGCGCGAAGCTGTACAGGGGCTTGGCCAACGAGATCTCCGGTCCGGATATCCAGCTGCAGCACTACATCGCCGGAGTGGAAGGCCAGCTCGTTCCGGAGGACGTCGAGCAGCTGTCGATCCTCGCTTCGCTCGGGGGCGGGATACTGCGCATCGACTCCGATCCGTACACGATCGAGGGTGAGACCCGCGACTGGCAGCACACCGGTCCGACGGCGGCAGCCGGGCTCGAGATCGGCTACAGGATCAACCCGCGGCTGGCCTTGGTCCTGGACAGCAAGCTGTACTACAGCTTCGTCGAGAAGGAGAAGACGGTAGACCTCGCGGCGGTTGGTCCGGCGAGGCTGGACCCGTTCAGCTCCGCGATCACGCTGCCCATCACCCTGGCGCTTCGTACGCGGATCTGAGGGGACGGACGCCGGCGAACGGGGTGCCTGTCAGCGGGCGGGCAGCCCTGCGGAGACCGCGGTGTCCGTGACGGCTAAAGGTTACAGATTGCGGGAGGTCGGAGTCACCGGAAGCCTGGTGCGATCCGACCTCCCTTGGTTCAGGTGGCTGGCATCGAGTGGGGGGCGATGCGGCTTGACTCGCAGTCCCCTTAATCAGTATATTACTGCATGGTTATATGCTATTGAAGCCCTGAGGGGTCGAGGTCGAGCGCCGCCAACCGTCCGTGCGGCCTGGCATTCAGGAGACACGATGCTGACACCGCACTTCCACGAGCTGATATCGCGCTCGAACAACACGGGCTCCCCGTTCGGTGCAGGCGCCACGGCGAGCTCGCCGAGGGCCCTGGCTCCACCACCCTTGGGCGGTCGCGCGGCGGGTGAGCCGCCGCGAACCTGTTTCACCTGAGCCGCCGATGGAAGCCCTCGGATTCGGCCTGGCCGCGCTGATCGGCGTCGCCCTGGGAATGCTCGGGGGCGGCGGCTCGATCCTGACCGTGCCGGTGCTGGTTTACGTCATGGGCTTCGAGGCGAAAGAGGCGATCGCGACCTCGCTGGCTGTGGTCGGTGTGACGAGCCTGACCGGAGCGGTCGGGCACTGGCGCGCCGGGAACGTCGACGCCCGGGTAGCCGCCGTGTTCGGGGCCGTGGCGATGGTGGGCACGTACCTCGGGGCGCGGCTCGCCGTGTTCTTCAGCGGGTCGGCGCAGCTCGCGCTCTTCGCCGTGGTCATGCTGGCGGCGGCGTTCTTCATGTTCCGTGGTCGTCGGCCATGCGTGGATTGTGGCGATCGCGAGGACCGCCTGCTGTCCGAGCTCCCGCTTTCGCTGATCGTGGCCGAAGGGATCGGTATCGGCGTGCTCACCGGGCTGGTCGGGGTTGGCGGTGGGTTCCTGATCGTCCCGGCGCTGGTCGTGCTGGGGCGTGTGCCGATGAAGCAGGCGATCGGAACGAGCCTGCTGGTCATCGCGATGAAGTCCGCGGCGGGTTTCTACGGTTATCTTGGCCAGGTCGACGTGAGATGGAGCTTCATCGGCGCGTTCACCGGTGTCGCGCTTCTCGGGATCGTGCTGGGAACGTACCTGGTGCGGTTCGTCTCGCAGCAGCGGCTGCAGAGGGCGTTCGCGGTGTTCCTGTTCGTGATGGGCGGGTGGCTGCTGTACGACAACAGAGGGGTCGTGCTGGCGGGCAACGTTGCGGCGGCCGTGGAACTGGCGGCCCCGTCTGCTACGCCTGCGCCGCACCTACTCTCCGGAATGGAGGATGGAAATGATCGTTGAACGATTCTTCGACGAGAAGCTGGCGCAGGCCAGCTACCTCATCGGCTGCAACCAGACGGGCGAGGCGCTCGTCGTCGATGCGAACCGGGACGTCGAGCAGTACATCCGGGCGGCCGAGCGGGAGGGGGTACGGATCACGCACGTGACGGAGACCCACATCCACGCCGACTTCGTTTCGGGCAGCCGCGAGCTGGCCTACCGGACCGGCGCCCAGCTCTACCTCTCGGACGAGGGTGACGCGGACTGGAAGTACCTCTTCGCGCGGGAAGCGGGCGCCGTCCTGCTGAAGCACGGCGACACCTTCGATGTGGGAAACGTGCGGATCGAAGCCGTGCACACCCCGGGTCACACCCCCGAGCACCTGAGCTTCCTGGTGACCGACCGCGCGTCCGCCGACCGCCCCATCGCCATGCTGACGGGCGATTTCGTCTTCGTGGGCGACGTGGGGAGGCCGGACCTGCTCGAGCGCGCCGCCGGCTTCGAGGGGACGATGGTCGCCGGAGCGAGGACGTTGTTCCGCAGCCTGCAGGAATTCAAGCGGCAGCCCGACTATCTCCAGATCTGGCCGGGGCATGGCGCCGGGTCGGCCTGCGGCAAGGGGCTGAGCGCGATTCCGACCAGCACCGTCGGGTACGAGAAGCTCTTCAACTGGGGCCTCTCGATCGACGACGAGGACCGCTTCGTCGAGGCCGTGCTCGCGGGACAGCCAGAGCCGCCGCGGTATTTCGCGGAGATGAAGCGGATCAACAAGGAAGGGCCGCGCATCCTCGGCGGGTTCCACCGACCGCAGCGGCTGCCGGAGAACCGCATCGAGCAGATCCTGGAGGGCGGCTACCAGGTCGTCGACACCCGCGCGACGCTCGACTTCGCCGCGGGGCACATCCCCGGGACCATCAACATTCCGCTCAACCGGAGCTTCAACACCTGGGCGGGCTGGCTGCTGCCGTACGACGCCGACTTCTACCTGATCGTCAACGATCGCTGTACGCACTGCGTGGACGAGGCGATCCGGGACCTGGCGATGATCGGGCTGGATCGGGTCGCGGGGTACTTCGGGACCGAAGTGGTCGACGCCTGGAGCACGCACCACGGCGGGCTGGAGACCGTGCCGCAGGTGACGCCCGCCGAGGCTCGCGAGCTGGGTCCCGGCGCGACGATCCTGGACGTCCGCGGCCGGGCCGAATGGGAGGCGGAGCGGATCCCGGGCGTCGAGAACATCCCCGTGGGATACCTCACGGAGCAACTGGATCGTCTGCCGCGCCACGGGCCGCTGGTGCTTCACTGCCAGGGCGGCGGCCGGTCGGCGATCGCGGCCAGCGTGCTGCGCGCCCGCGGGTTCGACAACGTCGTCAACCTGGCGGGCGGAATCGACGCGTGGAAGGGCGCCGGGCTGGAGACGGAGCGCGGCGGCGAGAAGGCGGCGGCGGGAGCCGTCGATCACGAGGAGAAGTGATGGCGTACGATCTGTCGCCCGAGCTGCTGGAGCTGATCGCGGAGCGCTTCAAGGCGCTCGCCGAGCCCGCGCGACTGCGGATCCTCAACGCCCTCCGCACGGGCGAGCTGACCGTGTCCGACCTGATGGAGCGGACGGGGCTTGGCCAGGCGAACCTGTCGAAGCACCTGCAGCTGCTGCATCGGCTGGGCTTCGTCGCGCGCCGCAAGGACGGCTTCTACGTGTACTACAGCCTCGCCGGCGAGGGCATCTTTCAGCTGTGCGACATCATGTGCGGCCGCATCGCGCGCGAGGTCGAGAGCCGGGACCGGCTGCTGTCGCGGGCGTGAGGGTCGGCCGTCTTTACGGGACGGCGGTTTATCCTCCGGCTTAGGCGACACCCATCTGGGAAGCGCGAAGGGGGAGGTTGAGACGCGAAGTCTTTGCGGCTTGATCGCCCCCTTTCGCGTTCTCACCACAAATGGACCGAGCGGACCAACGCCCCGGAAGACGAATCGCCCGACCCCGGGGCAGAGCGCGCCCCCGAAAGACGCCCGCCATCTCTGTCGTCCTTCCCATGCGCGCGGCGGGACTGGTATTCTTACCTGACATATCCTCTGCGACCTCGGGTCGTGACCGCAGATCCCACCGTGCGAGCGTAGAGCATCCATGCTGAACCTGTTGCGGAAGTTCCTCCGTCCGACGTTGCGAGAGCAGCTGGAGGACGGTGTTCGCGAGGCGCTGCGCCGTTATACGGAGCGGCATTCCGCACCCAACCTGCGCATCTACGTGTCGACGGACCTCGTGCCCGAGGAGATCGATCCGGCGACCTGGGCGCGTGACGAGGCCGAGCACCTGCGTCGGTTCGCCCTGCAGTGGGCGGAGGACAACCAGGTCCCGCGAGCGGGTCTGCGGACGGAGGTCATCCTGCTCGACACGAAACGCGAATTCGCGTTCGTGAAGCCGGTCCCGCTGGAGCGGCCCGAGCCCGCCGCGCCCGCTCCCGCCCGCCCGGCCGGGCCGCCGCGGCGGATCGGAGCCGCCAGGGTGGGTGGCAATGCCCTGCTGGAGGTGGTGACTTCGCCGGGCGCCTCCGGCCCCGTGCGGGTCACGGGGGAGGTGACGGTCGGCCGGAAGGACGACGGGGCCGGCGTCATCGGGCTTGGCGACCGCTACATGTCCTCGCGGCACGCGAGGCTGCACGTCGCCGGGGGCACGCTGTACGTGACCGACCTCGACTCGAGAAACCGCACCTACCTCAACGACAGGCCGCTACCACCGCACGAGCCCGTCCCCGCCTCCGTCGGCGACGAGATCCGCATGGGGACGACCACCCTGCGGGTCGCCCGGGTCGAACCCTAGGTCGGGGCCGATGGACTTCCTCCTCAACTGGCTGCTGCTGGCGATCTTCGGTGTGCTTGGCGTCGGCGCCGGGATCTGGACGCTGCAATGGCTGGCGGGGAACTGGCGGCGGACGAGCGAGCGGTGGACCGTCCGGATCGCCGCGGGGATGATGGTCCTCGCGGCGGGCTTCGCACTCGCGCACGCGCGCCTGCTCGTGCAGCGGCGGGCGATCGAGGAGGGACGGGAGCGTTACGCCGTCTTCGGGGATCCGCGGCGGACCGAGCAGAGACGCGGGGAAGTCCGCGGGTGGGTCCTCGATTGCTCGGGTGAGCCGGAGAACGCGCTCGCGTACTACCGAGAGCGGGGCGGCTCCGTCGAGCGCGAGTATCCGCTCGGGGCGGCCGGAGCGAACTTCCTGGGCGGCGGTCCCGGCGCCGATGAGCGCGATTACACCGTGGAGGTGCTGTTCGCATCGCGGCTGCGGCAGCCCCGCAACCTGCTGGAGATGGGACAGCTGCACCCCGCCGGGCGCGATCTCCATCTGACTCTCTGCCGGGACCTCACCGCCACGGCCTACCGCGAGCTGACACGAAGCGGGCTGCCGGGCGCAGTCGTCGTGCAGGACGTGCGGACCGGCGCCATCCTCGCCTACGCCGCGACCGGCGGGCCGCAGGACCCCCCGTTCGGCATCAAGCGGTACTCGCCTCCGGGATCCGTCTTCAAGCTCGCGCTGACCGCCGTCTGGTGGGAGAACGACCTGCCGGACGACATCGACATTCCGTGCCCCGCGCGGATCCAGGTGACCGACCGCGCCTCGATCGGCAACTTCGGCGGGGCCGAGTACGGGACCCTCCGCGGGCCGGTCGAGATGCTGGTCCCATCGTGCAACACCGCGGCGGTGTGGATGGCGCTGGAGGCGCGTAGACGCATCGGCACCGAGCCGTTCGTCGAGGCCTATCGCCGCTTCGGGTTCCTCCCGTACGCCGACGAGCCGCCGACCGATTCCATCGGTGACTTCTGGGCGACCAGTTCGGACGCGTGGACCCGGCGGATGACCCCCTCTCCGTCGCGGATCCGCATCTCTGAGGAGACCGGCGACGCCGAGTGGGCCCAGCTCGCCATCGGCCAGGGACCGCTGGACGTTACGGTCGTGGGCGTGTCGCGGTTCATCCAGGCGATCGGCAACGACGGCGTGATGCTGCCGCCGACGTTCGAGGCCGGGTTGGCCGAGGACCCGCCGCGGGGCGAGCGGGTGATGAGCGAGAGGACAGCCCGGAAGCTGCAGGCGGCGATGCGCGAGGTCGTGCAGCGGGGTACCGCCCGCTCCGCGGGGACCATCGTCGCGCCGACCGGCTGGCGGCTGGCAGGGAAGACGGGGACCGCGCAGGTGCCCGGCCGCGCGGACAACGGGTGGTTCGCGGCTCTGCTCGCGCCACCCGAGGGTGCTCCTCGGTACGCCATCACCGTGATGCTGGAGGGCGGCGGACCCGGAGGCGGCGCGCCGGCGCGGGTCGCGGCGACCGTGGCGGCGGCCATCGCCAATGACCCACCCTTCGGTGGGGATGAGTGACCATGCGGATACCCCGCCTCTTCCGCCGCAACGAGGACGAGATCGGACCGAAGGGGGTCGAGGTCCGCCTGCGCCGTCACAACCGGCCGCACCGCGTCCGGCCCGACAGTCGGCGCATCCCTCCCGCGCTGGTGATCGCCGTGGCGCTCGCCGCGCTGTTCTACGCCGTCGCGCACCTGATGATCGTGCGGGGGATCTGGCCCGTGCACGGGACCGCGTCGGGGGCGGGCTCGCTCCTGATCCGCGACGGCTTCGCGCTGCTCGCCTGGCTGCTGGTCCTTCCGGCGCTGCGCGCGCTCGGGTACCGGGGCAACTGGGCGATCGTCGCGCTGCCCATCGTCATCTTCCTGCTCACCCGGCCGTCGCTGTTCCAGCTGTTCTCGGACCCCGTCTACCAGGCCCGGGGCAACTCCCGGGTGGAAGCGAACGCGCTGAAAGCCGAGCGCGCGCGACTGACCACCATCCTCCGCGCGTACGACGAGGAGCGGATCGCGATCGTCTTCCCCGACGAGATCCGGACCGTTCCCGAACCCTTCGCCGCCGTGCGCGAATACGTCGACGAGGACCGCGGATCGCTGCGCATCCTGCTCTCCGCGTCGACCGTACTGCTCGCCCCGATCGCGATGGTGATGGCCTACGCGGTCGCCCGCAGGCAGGGTGTGCTGCGCTGGTTCCGCGACAACCGCCGGCTGCCCTTCGCCGCCACCATCGGGCTGTTCTTCGTGCTCACGCTCTTCTTCGTCGAGCTGGGGAGGGTGGGCGGCACGACCCCGTGGGAGCTGTTCCTTCCCATCTTCGTGGGCGTTTGGGCGGCGGTGCTGGGGGATGACGCGTACAACATCGCCCGGCCCGGAGCCGTTCTCTCGCGGCGCCGGATCCTCCTTCTGCTGCTCTACGGCGCGCTCCCCGTCGTCCCCTTCCTCATCATCCGGGAGTTGGGGCTGTCGGTGGTGTTGGCGGGGACACTCGCCACAATGCTACTGGTGGGAACCCGCCGGGAGTGGTGGGCCGTGCTGATGCTCGCGGTCTGGGCCGTGCTGGTCATCGCCGCGTTCAACCTCGATCCACGGTCGGCGACCAGGCTCCAGCTCGCCATCAACCCGTACCGCGACCTCACGACGATGACCACCGAGGAGGCCGCGTCCTGGGCCGCCCGGATGCACCAGTTCAAGCTGTTCGACGCGAACGTGTTGGCGGGCGGGCTGTTCGGCCAGGGCGCCGGCCGCGGCCACCCCGAAACCGCGCCGAACGCCGCCGACGACGGCTACATAACCACGATCGCCGCGAACTGGGGCCTGCTCGGGACCCTCTCCCTGGTCCTGCTGTATACCGCCTTCGTCATCCAGATGCTGTCGGTCGCGGCGAAGGAGTCGAGCGCGTTCGAGCGGTCGATGGTGACGGGGATGGCGATGCTGCTGGCTATCCCCTTCTGGATGGCGGCGCTCGGCGGCGTGCGCGCGGTGCCGCTTACCGGGGTGGCGACGGCCTTCGCCGCCAACGGCGGGGCGAAGCTGCTAGCGTCCTCGCTCGCGGTCGGCATCGTGGCCGCGATCAGCCATCGGCGCGCCGAGGCGGACCGGCTGCAGGCCGCCGCCGACGCGGTGCACGGGGGAGCGGACGAGGAGGGGGTGCGCATTCGATGAGCGTGGTGAACGTCCACGGGGTTGCCTTCGACATCGCCGGCTTCTCCGAGCAGGGGCCGCGTCCGGAGAACCAGGACGCGTTCTCGATCGACGGGTTCGCGAGCAACGGCCTGATCACGCTGGCGGACGGGATGGGTGGGGAGAAGAGCGGGCGGCTGGCGGCCGAGACCGCGATCGAGGCCATTCTGCGCAGCGCTCCCATCCGCAGCATCGACGCGGCGCGGAGGGCGGTGCGAGCCGCGGACGAGCGGGTCGTCGAGCGATCGCAGGAGGACCCAGCCCAGTCGGGGGGGATGGGGTGCGCGCTCGGCGTGCTTTCGCTTACCAGCAACCGGGACGGACTGGGGTGGATCGCGGCGCACGTCGGCGACGTGCGGATCCTGTCGAGGTCGCCGGATGGCGTGCTGCGGCTCGAGACCCGCGACCACACTCCCGCCTTCACGCGGTGGGAGGCCGGCGAGATCGCGCTCGACCAGATCCCGGACACCCCCGGGGCCAATCGTTTGCAACGGGCAGTCGGCCATGGGGGTGAGGCGGATGTCGTCTGGATCCCCGCCGCCCCCGGCTGGAGCTGGCTGATCATCTCCGACGGCATCTCCAAGGCGCTGCGGCTGGACGAGCTGGAGGAGGCGATGGCCGCCGCCACCGCCGAGGAGGGATGCGAGATCATCCGGCGTCGTATCGGCGAGCGGGGTGCCGACGACAACTACACGGCCGTGCTGGTGCGGGCGCTCGACGGGAACGAGTCCGGGTGGCCCATGCCTCCGGACCCCACGACATCGAGAATGGCATCGACTCCGACAGATCGTTCCGGGAACCCACTGGCGGGGATCGCCTCGGCCACGGCCGTCGCGGCGCTGGCGCTCGCGATCGTCGCGCTCTCGCGCGTCGGCACGACGAGCGACCGGCTCGAGCAGGTCCAGGTGGAGCGGTTGCGGGTGGAGGTCGATTCCCTCCGGCTCCTGCTGGAGGGCATCGTCGACCCGACCGCCCCCTTCGCCCCGGCACCCGGTGGCGGCGCGGACACGCTCAACCTCCAGCCGGGACAGCCATGAGCGACAGTACCGGTGTGACGGGGGGAGCGGAAAAGACCGCCCTGATGGACGAACTCCTCCGCACGGGGATCCCGGAGATCAAGCTGGCGCTCGGCGAGGTCATCGACCGGGAGAACGCGCGGCCGCTGCCCGCGAAATACGCGAGGCTGCTGCCGCCCAGCACGCTGGTGGTGATCCTCCGTGCGGATGCCGCAGAGGCGTTGAGACCGATCGCGCCAGCGCTGGAGCGGGAGCTGACCGATTCGTGCAACCGCCATGGGTCGCTGTACGACCGCGCGTACCGGGTCGAGCTGCAGCGGACCGATCAGCCGGACGCGCCACTCTACACCGTCGCGATCCGATCCGGGGCGGAGGCGGGAGAATCCGGATCTGCCGGGGCGGGAGGCGCGGGAGAGGCCGCGGGCACTTCGGCGGCCGGTGAGGCGACCGCGGCGGGCGGAACCGCCGCCTCGCCGGCCGGTGGCGCTGCCGAGCGTCCCGTGTTGCCGATGGCGGACCCGGATGCCACGCGGGTGGATCTCGGTCCGCCGACGGGTTGGGTGCCGGGGCGGTGGTTGCTGGTCGTCGAGCAGGCGGGGGAGGAGCGCGAGGTGTTCCGGATAACCGAGCCACTGGTCACCGTCGGGCGGACGACGAGCGATCCGCGGCTGCGGCCGACGATCGCGATCAGCGACGCCCCGCACGTGAGCCGCCGGCAGCTGGCGCTGCGCTGGCGGGAGCGCGACGGGGCGCCGGGCTTCACCGTCTACAACCTCGGACTCAACGCGGTCCACCTGCCCGGGCAGAGCATCCCCGGCGCGGGTGTGCGCGCCGAGGACGTACGGGTCGATGCGATTCCGGCGGAGAATACCGGCTGGCTGCCGCCCGGCGTGCCGCTGCGCATCGGCGAGCATGGGCCGACGCTGCGGATCGAGGAGGTCCCGCCCGCGCCGGACGAGGACGTGCCGATGGACCCCGACGCGACGGTGTTGGGATGATGATCACCGGTTCACGCAGCCTGGAGGCGACGGCCGGCTGCGGCGCGGTGTTTCCAGGTTCAGTCGGGGCGGTGCGCGGGCGCCCTGCGACGCGTCGACCTCGAGTCGGGCCGCCGTCCGGCCGGGGGACGGTATCGCTGCGATGCGTCCGCTTATGTCATTCCGAGCGCAGGCGAGGGATCTGCACTTCCCCCGCCCCGACAGCAAAGCCGGCTTCCCCGCCGCTTCCCGCCGGCGGACGGGTCGTCGCGCTGACCCGTCCCTGTCCGCTCACCCGGCGCCGCTGACGATGGGCATCGAGGCTCTTCTGGTCGGGCGTGTGCTCGGTGGCCGATACCGCATCGAGGAAGTAATCGGCCGCGGGGGGATGGGCGCGGTCTATCGCGCCACGGACGAGCGCCTCGGGCGGCAGGTCGCGCTCAAGGTCGTCACCGTCTCCGGGGCGATGGACAGCGAGGCGCGGGAGCGCCTGCGCGCCCGCTTCTTCCGGGAGGCGCGCTCCGCTGCGGCGCTGCCCCATCATCCGAACGTCGTGCCCGTCTACGATTACGGCAGCGACGAGTCGCTCGGGCTCGACTACCTGGTGATGGAGCTCCTGCGCGGATCCGACCTCGCCACACGGCTGGCCACCGGGGGGATGCTCCCCCTGCCTCAAGCTCTGCGCATCCTGATCGAGGCTGCCCGTGGCATCGCGGTCGGGCACCGGCAGGGTCTCATCCACCGGGACGTCAAGCCGGGCAACATCTTCCTCGCGCGCGACGCGAACGACGAGATCCAGGTCCGGGTCGTCGACTTCGGTATCGCCAAGCTTGCCGACGAGGACACCGCCGCGCAGCTGACGCAGGACGGCCGTGCCCCCCACTCGCCCGCCTACGCCTCGCCGGAGCAGCTCCGCGGGTTGAGCCATCTCACTCCCGCCGCCGACGTCTTCAGCCTCGGCGCGGTCGGCTATCAGCTCGTCACCGGCGAGCGACCGTTCGACGAGAGCGACCGGAACCGCATGTCGCTGGGGATCCCGGTGAAGCCTACTCCAGCGCGCGAGCGGAACCCCGCGCTGCCGGCGTCTGTCGAGGCGATCATCCATCGCGCGCTCGAGTTCGACCCGGCGAAGCGCTACCCGGACGCCGCCGCCATGGCGCGCGAGCTGGAGCAGGCGGTGCGCTCCCTGGCCGACGAGCCGCTGCCGCCCTACGGCATCGGCGCCGACGTGCGCAGCGACACCGGCACCGACGAGACCCGGCCGATCGACGCGGACGTGGAGGAGGGCACCGCCCCCTTCATCGAGGACGAGGAGCGCACGCAGATCCTGGACTCCGGGGAGGAGGAAAGGACCCAGGTCCTCGAGGCAGAGGAGGTCGAAGGAACGCTCGCCGCGCCCCCTCCCCAGCGATCGACGGCCAAGCAACCGGCCCCGAAGTCCGACGCGGCCAGCGCGGCGAAACCGCGTCCCGTACCGCCGCGCATCGAGCGGCCGGCGAGGCGAGCCCCGGCGCGCTACGAAGAGCGCCGAAGCGTGGGTGGCCTGGTCGTGTGGGCGATGGTGTTCGCGGTCCTCATCACCGCCGCTGTCTGGGGATGGACCGAGCTCCAGCGGGCGGGCGACGTCGCCGAGATCCCGGAAGACACGATCCCGGAGGAATCGGAGGACACGGTCGACCTGCCTGCGCTCGCCCAGCAGGCGCATGCCGCCAGTCTGCAGGGGCTCGCGGCGGCTGCGCAGGGCAGGCTGGACGACGCCGAGAGGTACTTCAGGGAGGCGGTCGAGCTCGCGCCGGACAACTACGACTACCACCGCAACCTGGGCCTGCTCCTGTACCGGCAGGGTCGTCTCGACGAGGCGGAAGCGGAATTCGAGGCCGCCCTCGAGGCCGATCCGGCCCGTGCACCGGTTTCCGGCGCCCTTGTCTACGACAACCTCGCCCGGGTGCGACTCGCCCAAGGCGATACCCTGGGAGCGATCGAGTATCTCCGGGAGTATGTCCGCCGCGAGCAGAACTCGGTGCAGGCCGGGTTGGCGTCGCGCCTGCTCGAGGAGCTGGAGGCGTCGCAGAACCCGAACATCCAGCTGATCGGCGAGCCTGTCGACCGTCCGCTGCCCGGCCAGCCGCCGCTGGCCAGCGATACGTTCGCAGTGCCCCCGCCGCCGAGGCCGTAGCGGTGAAGTGTCTGGCCGCCCCTTATACGACCAGTCGGCAGGTTGACGCGATGGTAACTTTTGTCCTGTCGCGTGTTGTTTGATAGGCACGTTGTTCTGACTTTCCACGTACCGCCCGAGGAGGCGGGGCATTGCGGACGATCGGCGACGGCTGCCGATCACGGGATGCTGATCGCGTCGAGTACGGAACTCCCATGGCCGGTGCACGTCGGGAAAGTCTGCCAGGCATCCCTTCCAACGTAGTCCATGCGATCCGCCAGACGGCTGAGCTGTTCGACACCCCCACTCAGGCCGTCATCGGCACGACCATCTCCGGGGTGATCGTCTTCTGGAATTCGCACGCCGAGCGGATGTACGGGTGGCGCGAGCCCGAGGTCCTGGGGAAGCAGATCATCGATGTCACGCCGAGCGACATCACCCGCGAGGCCGCCGAGGAGATCATGCAGCGACTCGCGCAGGGAATCGGCTGGTCGGGGGAGTTCCGGGTGCGCAACAAGTTCGGCGAGGAATTCTTCGCCTACGTGAACGACCTGCCGGTCCAGAGCGCGGACGGCAAGCTGGTAGGGGTGGTGGGGACGTCGACGCCGGCCGGAAAGACGGACAGGCCGTAGGAGGCCCTGTCCAACTCCAATGATCACGTAAAGCCGCGAGGCCGCGAAGGGGATCCCCGGCTATTGCAACGACATTGGCATCACGCGGACGCGGAGGGGTTCCCCGTGCTCCCTCCATTCCAACTTCCATCCAATCTTACTGGGAATTGTTGGGGGATGAGCGAAGCAGACTTCTGCGTACGTTCCCCCGCGTCTCCGCGTGATGGCCAATCTCGTTCAGCTGTTCTTCGCGGCCTCGCGGCTTCGCGTGATGCATTGAGCCGTAGATGCGACCAAGCCCGCGGCACACGTACGGGCTTCTCAGTTCTGGGAATCATCACGTCTCCCGCACCTGCCACCGCGTCTGCCGCTCGGCGTTGAGCACCTCCACGAACGCCGCCGCCGCCACGCGAAACGCGCCTTGGTCCCGCAGCTCCGTCGGGCTGGCGCCGAGGAACTTCTGCGTGATCCGCCGCAGCCCGCTGTCCGACGAGTAGCCGCACGTGTGGGCGACACTCAGCACCGTGCGCCCCGGGTCGTCGAGCAGCTCGCAGGCGAGGAGGATGCGCATCCACGCGAGCAGGCGCCGAGGCGCGGGAAGCGCCGACCGCTGGCACCAGCGCAGGAGGGTCCGCCGGGAGAGGTGGAGCGCGCCGGCGAGGTCCCGGCCGTGCTCGCCGAGCGTCACCACGTCGGTGGCAGCCTCGAGAATGGCCCGCGCCCGCCCCGTCGTCTCCGGGGGGAGCACCTCCTCGAGCAGCGCGCGCAGCGGCCGCCCCCGCGCCGACTTCAGCCGGCGCGCGATGGAGAACGGCGTGTCGTCGTGGTCGAGCGAGATCACCTGGACGACGCCCCATCGACCCAGAGTGCGAAGGTCGTCGAAGCGATCGGGCCGCACTTCGATCGCCGCCAGCACCGCGGTCGAGGGGTACTCCGCCAGGAGTGTGCGCAGCGCCAACGACAGCTCCGTGCCCTTCCCCTGCTTCCCGTTCACCCCCAGATACGGATCGACGATCGCCAGCGCGGCCGGAGGGGCCTCGCGGATGGCGTCACGGAGGGCATCCCAGTCGGCTACCGCCTGGTACTGGTAGTCCGTCCCGCAGGCCTGCTTCACGCGATCACGAAACCCCGCGTCGCCGTGCATGACCAGCAATGGTCGGGATACTCGTTGCATGTGCGTATCGTGTTCGAGCGCGCGTCCCCCGTGGCGCGAGCCCCGCGCCGGCCCTCGCCGACCGGCTGCCTAACGTTCGCTATGGGAGCGTGGGGAGGAAGTGAATTGCCGCGCCGCCTAGAGTATCGGCAGCGTGGTTATCACCCGAAATCGTGCCGGTTCATACACGCGAACTGCCGATCGGCTCCGCTCGCGGCACACGCCCGTGCCGGCCTCGGCACGCGGAGGCTGCCCTTTCGACACGGCCCGAAAGCGGGACGAGCCCCGGATCCGGTCCCGCAGTGACTGATCGCCCAACCCATCCGGAATCCTTCTCCCGCGATCATCCCGCGGGATCCGGTGTCTTGCCCCGCCCCCGCCCCCGCGTAGCTTCCCCGGCCGAGACAACGCCGTCCACGGCAGGTCCAACCCGTACAAAACCCATGAAGCAGGCGCTGAAGTACATCGGGGTGTTCATCCTGTGGAACCTGGTGGCGGGCACCGCTCTGCTGCTCGGGCCGCCGCTGGTCGCTCTTCCCGTGTCGCTGGGCGTCTCGGCCCTGCTGCTGTGGGGCTACCTGCTGCGGCCGGCCGGCGAACCGGGCGCCGCGCGCCGCTGGGCCGCACTGCGCCTGCGTCCGCTGCGAGGGGAGGCTCTGACCTGGACGATCGCCGCCATCCCGGTCGTGCTCGTGCTGGCCTGGGCGGTGGGCGACATTTACACGCAGCTCGTCCCCGTCCCCACCGACAGCCTGAACCCCTTCGGCCCTATGCTGGAGGACCGGGAAGACCGGCTGGCGATCTGCGTCTTCGCGATTGCCGTGGCACCGATCATCGAGGAGTTCATCTTCCGCGGGCTGGTGCAGTACCACCTGGAGCGGCGGTTCGGGGCCGCCGGCGGCCTGATCTGGGCGGCGGCCCTCTTCGCACTGGTCCACCTGCTGCCGTGGGTCTTCCCCATCCATTTCTTCCTCGGGCTCGTGTTCGGCTACGCCGTCTGGGCCACCCGGAGCATCTGGGCGGGGGTCACGCTGCACGCTGCGAACAACTCCGCGGCGATCCTGGGACTGATCTTCTCCGGTCCTGAACCTGCACCGACCGGTACGCTGTGGCAGGTAGGGATCGACGCGGACCTTCTGACGAGCGTGGTCGCTCTGGCGATCTCCGGTATGACGGCGTACGTGGTCGCCGGCAAGCTCCGCGCGGCCGGACAGGGCCAACGCTTGCGGACCGGCTGAGCGGCTCCCTACCTTCCGCAACCCGCCAAACCTACAACGTTCATCCCGGACGGAGGTTACGATGTCTTCCCCGGAGAAGACCCTGGACACGCTGCTCATCGAGGACCGGCGATTCCCCCCGCCGCCGGAGTTCGCCGCCTCCGCGCACGTCTCCAGTACGGACGTCTACGCCGAGGCGGAAGCCGATCCGGAGGGATACTGGGCCCGCTGGGCCGGCGAGCTCCACTGGTCCCGTCCGTGGGATCGGGTTCTCGACTGGGACCCGCCGAACGCGCGCTGGTTCGT
>CAZJEH010000023.1:0-28783 GCA_964544905.1 uncultured Gemmatimonas sp.
AGGGACGTAAACGGTCTACCCTCGCTACTGTCCCTACCACAAAGTCGTCCCGGCGGAGGCCGGGACCCATCATTCAGAAAAAGCACAAATGGGTTCTCGGTTGACGAGAGCTCGCATCACGTTGTCGGCAAACGCGCTATGAGCATGCATCCGGCCATCGACAGGCGGATGGGTCCCGGCCTGCGCCGGGACGACGAGAGTGGTTTCCGGGCACATTCAAGCGCGCCGTGTATACGAAGACGGCCTCGCGGTCGCCCCCTCACCGCACGCCGACCTTCTCCATTGACCCACCACCCGAAAGCGGTACATTTGACTACACAACTGGTCATCGGGTGAGTTGATGCCGGCGCGGCCCGCCTCTCGCGGCGCGATCGTTCGGCGGTCGGCTATCGGGCCTTCACCGCCGCAGGATGTGCGCGGCCGGCCGATGACCCACTCCTGTTTGCACTCGAAGACCGGACGTGGAGGTCCTATGCTCTCCTCACTCGCTCGCACCGGGACCCTGCTCACTCTGCTCCTCTTCGCGGCCTGCGCGCCGACCACGCGGGACCCTGCCGTTCCTCGGGTCGAACGGGACATGATCACCCGGCAGATGGTGGAGGAGTCACGGGCAACGAACGCCTACGAGGTAGTCCAGGCCCTCCGCTCGAATTGGTTGCTTCCTCGAGGGGTCGACAGCTTCAACACGCCGGGGCAGGTGCAGGCCTACTACAATGACACGCGCCTGGGAGGCGTCGACGAGCTGTCAGGCATCAGCCTCAATGAGATCGGCTACATCCAGTACTTCGACGGAAACGAAGCGTCAGCTCGCTGGGGGCTCGATCACGGCCACGGGGTGATCTTCGTCGGAACGCTTCCGCCGCAGTGACGGAAGGTCTATCTGGCGGAAAGCCGGAGGTGTAGGGCGGGGTCGACGGAACCTGTGGAACTGCGCCGCCGATTCGTTTCCATCGATCGCATCAGCCGGCCCCTACGTCGCACTCGTCCACGGGCGGGCAAAGCACTTCCACCACGATCAGGAACTGGGGCGCCGAATGATCGCGGAGGGTGAGGATGACGTTCGTGAATCCCACGTTCACCCCTGTGATCACGATGTCCCTCACGGCGATCTGAACTGTCGCCGTCCCCTCGTCTTCGCTGTAGGCGTCGAAGGCCGCTTCCTCCGGGACGGTGGCAACGTCCAGCACGACCTCCTCGCCAATGTCGACGAAGACCGACGACTCGGACGCGGCGATCTCCGGCTCGATGAAGACTACCTCCCTGTCGCAGGCGCTCACGCCGAGCGCGAGCAGGAAGAGCAGGCTACCGGGGAACGCTGACGGACTCAACGACGGCATCGGTCCTCCTGTCGCTGTGATCTGGACCGCCTGGGACGGCGATAGAGGCAGGATAGGCGCGAGTGGCGCGAAGGCGGCGCCCGGCGGCTCAACCTTCGTCGAACACCGGTCATTTCGCAACCTGTCCCCGACGTCTTGCCCGCTTCGACGAACCACCTGTCGCCTGTCTCACCCTACGAAACCATGAGGATCCCGATGGTCGTCGGCCTACACACTGCAGTTCGGACCTCCACGAACGTCGCGGACCCAACGCTTCGCCCCGTCCGACGACGATGGATGGACGGCTTCCTTGCATCGATGCTGCTGGCCGCAGGCGCGTTGCAGGCAGGATGCGAATCTCAGGCTTCGGCCACCGGGCAGCTCCTGGCGGAGCAGCTGGACGATCGAATCCGCGTGACTCTCAACAGCCAGGTGGTGACCGAATATCGCTACGCAGGCGATCAGAAATACCCGTACTTCTACCCGGTCAACGGCCCCGCCTCGGGCATGAGCGTGACGACCGAGAGCAGCCAGCCCTACCCCCACCATCACTCGCTCTTCTTCGGCTCCGACTACGTCAACGGTGGCAACTACTGGCAGGACGAGTTGAGCCGCGGCCAGATAGTGGCTCAGGAGACCCGCATCACCGGTGCATCCGGCGCGGAGGTCGAGTTCACCCAGACGAACCTCTGGCAACGACCGGACGCTGATCCTCCCATCCGCGACGAGCGGGTCATCCGCGTATCCGCACCCTCGACCGACCTCCGCGTCATCGACTTCGATATCACCCTCGTCCCGCTGATGGACGTCCGCATCGAGCAGACGAACCACTCCCTCTTCGCCGCTCGGATGGTTCCGGCCCTTTCGGTTGACAGCGGCGGAACCCTGGTCAACGCGCGCGGCGACCTGAGCGAGGGCGGCACGTTCGGCAAGGAAGCCGAATGGGCGGACTACTGGGGAACCCGCGACGGCATCCCCGAGGGACTCGCGATCTTCAACCACCCCGAGAACTCCTGGTCGCCGCCACCCTGGTTCACGCGCGACTACGGCTTTTTCTCCCCGACCCCCTTCAACTGGATGGAGAACGGCTTCCTCTCTCTTCCCGAGGGCGAGCCGCTCCGACTCCGCTACCGCGTGGTCGTCCACTCCGGCGGGACGGACGACGCCGGCATTGCCCGCCTCTACGAGCAGTACGCCAGCGCGCCGTAAGGCGTGATTCGGCGCGACTCCGCGCCGTCTTTCGCCCCGGTTTGCGGCCGAGCGATATCGCCCGGTCCGCCGCTTCGGAGGCGCGATGTGATGCGCCTTGACAAACCTCATCCCCAACATATTATGACACAGAGTCATAATATGACCTACTTACCTTCAGACTCGATCTTCGATTCCAGTCGAAGGTTGCCCTTCGACTCTGCCTTCTGAGCGTCGACGATCCCCGGCACGCGTGGCAGGCGCGGCGTTCTCACATCGCGTGAAGGGTTCCTGATAGCGGTTGACACCACCCCCCGCGGTGGTGGCTTGAACGGCTGGCGTCGCTCGTTGGGCGGTGGTGACCGGAATGGGGTCCCGGAGGGCTCCCGATCGGTACACGACCGCCATTTGAAGCACGATTCCCGCCAGCTCCGGAGTCCATGTGCCGCCCGAATCATCTCGCCGACGCTTGCCGTTGGCACTTTCCGGCTCCGGCTCGGAAGGCCCAGCGGGCAGAGGACCTCCCGTAACGCCCCTCCGACCGCAGACGGCCGCCCCTCGGGGCGGTGCTAGTGCATGTTGGCAGCCACCTGGCTGCACCTGTTCCCCCCATCGATGTGAGGAGGGTATGAGAAAGGTAAGCATGCTCTGTCTGATCGGTGCGCTGTTGGCACCACTGCCGTTGCTGGGTCAGGCGGGCGCCGTGGGAACCGTGATCGGACAGGTGACCGACGCCGCCACCGGTCGCCCGCTGCCGGGGGCGACCGTGAACGTGGTCGGGTCGAACACCGGTCGAATCACCGACTCGAACGGACGCTACATCCTGATCAACGTCCCCACCGGTCCGCAGGCGGTCGAGGTCCGGCTCCTCGGCTACTCGACGGCGCGAGGCAACGTGACGGTCGCGGAGGGGCAGTCGGCGACCGTCAACTTCGCGCTCGAGACTCAGGCAATGCTGCTGGAGGGCGTCGTCGCGGTCGGGTACGGTGAGCAGTCGCGCCGCGACGTGACCGGATCGGTCGCCTCGGTTCAGATGGAACAGATCCGTCAGATTCCCACGGCGAACGTGGTTCAGACGATCCAGGGCCGGGTGGCCGGCGTCGACATCGTCCGGTCCAGCTCGCTGCCGGGAGCCGGGATGGATATCCAGATCCGGGGTGTCCGGTCGCTCTCGGCGGGTAACGATCCGCTGTTCGTGATCGACGGTGTTCCGATCGCCGGCGGCATCCAGGACTTCAACCCGGCGAACGTCGCGTCGATCGAGATCCTGAAGGACGCGGCGGCGACGGCGATCTATGGCAGCCGCGGCGCGAACGGCGTCGTGCTCATCACCACGAACGCGAGCCGCCCCGGCCAGACGCAGATCACGTACAACGGCTACGCCGGTGTGCAGCGCCCGCTGAACCTGGTCCGCATGATGAACGGACCGGAGTACATCGAGTACCGTCGCGAGGCGTACTGGACCGTCGATCCGAACCGTACCGACGAGGAGATCTTCGGCAACCTCGAGCGGGAAGCCATCGCCAACCAGGAGTATACCGACTGGCAGCGCGCGATCCTGCGCACCGGCTTCCAGCAGGACCACCAGATCGGCATCACCGGCTCCACCGAGAACACGCGGTTCTCGCTGAGCGGCAACTTTTTCGAGCAAGACGGCATCACGCTCGAGCAGGGCTTCGATCGGTACACGACGAGCATGAGCGTGGACCACACGATGGGCCGACTGCGTGTCGGAGCGAACGGCTCGGTCACGCGCTCGTCGCAGAAGACAGGGCCGGGGAACGGCGTCTGGGGTCTGGCGCTGTCCAACCACCATCTGGGCAGCCCGTACGACGAGAATGGGCTCCTCAAGCCCAAGGCGAACGACGACCCGCTCCTCATCAACCCCCTGATCGCGATCCACGAGAACATCTCGGAGAACCAGCGAAACCGCCTGTTCGGCTCCTTCTTCGGCGAGTTCCGCCTGACCGATGGGCTGAGCTTCCGTTCGACCTTCGGTCCAGACCTGACGAAGACGACGAACGGCAACTTCCAGTCGCGCAACGCGCGCAACAACTCGCCACCCTCGGCGTCGAAGAACGAAGGCGAGACGTTCGCGTACACCTGGACCAACCAGCTGAACCTGAACCGCCAGGTCGGGTCACACCGGTTCGACCTTACCGGCATCTACGAGGTTCAGGAGAACAAAAGCCAGTCTTCTACACTGTCCGCCGAGGACCTCCCGTACGACCACCAGCTCTGGCACAACCTGGGGACGGCGGGCATCCGCACCAACCTGGATTCCAACTTCAGCCGCTGGGCGCTGATGTCCTGGGTGGCGCGCCTCAACTACACCCTGCTCGACCGCTACAGCCTGCAGATCTCGGGACGTTACGACGGGTCGAGCCGCCTGGCGCCCGACAACCGATGGTCGTTCTTCCCGTCCCTCGGTCTCGCCTGGCAGCTGGGTGACGAGGCGTTCATGCAGAACCTCGGCTGGTTCTCGGATCTCAAGTTGCGCGCGAGTTACGGCGTCACCGGCAACACGGCGATCAACCCGTACCAGACGCAGGGTACGCTGACCAACACCGCGTACAACTTCGGCGACTCGCCCGCGTTCGGTTGGCGGCCGGGCGCGATTCCGAACCCCGACCTCGAGTGGGAGAAGACCCACCAGTACAACCTCGGGATCGACTTCGGCATCCTGCGCAACCGGATCACCGGAACGATCGACCTGTACCGCCAGGATACCAAGGACCTCCTGCTCACCCGCGGCCTGCCGCCGGCCTCGGGCTTCACCAACGTCCTGCAGAACGTGGGTGAGACGCGGAACAGCGGTATCGAGATCGCGCTCTCCACGGTCAACGTCGAGAACTGGAACGGCCTGCGCTGGACGATGGACTTCAACGCGACGCACAACAAGAACGAGATCGTCGCGCTGTCCACCGCCGGTGACCAGATCAACAACACGTGGTTCATCGGTCACCCGATCCACCGCGGGGGCGTGAACTCGGTCTTCTACGACTTCCAGTTCGCGGGGATCTGGCAGCTGGACGAGGCGGACGTGGCGGCCTCGTACAACCAGAAGCCGGGCGAGATCAAGGTCGTCGACCAGAACAACGATGGCCGGATCTCGGCGACGGACGACCGCATCATCATCGGCAACAGCTATCCGGACTGGATCGGGAGCCTGAGCAACCGGTTCACCTACGGCAACCTGGACTTCTCCGTGCTGGCGACGGCCCGGCTGGGATACATGTTCAACGACGCGTTCAGCGGGGCGAACAACGTCCTTGCGGGGCGCTACAACAACCTCCTGGTCGAGTACTGGACGCCGACGAAGTGCCCGGCGGGCTCGCCGCAGGCGCAGAGCAAGGCGTGCAACTCCAACCCGCGGCCCGATCAGGCCCGCGAGGACCCGATCTACAGCAGCGCCCGCCGCTATCGGAAGGGCGACCACTACAGGATCCGGAACATCACGCTCGGCTATCGCGTGCCCCAGGGTCTGATCGAGCGGCTGGGCGGCAGCTCGATGCGGATCTACGCCACGATGCAGGAGCCGTATGTTTTCACGGACTATCATGGCTATGACCCCGAGAACGGCACGGCCGGCGGCACTCCGAGCTACTGGACGCTCCTGATCGGCACCAACCTGACCTTCTAATGCGAGCCAGGGGCACATTGATCATGAGAAAAGGAATCAGGGGTATCCTCGGTCTGCTGGTGCTCGGGACGATGCCGGCCTGTGTCGACCTCGAGGAGGTGCTGGTCTCGGGTGTGAGCAGCCAGTTCTATTCGTCGCCCCAGGGTGTGGAGGCCGCGGTCAACGCGGTGTACTCCCACCTGCGGTTGATCTACTTCAACGAGCGCTCGGTCAACCTCCTGGAGTTCGGTACCGATCTCTGGACCAACGGTGATCAGGGTGGCAACAAGTCCTTCAACTTCTACGACGCGGGCCTGAACTCGGGGAACGGCAACTTCTCCGGCTACTGGACCGACTCGTACCGGGCCATCAATACGGCCAACGCGATGCTGGACCGGGTGGCCGAGATCCAGGGGATGGACCCGGCGATCCGCGACATCCGGATCGGCGAAGTGCGCTTCCTTCGGGCGTTCTTCTACTTCCACCTGGTCCAGACCTTCGGCGACGTCCCGCTCTTCCTCAGCGAGAACCGGGGCGTGATCACCGAGATGGAGCGGACACCGGCGGCTGAGGTGTACGACGCCATCGAGGCCGATCTGGCGGCCGCCATCGACGCGCTTCCGGTCGTACAGTCGAACTACGGCCGTGCGACGAAGGGAGCTGCCCAACACCTGCTGGCGAAGGTTCTGCTCACCCGCGCCTACAAGCCGTACGCCAAGGCGAACGACTTCCAGCGCGCGGCCCAACTGGCCGAAACCGTCATCGCATCGGGCGCCTACTCGCTGCGGCCTCAGTACGCACAGGTGTTCGACATCAACGGGCAGCGGCACTCCGAGGTGATCTTCTCCGTGCAGTCGAGCTACGATCCCCAGTTGCACGGCGGGAACGGCAACCGCTATCACCTCTTCTACCTGGGGTTCTATGACGACTCCCGGGGTCTGCCGCGCAGTATCGAGTACGGCCGGGCGTTCCGCCGGCTGCGGCCGACCGAGTGGGCGCTCAACCTGTGGGACAAGGAAAAGGAGACGCGGTACCACGACAGCTTCCAGCACATCTGGTACGCCACGGCCAACGCGGTTGGTGGGCCCGGCACCAGCGGCGGGCCGATCGCCATCGGCGACACGGCCATGTGGCTGCCGGAGTTCGACGTCACGCCGGAGTTCCGCGCCAGCAAGCCGTACCGCATCTTCAATTACAGCCAGTGGAAGAACGACGAGGAGGAGTTCCGTTTCCCGTCGCTCCTGAAGCACCAGGACCCGCTCCGTCCCAGCATCAACGAGGAGAACGGCGCGCGGGAGTACATGTACGCCCGTCTCGGCGAGACGTACCTGATCGCGGCCGAGGCGTACCTGGGGATGGGACAGCCGGCAGCGGCGGTGCCGCACATCAACGCCGTGCGCAGGCGCGCCGCCCGCCCCGGCTTCGAGGACGCGATGGAGATCACCGCCGCAGACGTCACGCTCGACTTCATCCTCGACGAGCGGGGTCGCGAGCTGATGGGTGAGGTCAACCGCTGGTTCGACCTCGTGCGCACCGGCAAGCTCGTCGAGCGTGTGACGGCGTACAACCGTAAGGCAGCGGCGGCCGGCTTCCTGCGGGAGCACCACTCCCTGCGGCCGATTCCGCAGAACCAGATCGACGCGGTGCAGAACGACTTCCCGCAGAACCCGGGGTACTGAGGTCTGGCGGGATCAGGCGAGCTAACCAGCCGGGGGAGCCGGGGGTGTCGCGTGGGTTGCGGCGCCCCCGGTCTGGTTTCTCGGAGCGCGGGGGGCGCATATCGCGTGCGCGTTCCGCGTCCCGGATGCCTCCTCCCTTGTCGCGCTGGGCGGATGCGCGGGGAGAGCGCTTCCCTCCCCTGTTATCCGAGGCAGAGCGGCGCCACGTCCTTGTATGACTGAGCGGAACCCCGAGCAAAGCCTGCCGCTTCCTCCCCGTCATCCTGAGTGCGGCCCGGACCAGAGCGCGCAGCTATTCCTGTCGTCAGTGCAACCCCGGAAGCCCGCGCCTTCACCTGCCATCGTCAGGGCAGCCTGGGCAGAGCCCGCCGCCCTCTCCCTGTTGATCCTGAGCGGAGCCCCGGGCGAAGCCTGGGGCGGAGTCGTAGGATCTGCACTTCGCCGGCGCACCAACCGGCACTACCGCGTGTCACATCACAGGCGTCGAGTGGTTGACCAAGCTACGGCGCGTGGGCGAAGTGCAGATCCCTCGCTGCGCTCGGGATGACAGGGAAAGGCTCGGGATGACAGGAAAAGGGTCCGGCTACCAAGCCTTCTCCTGGTAACTGGAGCCTTTCTTCTCCGGCTGACAGGGGAAGGCTCCGATGACAGAGACTGGCCCGGCTGACAGGGAAAGCCTCGATGTCAGGGCGGGGGCTCGGGACGGAAGGCGACGCTCTCCCCTCGAGTATGGGAAGCTCACCGAACGTCGCCCCCCGCCTGGCTCCCCTGTTCTAACGGCTCCTACGCTTCCATTGTACCTGATATACTGTCTTGCAGGCTCCGCACGCCGCGCCGGTTGCCCACAGCCGCCAGCCTATTAAACTGATGATCTGGCGAGTTGTACCTCTCTCCCTGATGAACCCCGTCGCCACCACATGACATCCTCGATGAAGTTCCTCGGCCTCGCGGTAACGGTGGGACTCAGCGCCACCGTGATCGCCTCCTGCAGCTCCGCCACGCGAGCCACGGCGCAGTCGAGCGTCTGCGTGGAAGGGACGGCGCCGCAAGGCAGCCGGGTCCTCGTGTTCACTTACACGGCGGCCTTCCGGCACGGGTCGATCCCCGCGGGCCTGGCTGCGGTGCAGGCACTCGGTACGAAGTACGGCTTCGCGGTCGATGACACGGACGACCCCACCTGGTTCAACGACGACAGGTTGCGCCAGTATGGCGCGGTCGTCTTCATGAGCACCACGGGCGACCTGCTCAACGAACAGCAGCAGGCGGCGTTCGAGCGCTACATCCGCGGAGGCGGCGGGTACGTGGGAGTGCACGCGGCAGCGGATGCGGAGTACGACTGGGCCTGGTACGGCCGCCTCGTCGGGGCCTACTTCGATCGGCATCCGCGGCCTCAGGCGGCGACGATCAGGGTCCTCAACAGAACCCACCCGTCGACGCGCTGCCTTCCCACCGAGTGGACCCGTACCGACGAATGGTACGACTACAAGGCACAGCCGGACCCTTCGATCTCCATCCTCGCGGCCCTCGACGAGAGCAGCTACGAAGGCGGGCAGATGGGTGAGGTCCACCCCATCGCCTGGTACCACGAGTACGACGGCGGTCGGGCCTGGTACACGGGCCTGGGGCACACCAACGAGACCTACAGCGAGCCGGAATTCCTCGACCACCTCGCCGGCGGCATCATGTGGGTGCTCACCGGCAGGTGATGATGAGCCCCCGGACACCAAGTGGTCCGGGGGCGCGGTACCCGTCGTTGGTCCCGGTCGCGTCGGTCGCTGATCCTCCGGCGCCTTCCTGACCCTCTCGTTCCTTTCCAGAATTGGCGATCGACCATGGCGGACGCATTCCACCCGTCGCGGTAGGCAGCGAAGCGAAGCAGGTTTGTCGAAACGGGCGCGGCTAGTGTGGTACTGTCGTGCCCGTCACAGGACCGGCGTTCATCGTGGGCCGGACAACGCATCCCGGAAAAACGGAAACCTCTCATGTCGCGACGAAGTTGGCTGGTTCCGACGAGCGTTCTGGTGCTGGCGCTGGTGGTGGTCGCATGTACCCGCGTTTCCCAGCAGGCCCAGAACGGCGACCCGGTCCTGACGCCGACGGCCACACGGCCCCAGCCCACCTACACCGGCCCCGTTACCGGCCCGATCACCGGTCCCATCGACTACAACACCCGCGACACGGCCGTCTGGGATTTCTCGCCCAAGCCGCCCGTCGTCGCCCAGTCGGTCGAGGACGAACAAAAGAGCTTCGTCCTGCAACCCGGCTACCGGATGGATCCGGTGCTATCCGAACCGATCATCATGGAGCCGATGCAGATCGCGTTCGACGGCAACGGCCGGATGTTCGTGCTGGAGATGCGCAGCTACATGCAGGACGCCGACGCGACGGGCGAGCTGCTGCCCATCAGCCGGATCTCGATGCACGATGACCGGGACAACGACGGAGTCTACGACTACCACACCATCTTCGTCGACAGCCTCGTCGTACCGCGGTTCGTGACCCCGTTCGGTCCGAACAGCATCCTGACGATGGAGTCCAACCACGACGAGATCTGGCTCTACACGGACGACGATGGGGACGGTCGTGCGGATCGGAGGGAGCTGTTCACCGCGCACTTCGGGCGGACCGCCAACATCGAGCACCAGCAGGCGAGCCTGATCTGGGCGATGGACAACTGGATGTACAGCACCTACAACAACTACCGCATCCGCTGGACGCCCAACGGCGTGATCCGCGAGAGCACCGGCAATCCGGGCGGCGCATGGGGCGTCACGCAGGATGACTACGGCAAGACGTACGTCCAGGAAGGATTCAGCGGCCTTCCCGCCTATTCGCAATTCCCCATCCGTTACGGCGATTTCCAGTGGAACGAGCGCTTCCAGCCGGGGCTCGAAGTGCCGTACGGGCTGGCCGGGCTGGCGGACTACCAGCCGGGCGCCAACTCCTCCCGCCCCGACGGAACGCTCAACCGGGTGACGGGCTCCGCGGGCAACGACATCGTCCGCGGGCACCGGATGCCCGAGGATCTGCGCGGCGACTACATCTACGGTGAGCCGGTCGCGCGTATCGTGCGGCGGCTGCGCCTGGTCGACATCGAGGGTCTGCAGCAGTTCCAGAACGTCTACCAGGACCGCCAGGAAGAGTTCATCCGATCGAGGGACCACCTCTTCCGGCCGGTACAGCAGCAGACGGCGCCGGATGGTACGCTCTACATCGTGGACGCCTACCGCGGGATCATCCAGCAGGGCAACTGGACCCAGGAGGGATCCTACCTGCGCCGAAAGATCGAGCAGTACCAGATGGATAAGATCTACGGCAACGGGCGGATCTGGCGTCTCAGCTACGAGGGGATGCCACGGGATACGACCCGGCCGCGGATGAATGACGAAACCCCGGCCCAGCTGGTCCGTCACCTCGAGCACCCGAACGGTTGGTGGCGGGACACGGCGCAACGGCTCCTGGTGCTGCACCAGGACAAGTCCGTGGTGCCGGCACTGGTCACGATGGCGCGCACGTCGCCGAACCTTTTCGCGCGCTTCCACGCCCTGTGGACGCTCGAGGGCCTCGACGCGCTGGAGGCCGGCCTGGTTCGCGAGATGATGCGCGACCCGTCGCCGGAGATGCGGGTGCAGGCGCTGCGGCTCAGCGAATCCCTCTACAAGTGGGGAGATCGCTCGTTCGCCGAAGACTATCGCCGGATGACGCAGGACCCGAACAAGGACGTGGTCATCCAGGCGCTGCTCACGATGTTCTACTTCCGATTGCCCGACCTCGAGTCGGCGGCGCGGGGTGCCATCCAGGCGAGGCAGGAGCGGGGGGTGCAGTTCGTCGGCGAGCGGATCGTTTCGCGCCTGGAGAACCCGCCGACGCCGGGCATGGGCGGGCTGTCGGAGTGGCAGCAGGAGCTCATGCGCACGGGTATGACCATCTACGCCGAGGTCTGCGCGAGCTGCCACGGACCGAGCGGCACCGGCATCCGCGTGGCCGGCAACACGATCGGCACGTCGCTGTCGGGCAGCCCCGAAGTGATGGGCCACCGTGACTTCGTCATCAAGGCGATCCTGCACGGGATGCAGGGTCCGGATGGATCGATGCCCGCGATGGGGCAGAACCCGGACGAATGGGTGGCCGCCGTGGCGTCGTACATTCGCAACCAGTTCAGCAACCAGGCCGCGCATGTCCGGCCGGAAGACGTAGCGGCGGTGAGGGCGGCCAACGCCAACCGCACCACCCCGTGGACCTTCGATCAGCTGATAGCCTCGCTCCCGGTCCTGCTGGAGCTGGGCGACGACTGGCGAGTCACGGCGAGCCACGCCGGCCTGACCGCGGTCGGCGCATCGCGGATGCCCGCCGGCGCGTTCACCTACGAGGGATGGACGACGGGTGAGCCACAGCAGCCGGGGATGTGGTTCCAGGTCGAGATGCCGACTCCGGCGACGCTGACGGAGGTCGAGTTCACGTCGCCGTCGCAGGGCGGGTTCGGCCGTCCGCCGAGGAGGGCGGCGCCGATCGCCTACCGAGTCGAGGTCTCTGTCGACGGCTCGAACTGGACCACGGCAGCCGAGGGCGCCCCGGACGGAAGCGCGGTGACTACCATCAAGCTCACGCCCACGCGTGGCCGCTTCCTGCGCATCGTGCAGACGGGCACCGCCGAAGCCCCGCCCAACTGGACGATGACGCGGTTCAAGATCTACGCTCAGCCAGGGACACTTTGATAGACCGTTGTTCTATCGGCACCCGCGGGTTGGAGCCGATAGAGCCACCCTGGGGGAAGAAAACGCAAGGGGAAGGTCAAGTCGCTGCGAACTTCGCGGCTCAACCTCCCCCTCTTCGTTTTCTCCAACTGAGTCGCCCTCGGTCAGCAGGTGCGCCGACCTCGAACGACACCGATGGTCATTCCGGAATCTTAACCCACGCCGCGCCGCGGTTCGACGACTCGACCGCCGCCTCAATGAATGCGACGCCCTTCACCCCGTCTTCGACAGTCGGGAAGGTCACCGCCGGGTCCAGCGGCGTGCCGTCCCGCTTCGCGCGGATCGCCGCGGCTACCTCCGAGTAGATCGTCGCGAAGCCTTCCAGGTATCCCTCGGGGTGGCCGGAGGGGATGCGGGTTACGCGGGCCGCCGCCGCGTTGGCCGCTCCCGTGCCCCGGGTAACCAGCTGCGTCGCCTTCCCGTATGGCGAGACCCACAGGTGATTCGGCTGCTCCTGCGACCAGGACAGGCCGCCCTTCGTCCCGTAGACCCGGATCCGCAAGCCGTTCTCGTTGCCGGGTGCCACCTGACTCGCCCACAGCATCCCGCGCGCGCCGTTCCGGTACCGTAGCATGATCTGGACGTTGTCGTCCAAACGACGGCCGGGCACGAACGTGGTCAGCTCCGCGCACAGCTCGTCCGCGGGGATCTGCGTGATGAACTCGGCCAGGTTGTACGCGTGCGTGCCGATGTCGCCAACGCAGCCACCGGCCCCGGAGCGCGCCGGATCGGTGCGCCAGTCGGCCTGCTTCTGGCCCGTCTCCTCGAGCCGTTCCGTCAGCCAGTCCTGCGGATACTCGACCTGCACGACCCGGATCTCGCCGAGCTCGCCGGCGCGCACCATCTCCCGGGCGTGCCGCACCATCGGGTAGCCCGTGTAGTTGTAGGTGACCGCGAAGACCAGCCCGGTCTGCCGGGCGAGATCGCGTAGCCGGTGCGCCTGCTCGAGGGTGGTCGTCAGTGGCTTGTCGCAGATGACGTGGATGCCCGCCCGCAGGAACGCCTCCGCCGCGGGGGCATGCACGTGGTTCGGCGTCACGATCGAGACCGCGTCGATCCGGTCAGGCCGCTTCGCCTCCTCCCGAGCCATGGTCTCGAAGTCCGGATAGTTGCGCTCCGGATCCAGCCCCAGCGCTTCGCCGGAGCGGCGGGAGCGGTCGGGGGTGGAGCAGAGCGCTCCAGCCACGAGCGTGTACTGGTCGTCGAGGCGCGCCGCGATCCGGTGCACGGCGCCGATGAACGCACCCTCGCCACCGCCCACCATCCCCAGCCTCAGCCGACCACCCGCGCGATCATCCGCTCTTCCTTCGATGGACAATGTCCGACTCCCGAGTTGAAGGTTGATTGCAGGGAGACGGGCTCCGAGCGACGATGGATCGAGCCAGGCGGTGCTCCTCGTTGCTCATCGCCCGGGCGTTCGCCCCGTGTGCCCGCCTCCGACCTCCCCGAGCTCGACCTCCTCCGTTCCCCTCGACTACGATATCCCCAGCATCCGCCGGACCTGCTGGCGGTCCACCCCGGCCCCGGCGAAGTCGTCGAACGCCCTCTCCGTCACCCGGATGATGTGGTTGGCAATGAAGGGTGCGCCCTCGGCGGCGCCGTCTTCGGGGTGCTTGATAGCACACTCCCACTCCAGCACCGCCCACGAGTCGTAGTTGTATTCGGCGAGCTTCGAGAAGACCGCGCCGAAGTCGACCTGACCGTCGCCCAGCGACCGGAACCGCCCCGCCCGCTTGATCCACGGCTGGAAGCCCGAGTAGACGCCCTGCCTGCCGTCGGGGTTCAGCTCGGCGTCCTTGACGTGGAACGCCTTGATCCGCTCGTGATAGAGGTCGATGAAGGCGATGTAGTCGAGCGCCATCAGCACGAAATGCGATGGGTCGTAGTTGATCGCGCAGCGTGGATGCCCGCCGAGCGCGTCGAGGAACATCTCGAAGGTCGCACCGTCGAACACGTCCTCGCCGGGGTGGAGCTCGAAGGCGACGTCGACCCCGTGCTCATCGAAGACGTCGAGGATGGGCCTCCAGCGGCGAGCCAGCTCGGCGAACGCCTCTTCGACCAGCCCGGCCGGCCGCTGCGGCCAGGGATAGACGAAGGGCCAGGCCAACGCGCCGGTGAACGACACGTGGGACCTGAGGCCGAGACGTGAGGATGCCCGGGCGGCGTATTTCAGCTGCTCCACCGCCCATTGCTGCCGCTCGCGCGGCCGACCATGCAGCTCCGGCGGAGCGAACCCGTCGAAGGCCTCGTCATAGGCCGGGTGGACGGCGACCAACTGGCCCTGCAGGTGCGTCGCCAGCTCGGTGATCTCGACACCGTTCTGGGCGCATATCCCCTTCACCTCATCCGCATAATCCTGAGACTCGGCGCAGCGGCGGAGATCGAAGAGCCGACCGTCCCAGGCCGGGATCTGCACGCCCTTGTATCCCAGCTCGGCGGCCCACGCGGTGATCGACGAAAGCGAATTGAACGGCGCCGCATCCCCCGCGAACTGCGCCAGGAAGATCGCCGGACCCTTGATGTTGGATGCCATTGGTACGAGCTCCGATCTGGTTCAGAGGTAGGAGTTGAGAAGGTTTTCCAGGTACTCCTGCTTGCCGGAACGCGGCTGTGGATCGAGCGACTCCCGTTCCACTCGGGCCGCTAGGTCCGCGAGGCTCCGCTGACCGGCGAGGATCGCCTTTCCTTCTTCCGTATCCCAGCCGGCATACCGCTCGTCGACGAACCGCTGCAGCGCCCCATCTTCGATCATCCGCTCGGCGATCAACAGCGCCCGCGCGCAGACGTCCATCGCACCGATGTGCGCGTGCAGAAGGTCTTCGGGGTCGATCGACTGGCGACGGATCTTGGCGTCGAAGTTCAGGCCGCCGGTGGTGAATCCGCCGCCCTTCAGGATGTGGTAGAGCGCCAGCGCGGTGTCGGGGACGGAGCTGGGGAACTGGTCCGTGTCCCATCCCGACTGGTAGTCGCCGCGGTTCATGTCGATCGAACCGAAGATGCCCAGCGCCACCGCCAGGGCGATCTCGTGCTCGAAGGAGTGGCCGGCGAGCGTCGCGTGGTTCGCCTCGATGTTCACCTTGACCTCGTTCTCGAGGCCGTAGCGCTTGAGGAAGCCGTACACGGTCGCGACATCGAAGTCGTACTGGTGCTTGCTGGGCTCCTGTGGCTTGGGCTCGACGAGGATCGGCCCCTTGAACCCGATCCTGTGCTTGTGATCGACGACGAGCGAGACGAACCGCCCGAGCTGATCCAGCTCCCGTCGCAGGTCGGTGTTGAGCAGCGTCTCGTATCCCTCGCGGCCACCCCAGAGCACGTAGTTCTGTCCGCCCAACTCGTGGGTGACCTCGAGCACGTTCTTCACCTGCGCGGCCGCGTAGGTGAAGACGTCCGGGTCCGGGTTGGTGGCCGCGCCGGCCATGTAGCGGCGGTGCGAGAAGAGGTTCGCCGTCCCCCAGAGGAGTCGGACCTTCGCCGTCTCCATCTTGCGGGCGAAGAGCTCCGCGATCTCGCGCACGTTGCGGTTCGACTCGGCGAGGGTCGCTCCCTCCGGCGCGATGTCGCGGTCGTGGAAGCAGAAGAAGGGGACGTCGAGGAGGCGGAAGAGCTCGAAGCCGACCTCGGCCTTTGCCCGCGCCGCGGCCATGTCGTCGCTGCCCTGCATCCACGGGCGCAGGAAGGTCTCGCCGCCGAACGGATCGCCTCCGGGCCACGTCAGCGAGTGCCAGTAGCAGACCGCGAACCGCAACTGCTCCTCCATCGTCTTGCCGAGCACCCGTCGGTTCTTGTCGTAGTAGCGGAAGGCGAACGGGCTACGGGCCTGAGGGCCTTCGTAGCGCGCGGGCTCCGCGACCGGGAAGAAGCTGTTCGAGTTGGTTGTCACTGTGAGGAACGCGAAGTTCTGGTTGAGAGTTCTGTCCTGGCAGCCTTCGGACGGACGTGCCGCCCGGGCCGACTTTCGGTAGCGAGCTCCGACGATGCCGCGGCCGCACCACTCGAGGCCAACGACGTCGAAAACCTCCGTCGAGCGGCGGAAGCGGCCTACCTCGTCGCGTCGCGGATCGCCGGGTACAACCGCCGCCAGGCGGCGTGCGCCTCCGCGAAGGCGGGGACCAGCGACCGTTCCGGCTCGATCGTCTCCCGGATCGTCGGCGGTGCGCAGACCTCGATCGGGTCGGCCCCGGTCGCGGCGATGAGCCCGAGCCTGGCCGCCCCGAACGCGGCGCCGTAATCGCCATCCGCGGGGACGTCGATGTACGCGTCGAGGACCGTCGCGCAGAGCCGCAGCCAGTAGCGCGACCGCGACCCGCCGCCTACCGCGGTCGCCCTGGTGAGCCCGCCGAGCGCGTCCCTGCAGTCCGCGAACGCGAACGCCACCCCCTCGAGCACGGCCTGGGTCAACTCCTTGACATCCACCTCGTGGCCGATCCCGACGAAGGCGGCCCGGATGCGCGTGTCGTCGTGGGGGGTCCGCTCGCCGGAGAGGTACGGAAGGAACGCCGTGCGTGAGGGCGGCTTCAGCTGGTCACCCAGCGCACGCGTCAGCTCGTCGGCCGAGCGCCCGGTGACGCGGGACAGCCACTCCAGCGAGTCAGTGGCGGCCAGGATGACCCCCATCTGGTGCCAGGTGCCCGGAATCGCGTGGCAGAACGTGTGGACGGCCCGGGCGGCGTTGGGCCGGTACGATTCGCAGGACGTGAACAGGACCCCCGACGTGCCGAGCGAGAGGAAGGCTGTGCCCGGAGCGACGGTCCCGACACCGCATGCGGACGCGGCGTTGTCCCCCGCTCCACCAGCGACGACCGGGGCTGAGCCGAAGCCCCACTTCGCGGCCAGCTCGGTTCGCATGCGCCCGCTCGGTTCGGTCCCTTCGACCAGTCTCGGCATGTGCTCGAGACCCAGCCCGGTCGCCTCGATGAGCGGCTCCGACCACCGTCGCGCACCGGTGTCGAGCCACGACGTGCCCGCCGAATCCGACATCTCCGAGACATGCTCGCCGGTGAGCCAAAGGCGGACGTAGTCCTTGGGCAGGAGGACCTTGCGAACGCGGGAGAAGATTTCCGGCTCGTGCCGGGCGACCCAGACGAGCTTGGGGGCGGTGAAGCCGGGAAATACGATGTTCCCCGAGATGGCGCGAAACCGTTCGTCGGCGTCCAGTTCCGCGGCCTCCGCGGCGGCGCGCCCATCGTTCCAGAGGATACAGGGCCGGAGCGGTCGGTCGGCCTCATCCAGCAGGGTCGCGCCGTGCATCTGGCCGGAAAGGCCGATTCCCTCGATCCCGCGGACGACATCCGGGCTCTCGTCGCGGAGCGCCCCAAGCACGGACTCGACGGCGGCGATCCAGTCCTCCGGGTCCTGCTCCGACCAGCCCGGCTGCGGTCGGGACACGCTCAGCGGAGCCGACGCGCGCGCAACGACCTTCTGCGAGCCGTCGATCACGACGCCTTTCACCGACGATGTGCCGATGTCGAGTCCGAGGTACACGGGCGAAGCGTCCTGCGTGGCAAATGTTGGATCGACTCTGACCGCGCGACGCGGTCGCCGCGGGCCATCCTTCAGTCACCGCGTGGGGATCGCATCGGCCATCGACGATCCCCGGCACTTCGAACTTCAGGGGACGGTGATGCCGAGCCGGCGCCGGCTACGCTCCCCGCTATCGCCGCCGCCGGCCCCACCGCCCCGGACCCGCCTACTTCATCGGGGAGTAGTCCGTCGGATCGAGGAAGACGGACTCGACCCTCTCCACGAGGAGGCCGTTCTCCTCCGACGCCGCCTTCGCCGCCACCCACTCGGGATCCGAGCGGAAGGCCGCCCACGCCTGCTCCGCGAACTCCCGACTCGGATAGGCGAGCACGTAGACGAGCGTGTTGCCCGATCGCTCGGGATCCTGCGGGACCCAGTATGCGACGTTCGTCATCCCGTGGCGCTCGAAGAGCCGCATCGTGTGGTCACGGAAACGGCGATGCAGATCCTCGAACTTGCCCGGATATGCGGTATACGTGCGGATCTCGAAGACCCGGTTGGCGGTCTGTGCGTCTGCGGACATCGTGTGGTCCAATCGGCCGGTTGCTCCGAACAGCGCCCCGGCTCCGAAGATGGCGACAGTCGCGAAGACACGAGCGGCTAACTTTCTCATCGAAGGGTCGCTGGTTCGGAAGGTTTTCAGATGCTCACGGGATCCGGAGTTGTCACCCCCACCGCGGGTGTGGTCTCCGGATTGCCCGCGTTTACCGCGCTCCGCGGCTCGCGTGAGGGACGCTCCGCCCCCACCACCGTGTCACCGCCGGACGTCGAACCGGAAGATGGTGGTGGTGTGGTACTCCTCACCGGGGCGCAGCACGGTCGAGGGGAAGTTGGGCTGGTTGGGCGAATTCGGAAAGTGCTGAGTCTCGAGGGCGATGGCCCGGCGCTGTCGATACCCCGTATAGATCTGGATACCTGGTTGCGTGGTAAGTACCTCGAGAACTCGACCGCTCTCCGGCTCGTACACGCGCGCCGCCAGCCTCAGCGATCCTGGCTCCCCGTCGACCACGAAGTTGTGGTCGTAACCCCGCCCGAAGCGGATCTGGGGATGATCGGCGTCGATCCGGGCCCCGATGGGAGTCGCGTCCCGGAAGTCCAGCGGGGTACCTTCCACGGTCGCGATCTCACCGGTCGGAATCAGCGTCGAATCGACGGGGGTGAAGCGGGAAGCGTTCAGCATCAACTCGTGACCCAGCACCTGCCGATCGTGATCGCCGGATAGGTTGAAATAGGCGTGGTGCGTCAGGTTGACGTGCGTCGGCCGATCGGTGGTGGCTCGGTAATCCAGTCGGAGCTCGTTGTCGTCGGTCAGGGTGTAGGTGACGCTCGTTCGCAGGGTGCCTGGATAGCCCTCCTCCCCATCCGCGCTCGTATACGAGAGGACGACGCCTACCCCCTCCGCGTTCTCGAACGTCTCCGCCTGCCACAGCTGCCGATGGAACCCGCCGGGCCCCCCGTGGATGTGGTTCTGCCCGTTGTTACGCGCGAGCTGGTACTGCTGGCCGTCCAGCGTAAAGCTGGCATCCTTGATCCGGTTCCCGTACCGGCCGATGAGGGAGCTGGTGTAGGCGCCCCGGAAGTACCCGCCCAGGGAATCGAAGCCGAGCACGACGTTCGCCGGAACGCCGTTCCGGTCCGGCACCACGATCGACGTGATCACGCCGGCATAGTCGGTCACGCCGACCTGCATTCCCCTGGCGTTGGTCAGTGTGTAGAGGTGCACGGGTGGCCCATCGGGCATCTCACCGTAGCGCACCGTACTCAGCGCGCGAGCCGATCCAGCGGCCGACATCCCTGTCTGCTGTACCATCCCTTGACTCCCGCAAGCGGCGAGGAGCATGACCAGCGCGCCGGCCGTGCTCCTGGCGAGTACCGATGCGATCACACGCATTCTTTCTCGAGCTCCACGGTTACGAGCCCTCGAGCGCCCACCCCAATCTTCAACCCCGGGATGGGAGAGTAAGCACGATCAGCCGCCGCGGCAAACGGACGCATCCCGCCCGACCGTCGCGGCACCCCACTCTCCACCGGGTCATTGGATCGCGGTCGAGGTAAGCGAGTAGCCAATTGAGTGCCGAACCAGGTCAGCGAGGGGCTCGCCGGGTTAGCGCGGCAACGGCTGCAACCGGCTGGCGGTCGAACGCCAGGGCAGCCCGCACCTTCCCCTTGTTGCAGTTCGTTCCGGCCCGGCTCCCTGTGGCGTCTGAGCTATATGAAGCGCTCCCAGGGTCGAAGCGTCAACCATTCGACATCGACAGGACGTCAGAACGTCGGCGTGTACAGCTCCAGCTCCATGTAGTACGCCAGGTCGTGATCCGGCTGCTCGTAACCGCTGGGGATGGGCATGCCGGAAAAGCTCTGGAAGTAGAGCACACACGAGTCCCGCCACCAGATGGCGTGGTCGACCTGGATTTCGAGCAGCGCGCCGACGTGCTCGAACCGTCGCTGATCGATCAAGCCTTCGAGCGAGTTCCAGGTGCCGCGCATCCAGCGCACCTGGTCGACGCCCTCGTAGTACTTGTGGACCAGTTCCTCCCACAGCGTCCGGCCCGATCTCATCCGGTGGGTCCAGGGGACGTGGTGGAACCAGAGCAGGTATTCGTCGGGGATCGCATTCAGGTCCCGGAACACGCGCGCGACCGGCTCCTGGTACTGCGCGACGGCGTTCGAGCCGGTGGCCGTGCGATCGAAACCGATTCCCATCGAATCCGCGCGATGGTAGTAGACGGCAGTCCAGTCGGCACGCGGTAGGTTGGCGGTCCATGGCGCGGGCCCGTAGTGGTCGCCCTGCGAGTAGAGGTGGGTGAGGCCCAACGGCGACCGGTAGTTAACCCCCGCCTCGCGCGACACCATCATGATCTCCTTCACGGGCTCGATGAACCGCTCATCGTTCGTGAAGGTCATCCGGATCCACTCCTCGGCGATCTGCTCCGCGCTCAGGGTATGGTCCCAGGCGAGTCGGCCGAACGCGTACCAGCTGGACTGCACGAACGGATGGCCGGTCCAGTTCCGCGCCGTGCCGGGGTTGATCACCCCCGCCATCCCCGTCAGCTCGTAGTCGAAGAGGCTGCCGTCGATCACCTTCGCCACCGTGGAGCCCTCACCTCGCGCATACGTGTCCGCGTCGAGGGTTTCCTTGTAGTACGGCCCCATGTAGGTGAGGTTGGTGGCGAAGCCGAAGTACTCCTGGGTGATCTGCAGTTCCAGCATGCTGTTGGTGTTCGGTAGGGCACCGAAGAGGGGATGGAACGGCTCCCGCGGCTGGAAGTCGATGGGACCGTTCTTGATCTGGATCACGACGTTGTCCCGGAACCGACCGTCCAGCGGGGTGAACTCCTCGTATCCCTGGCGGAACCGATCGTCGGACGAGGGATCGTAGACGAACGCCCGCCAGACCACCACGCCGCCGTGCGGGGCGAGCGCGTCGGCGAACATGTTGGCGCCCTGCGCGTGGTCCCGACCGTAGCGGAACGGACCCGGCTGCCCCTCGGAATCGGCCTTGACCAGGAAGCCCCCGAAATCGGGGATGTAGCGGTAGATCTCGTCGACCTTGTCCTTCCACCACTGCTGGACGGCCGGATCCAGGGGGTCCGCGGTCTCCAGCCCGCCGATGCTCACCGGCGACTGGAAGTTTACCGACAGGAACATCTTCACTCCGTACGGCCGGAACACGTCCGCGAGCGCCGCGACCTTCTCAAGATAGTACGGGCGCAGGAAGTCCGCGTTCGCGTTGACGTTGTTGATCGCCGCGCCGTTGATCCCCAGCGATGCCTGAATCCGCGCGTAGTCCGTGTACCGCGGGTCCTTGTACTCGGGCAGCGTGCCCCAGTCCCACAACGAGATCCCCGCGTACCCACGCTCGACGGTCCGCGGGAGGTTGTCCCAGTGGTTCGCGACCCGCAGCTTCACCCTCGGCGCGCTCTGGACGTCCAGTCCCGCGATGTCCTCCTGCGTCTGCAACAACCGCAGGAAGTGGAAGGTGCCGTAGAGGGCCCCGATCTCCTCGTTGGCCGCAACGACGATCGCGCGCCGGCCGTTGACCGTCCTCTCCTGGATCAGGAAGCCCTCCGGCCCGACCGCGGCCAGCTCGGCCCCCAGCCCGAGCCCGGCGATGATCGATGAGTTCGCCGGTGTACCGACCACCAGTGTGCCATCGGCGTTCACCGCGCCAGCGAACTGGACGTCCCGGGCGAGGAGTCCGCCCAGCCCGCGCTCCAGCTCCGCACGCGTGGCCTCCGCCGTCCCCGAAGAACCAGCCACCACCACCTGCGTCAACCTCGAGCGGTAGTCCGCGAGCTTCGCGGGGTCCGAAACCTCGACGTATCTTAGCCACATCTCGTACCCGTCCTCGCCGGCTTGAGCGACGAGGGGAGCGCTGTCGACGAGGAAGGTGGATAGGGCGACCGCGACTGCGCGAGCGATTCGGATCATCTCAGGATCCCGGGTGGGCCATGGGAGGGACGACGAAGGGCATCGACCCGCCGGTGGCAGGCCGAATTCACCGGACCGATTATGGTAGTGTACTCGGACGCCTCTTGAAAAGTACCCTCTCGACAAATCATCTTATCAGTCGTCGATGACGGGGGCAACGCGGCGATTCCACCGTGGGACTGCGGACCGGGCGAGTCCCTGTCCGGCAACCGGGCGTCCGCAATGGCGGTCCATTGGACCGGAAGTCAGCGTTTTCCTCGACGGCGAGGCTCGTGAGACCATGACACAGGTAATTGAATGAGCGGAGTCAGCTTCGACCTGACCGGGAAGGTTGCGGTCGTCACCGGTGGGTATGGCGTGCTGGGCGCCGCGTTGTCGGCGGATCTGGGCGCCGCGGGTGCCCGGGTCGCGGTCCTGGGCCGGCGGCGGGAAGCGGCCGAGGCGCAGGCTGAACGGATCCGCGCGGCGGGCGGTGAAGCCATCGCCCTCATCGCCGACGTCCTCGACGAGGAAGCGCTGCGCGCCGCGCGCGATGAAGTGCTCAGCCGCTGGGAGCGAATCGACATCCTGGTCAACGCGGCAGGCGGGAACGTGGCCCGTGCCCGTACCGACGTCCGCACGATTTTCGAAATCCCTATCGACGCCTTCCAGGAAGTCCTCGAGCTGAACCTCCACGGCACCGTCGTACCGACCATCATTCTCGGTGAAGCGATGGCGCGGGCGGGGCGCGGCAGCATCGTCAACATTTCGTCGATGGCCGCCTTGCGTGCGATGAGCGGGGTGATGGGCTACTCGGCCGCCAAGGCGGGGATCGACAACTTCACCCGCTGGATGGCGGTCGAGATGGCCCGTCGACACGGCGAGGCGCTGCGGGTGAACGCGGTTGCGCCGGGCTTCTTCCTGTCGGAGCAGAACCGCGCGGTCCTGGTCAATCCGGACGGCAGCTACACCGACCGGGCGAAGCGCGTGATCGCGATGACGCCGATGGGCCGCCTCGGCCGCCCGGACGAGTTGTGCGGCACGGTCCGCTGGCTCTGCAGCGACGCGGCCTCGTTCGTCACCGGCGTCGTCGTACCGGTGGACGGCGGCTTCAGCGTGTTCAGCGGGGTCTGATGGCGGAAGCCCTCATCCTCGACGAGGACCGGTTCTTCGACCCGGAACCCACAGTCCGCCGGATCGCTCGGGAGCTGCACGAGGCGATCCGGGACCTGCCGATCGTCAGCCCTCACGGGCACGTCGATCCCGGGATCCTTGCCGAAGACATTCCCTTCCCCGAGCCCGCCGCGCTGATCGTCGTGCCGGATCACTACATCCTGCGGATGCTCTACAGCCACGGCATTCCGCTGGAGCGACTCGGATTGCGCGATCGGATCAGCGGGGAGGTCGAGACCGACGCGCGGGCGATCTGGCGCCTCTTCGCCGGGCACTACCACATCTTCCGGGGGACCCCGACCGGCGTCTGGATCGACCACACCCTTGCCGAGGTCTTCGGCGTGCGGAAGCGGTTGAGCGGCGAGACGGCCGACGCCATCTACGACCACATCGTCGAGCGGCTGGAATCGCCAGAATACCGGCCGCGAGCGCTTTTCGAGCGGTTCAGGGTCGAAGTCCTGGCCACTACCGACGCCGCCACGGACGACCTCGCGCACCACCGCCGGATCCGCGAGTCCGGCTGGGGAGGACGCGTAATCCCGACGTTCCGCCCCGACGCCTGCCTCCAGATCGCGAAGCCGACCTGGCGCGGTGAGGTGGAGACGCTCGGGCGTGTGCACGGGCGCGCGATATCGGACTACGGCGAATTCGTCCGGGCGTTGGAAGGGCGGCGGGCATATTTCCGGGAACTCGGCGCGACGGCGACGGATCACGGAGTCAAGGAGCCCTTCACCGCGCGCCTTGATCCGGAGGAACCCGACCGGCTGTTCAGGCGTGCATTGCAAGGCGAGGCCGATGGTTCCGATCAGCGGGCCTTCGAGGCGCACATGCTGATGGAGATGGCGCGCATGTCCACCGAGGACGGGATGGTCATGCAGCTCCACGCCGGCTCCCTCCGCGACCACAACCCGATCGTTTTCGAGCGGTTCGGCCCGAACACGGGTGGAGACATCCCCATCATCGCCGAGTTCACGCGAAACCTTCGGCCGCTTCTGGCGGAGTTCGGCAACGATCCGCGTTTCCGGATCATCCTGTTCACGTTGGACGAATCGACGTATGCCCGCGAGTTGGCGCCGCTGGCGGGCCACTACCCGGCCGTTCGCCTGGGTCCACCGTGGTGGTTCCACGACAGCATCGAGGGAATGCGGCGCTACCGCGAGTGGACGACCGAGACCGCGGGCATCTATAAAACAGCAGGCTTCAACGACGACACCCGGGCGTTCTGCTCGATTCCAGCGCGCCACGACCTCGCGCGGAGGATGGATGCCAACTGGCTTGCGGGCCTCGTCGCGCGCCACATCATCGGTCTGGACGAGGCGCACGAGCTGGCCCGGGCGCTCGCCTGCGATCTGGCGAGGGAAGCGTACCGCCTGTGACCGCTGACCAGAGAACGCCGACGGACTCTCTGCCCGTTCGGCAGATGCCAGAAGAGGGAGCGTCCCGGATCCGCACAGTCGGTTCCGCGAGAGAACGTTCGCGGGGACGCACGGGGTACGGCTACGACCCGTTCGGCCCGGACGGAAGCCGGTTGGCGGCGGGGGGATTGATGCGAACGCGTCTCGCCTCGCGGCGGCCCCGAGCTGACCGGGCCCTGCCGAGCGGGCTCTACGTCGTGCATCTTCTCGAAACGCCGCCCGTACTGTGCGGTCGCGGCGGCGGCGTCTCCCGAACTGCTCGGCCGCTGACCGGAGGCTCTCGGTGTACCTGACCTTTCGTTGGTACGGCCCGCAGGACCCGGTTCGGCTGGAGTACATCCGGCAGATCCCGGGGATGGAAGGCATCGTGTCGGCGCTCTACGACCGGCGACCTGGCGAGGCGTGGCCGGTGGACGAACTGGAGCGGATGCGCGATACGATCGAAGCGGCGGGCCTGCGCTTCTCGGTGGTCGAGTCCATCCCGGTCCATGAGGACATCAAGCTCGGCAGGCCATCGCGAGACCGGCTTCTCGACAGTTTCGCGGAAAGCGTCAGGAACGTCGCGGCGGTGGGCGTGGAGGTCATCTGCTACAACTTCATGCCCGTGTTCGACTGGTCGCGGACCACGCTCGACATGCGGCTGGAGGATGGCTCGCGAACGCTCGCGTTCGACCCGCGGGCGCTGGCGGAGATCGACCTCTCAAGCGACGACCTCGTCCTCCCAGGATGGTTCCCCCCCGAACCGGGAACCCGGCTGGTGGACGTCGCCCGCCTCTACGAGGACGTCGACGACGAGCGGTTGTGGGAGAACCTGGAGTACTTCCTCCGCGCGATCATCCCGGTCGCGGAGGAAGCCGGAGTCCGGATGGCCATCCACCCCGACGACCCTCCGTGGTCGATCTTCGGCCTGCCCCGTATCATCACGGATGGGCCGGCATTGCAGCGTCTCGTGCGGTTGGTGGACAGCCCGGCGAACGGCATCACCTTCTGCACCGGTTCCCTGGGTGCGCGGGCGGACAACGACCTTCAGGCGATGATCCGCACGCTGGGCGATCGGATCCATTTCGCGCATTGCCGGAACGTAAAGATCACCGGGGAGGAGCGTTTCCATGAGACCCCGCACCCCACCCCGTACGGGGACGTGGACATGCTCGAGGTGATGCGGGCGCTGCGGGACGTCGGGTTCACGGGCCCCGCCCGCCCCGACCATGGGCGCATGATCTGGGGTGAGCAGGGTCGGCCGGGATACGGCCTCTACGACCGCGCGCTGGGCGCGGCATACCTCTACGGTCTCTGGGAAGCGATCACAGCGGGAGCGGAGGATAGAGAATGAGCGCGTACTCGGCGCCGGCGGGAGCGACGGCAACGGACTCCGTCGCCGAGCGGATTCGGCAACTGCGGGTGGTTCCGGTGGTAGTGATCAAGGATGCGGAGCGGGCTGTCCCCATGGCGAGGGCGCTGGCGGAGGGGGGCCTGGCCTGCGCCGAGATCACCTTCCGCACCGCCGGCGCACCGGAAGCGCTCCGGCGAATCGCCGGCGAGCTGCCGGACGTCTTCGTCGGCGCGGGGACGGTGCTTTCCCCCGAGCAGGCGGCCCTCGCGCGGGAGTGCGGAGCGAAGTTCATCGTCTCGCCGGGCTTCAACCCGCGCGTGGTCGACTACTGCCAGGAACGAGGCATTCCCGTCTATCCCGGAGTCTGCACCCCGACCGAGATCGAGGCGGCGCTCGAGAAAGGGCTGAAGGTGCTCAAGTTCTTCCCGGCCGAGCCAATGGGAGGTGCGAAGTTCCTCTCGGCGATCAGCGCGCCCTTCCCGGACCTGGAGTTCATCCCGACGGGCGGGATCGGGCTCGCTCAGCTGTCCGGCTATCTTCAGCTTCGCTGTGTGCTGGCCTGCGGCGGATCCTGGATAACGCCCGCCGCGGCGATCGATTCCGGCGACTTCGACAGGATCCGCGACGAAGCGCGTCGCGCCGTGGAAGCGGCAGCGGCCGCGCGCCCGGCGAAGGCCTGAACGGGACGCCGCACGCAACGAAACCTTTCAACACGGTACAATGCCCAGGATCGTAACGCTCGGCGAGATCATGCTGCGGCTGAAGTCGCCGGGTCATGAGCGGCTCTTCCAGTCTCCACTACTCGAGGCCACCTTCGGAGGGGCCGAGAGCAACGTCGCGGTTTCCCTCGCCAACTACGGCCTGGACGCCGCGTTCGTCACTGTGCTTCCCAACAATGCCATCGGCAACGCGGCGCTGGCGGAGCTCCGCAGCTTCGGTGTGGACACCAGCCTGATCCGACGCGGAGGTGAGCGTCTCGGCATCTACTTCCTCGAGGGTGGCGCGAATCAGCGGCCGAGCAAGGTCGTCTACGACCGCGCCTACTCCTCGATCGCCACCGCCAGGGCCAGCGATTTCGACTGGGACGCGGTGTTCGCCGGCGCCAATTGGTTCCACGTCAGCGGAATCACCCCGGGACTGAGCGCGACGGCCGCGGAAGTGTCCATCACCGCCGCCAGGGAAGCCCGAGCGCGCGGGGTGACCGTCTCCTGCGACTACAACTACCGAAAGAACCTCTGGAAGTACGGCAAGAAGGCGCCCGAAGTCATGCGGGAGCTGGTCTCGCACGTAGACGTGGGGATCGCCAACGAGGAGGACTGCCAGCTTTCGCTCGGGCTCGAGATCGATGTCGACGTCGCGTCCGGCGAGCTGGACCGGTACCGCTACGCGCGCCTGGCCATGGCCGCCCTGGACGCGTTCCCCAACCTCAGCCGCCAGGTCATTACTCTCCGCGAAAGCCGAAGCGCCGACATCAACGGCTGGAGCGCCTGCATGCACGACCGACGGGAGTTCCGCACCAGCCGGCACTACGAGATCAACGACATCGTGGACCGCGTCGGGAGCGGAGACGCCTTCGCGGCCGGTCTGATCTACGGGCTCCTCACCTACGGCGATGATCAACGAGCGCTCGAGTTCGCCACCGCGGCCGGGTGCCTGAAGCATACCATCCCCGGTGACTTCCATCGCGTGGACGTCGCCGAGGTCGAAGCCCTCATGGCCGGTAGCGGGAGCGGCCGGGTGCAGCGATGAAGCGTTCGGCAGTCGCGAGCCGTCCACCGTCAACTTCAATCCGATGAAGATCACCGACATCCGGGCAACTCCGGTAACGGTCCCACTGGAAGCGCCGCTGCGACATGCGAACGGCTGCCACTGGGGCCGGTTCGTCCGCACGATCGTGGAGGTGGAGACCGACGAAGGCCTCGTGGGACTCGGAGAGATGGGAGGGGGTGGTGAGGTTGCGGTCGCGGCGTTCCAATACCTCAAGCAATACCTGGTTGGCCGCGACCCGGCGCGCCTCGAGGAGCTGCGGTTCATCATCGCCAACCCCACGGCATCGCTCTACAACAACCGCACGCAGATCCTGGCGGCGATCGAGTTCGCCTGCCTCGACCTGCTCGGCCAGAAGTGGGGAGTCCCCGTTTCCGAAATCCTGGGCGGACGTCTGCGCGAACAGGTGCCGTTCGCCTCGTACCTCTTCTTCCGCTACCCCAACTCGCGCGACCGTGACGGCGAGGTCAGGACGGTCGAGCAGCTCGTCCAGCACGCCAGGGAGCTGAAGGAGCGGTACGGCTTCACCACGCATAAGCTCAAAGGCGGTGTTTTCCCGCCTGAGTACGAGCTGGAGGCATACCGCGCCATCGCGAAGGCATTCCC
>CAZJEH010000024.1:0-12737 GCA_964544905.1 uncultured Gemmatimonas sp.
GGGCTGTGCCTGCACACCATCCTGATCGACCCGGGGAACCCGAGGCGGATGTATGTGGCGATCTCCGCCGCGGGCGCGTTCCGCACCGACGACGGCGGCGAGACGTGGAAGGTCGCGACGAAGGGGCTATCCTCGAACTTCCTGCCGAACCCCGAGGCGGAAGTCGGTCACTGCGTGCACAACCTGGCGTTCCATCCTTCGCGTCCGGACACCGTGTTCATGCAGAAGCACTGGGACGTCTGCCGGACGGACGACGCGGGCGGCAGCTGGCGCGAGGTGAGCGGGAACCTGCCCTCCGATTTCGGTTTCCCCATCGCCGTTCACGCGCACGAGCCCGAAACGATCTACGTAGTCCCGATCCTCAGCGATCATCTGCACTACCCTCCCGACGGGAGGCTGCGCGTCTATCGAAGCCGGACGGGCGGAAACGAGTGGGAGGCGCTTACCCGGGGGCTGCCGCAGGAGAACTGCTACGTCAACATCCTGCGCGACGCCATGTCGGTGGACCGGCTGGAGAGCTGCGGAATCTATTTCGGGACAACGGGTGGCCAGGTGTATGCGTCCGCCGATTCGGGGGATACCTGGCACCCCATTGCCGAGCACCTTCCACCCGTGCTGTCCGTGGAGGCCCAGACGCTACCGTGATCGCACCTGCCGTCGTTCGAGTGGCGATTCCGCCCCACCTTCAGACCCTCGCCCGGGTCGACGGGGAAATCCGCGTCGAAGTCCCCGGCGAGGTGACCGTGTCCAGCGTTCTCGACGCCGTCGAGACAGCCTACCCGATGCTGCGCGGCACGATCCGCAACCACAACAGCGAGCGGCGACGCGCGTTCATCCGCTTCTTCGCCTGCGGGCAGGACCTCTCACACGACCCGCCCGACCAGCCTCTGCCCCCGGAAGTGGCGTCCGGCCGCGACCCTCTCTGCGTGATCGGGGCGATCGCGGGCGGGTGATCCGGTCGCAACGGCTCATGCAGGGTCGCCAGGCCGGGGAGCGGTGACTCCTACGGCGGCGCGACTTCGCTTGACGTTCCTGTAGCTATCCCCTCCTCCGCCACCGCCACGAGCGATCCCGGATCCGGGCATACGAGCAGGCGCTTCGCGACCTTCGGCGGGGTCTCGGGGTCGATCCATCGCTCCCACGCCTCCCGCGGCAGGACCACCGGAAACCGGTGATGGAGCCAGCGCAGGCCGTCGACGGGCTCGGTGGTGACGATGGAATAGCTGTAGACTTCGTCGTCGCCCCGTGTGCAGCGGTCCCAGACCCCCGCGAACATCAGCGTGCCGCCATCGGCGGCAGACACCCGGTGCAGGATCTTCCGGCCATCGATCGTCGGGAACTCGAAGAACGACGTCGCCGGCACGAGGCAGCGGCGCCAGCGAAACGCCTCCTTGAATGTGGGGATGGTGTCGATGGTCTCCGCGCGGGCGTTGAACGCTTTCCGGTGCCGATGGGGATCGACGTCGGGCGACCAGAAGGGGATCAGCCCCCAGCGCATGGCGTCCAGGCCGAGCTCACCGCGGCGCAATCGCACGACCGGGCCGAGGTAGCCCGGAAACATCTCGCGCTCCGTTTCGTTCAGGCGGGGACTGACCCAGGTAAGCCGTGTGTGGGAGAAGGGCTCGGGAAGACTGTCCGGCAGGGTCTCGTAGCGGGCGCACATGTCACGCGGCTGTGGCTGGGTTCGATCGATGCACCCTGCGATAACCGGCTCGGTCCAGCCGGTTCCGTCACCGCCGGTGTCAATCGCGGCCACGCGGGACCGCTCATCAAACCCCGGACCGCGTCACCTCGTCATCGACCAGATCGCCACGTTGACCCCCACCGCGTACGCCTTGGCCGCGAAAAGGATGAAGTAATCCTCGAGGTCCTGCTCGCGCTCCCAGCCGTCCGCGATGTCCGTGTTGTGCGTCATCAGGACCAGCAGGCGCCCGTTCTCGTCGAAGATGCCGCGCAAGTGCGGTGTCTCGCTCTCGGCGCCGAGCTCCGACGTCGACATCCCCGGCCGCCAGAGATTGAGGGCGGGGATCTGCGGCAGCTCTTCGAGCGTGTAGTAGGTGTCGTAGATCGGGTGGCCGGGGAGGATGTCGACGATCTCGTAGCCGGGAAGGACGCGGCTGATTTCGTGCTCCCAGGCGCGCCACGAGGCCTCGCCCCAGAAGTCGTCCGCCCAGAGGAAGCCCCCTTTCAGGAGATACTCGCGCAGCGAGGCCGCCTCCTCGTCGTCGAAGCCCGCGCTGGCCGGCGATGCCATCATCACGAACGGGCACTTGAACAGCTCGCGATCCGTCGGCGTGACGACCGTGTGCCCCGGGGTTCCGTTGCGCCAGCGGCCGATCGGCGTGAGTGTGAGCTCGCTCAGACGGGTGAGGAGATGCCGTTCGGCCCGCGGGTATTCGATGCGCCAGCCGGTTCCGCTCGGGACCTGCCGGACGGTGGTGTACATCAGCCGACAGAAGATGAACCCGCCGGGGTAGTCGGGGATTCCGCGGAGCACGGGTTCCCGTCCTCCCCCCCATCCGTAGTAGTCCCAGGGCACCTGCGCCACCGCGACTGCGGCACAGAACAACGCACCGGTGACCAACCCGAGGCGGGCAATCCTGGACCGCACGTTGCGATCGGCCATCCTCCGCGAGAGCTTCCGCATTCGAGTCCCGGTGGGGCATCGGGAGGGCGCGCTGCCTCAGGAGGCGCCCAACACCGAATCGATGTGGTTCTTATGAATACCGGGCGAATGGACCCGGCGGTAGTCACGGGCGGCCCGCGACCATTAAACTACCAGGCGTCGATCAACGGTGTTCTCTGGTTTCCCCGAGACCCGTCCGCCGTTGGTACCCGACGGCGAGGAAGCCGGGCGTGGGAGCCGCGTTCCACCCCACACGCGGCCCGTTGCACGCGAGAATGGGGTACCGGAACCCTGAACGTGAGGAGTAGCGAGTATGAGGAAAGGAACGATAGCAGCCGCTCTGATGGTCGCCACCGCAGGCATCGCGACGGATCTGGTCGCGCAGGGCGGTGGCCAGGGCGGTCAGCCCCAGCCCTTCGCCGCGGGTAGACCGCTCGGCGTCATGGGGCAGGGCGGCACCTTCACTCCGATGTCCGACAACGTCCGGGTGTTCGGGAGCTTCAACTTCGCCGAGAGCTGCACCTACGACGAGGCCCGCAACCTCATCGTGGTGATGAACCGCGGCGCCGCCGAAGCGCAGATCCCCAACGACGCCTACGTCTCGCTGATCAACCCGGACGGCACCGTGCACACGTCGAAGTGGATCGGGGCCACGCGCAACGGGCTGACCCTCAACGATCCGCTCGGCAGCGCGATCCGTAACGGCATCCTGTACGCCGCCGATGGCCCGACGGTCCGGACCTTCGACCTCGCAACGGGTCAGCCGCTCAATTCCTTCGATATCCCGGAGGCCAACTTCCTCAACGGGATCGCGGTCGCGGCCGACGGCACCATCTACGTGTCCAACACACGGCCACCGGAGCGGATCTATCGCGTCTCGCCGAATGGCGAATCGTCGGTGTTCGTCGATGGGTCACCTCTCGCGGGCCCTAACGGGGTCGCCATCGACAACCAGGGGAACATCGTCGTGGTCAACCTCAACACGCCGGACGTTCTGACCTTCTCGCCGTCCGGCCAGCTGATCCGGACCGAACAGGCCGCCCAGGCAGGGAACGATGGGCTGGTCATCCTTCCGGACGGGACGAAGTACGTCAGCAGTGTCCAGCAGGGTGGTGTGTCGCGGATCCGGCCGGGGCAGGCGGCGGAGCTCATCGCCACCGGCATCCCCAGCGCCGCCTCGATGTGCTACGACTCCCGGCAGCGCCAGCTCGTGATCCCGATGAACCCGCACAACGCCCTGGCGTTCATCCAGCTGGAAGACTGACGGATTCCTCACGCGAAGCCGCGAGGCCGCAGACCCCGCCGCGGCTTTGCGGCTTCGCGTGAAAATCTCCTACCGCACAGGCGCCGCGAGCGCCGCCTCGATCGCCTCCTTCACGAACGGCTGCCACGCGTCGTACCCGGCCTCGTTCAGGTGCAGCCTGTCCTCCACGAACAGCGACGCATCCGGCTCGCCCCGGTCGCGAAGGATTCCAGGTGAGATATCGACATAGAAAAGGCGGGCATCCGTGGCGGTGAACCGCTCGATCAGGGCGTTGGCCTCCCGCATCGCGGGCCAGCGCGCCCAGCGGCTGGGGCTCGGACCGATCGAGATGAAGAGAATCCGTGTCTCCGGCAGCCTGGCGTGCGTCCGCTCGACGAACTCACGGTAATCGTCCAGAACCTGCTCGGGCGTCTTGCCCGACTGGATGTCGTTGTTGCCCGCGTAGAACACGATCAGCGCCGGCTCGTACCGCAGGACCGTGTCCTCGATGTAGTGGTTGACGTCGGAGATGTGGGAGCCCCCGAAACCCCGGTTGATGACCGGTAGCTCGGGAAACCGCTCGGCCGTATTCCAGCGGACGATGCTGGAGCTCCCCACGAATACGATGCCGTTCTCCGGGACGGCGTTCTGTCTGTCCCAGGCCTGGAATCGGGCGATGTCGTCGACGTATCGGGTGGGATCCGGATCCGGCGCCTGGCCTGTCGCCTTCGTCGATTGCGTGCCGAGAAGAATCAAGCTGACCATGAGGAGAGTGGTGCCCTTCACGACCATGCTCCGGATGAGGGTGGATGAGAGCACACGTGCTGACCCGCGCAGATTTGGAGCTGCTCCACCGTCCCTGCCGCAATCCTCCTCACCGTGCTCCTGCTGGACGGGAGCCGCCAGAGTGGGCAACAGATCCGAACCAGCGCCGGAAACCTAAGGCCGAGACCGGGCTTCACCAAGCTCGACTTGCGCGAAGTCCGCCGACCCCGCAGGATGCTGTCCGCCTTCGCGCCTCGGTACCCGCCGCAGGCCTCCGATCTCCTTCGACCATCCGAGTATGCGTTCGCACCACTCGTTCGATCAGAACCGCTACTGGTCGCGCACGGTTCGGCGAATCACCGTCCTCCTGGCGATCTGGTTCGTCGCCGGCCCACTGATGGGCATCGTGTTCGTCGAGCCGTTGAACGAATTCTCCATCGGCGGCGTGCCGTTCGGTTTCTGGATGGCCCAGCAGGGTGCCATCTACGTCTTCGTCATTCTCATCTTCGTGAATGCCTGGCTCGCGGACCGCGTCGACGAGGAGTTCGGAGTCCACGAGACGGCGGAAACGACGCAGCACGTACGCTCCGACCACTGACGGTTGGCACCACGGCGTGCACGTCGCGATCGATCGCGGCAGGCAACGCCGTACTCCTCGCGACGGAGGGGTCACCCCATTGCGAGCTGGACCCCACGCTGTGAAACGCGGAATACGACGCACGATCACGACCGACCGAGTCATCGAGAACCGATAACCGAACCCCGGACCTCATGGGTATTCAGGGCTGGACTTTCCTGATCGTCGGACTTTCCTTCGCGCTCTACATCGGCATCGCGATCCTCAGCCGTGTCCGTGACACCGCCGGGTTCTACGTCGCCGGTCAGGGTGTTTCGGCTGTCGGGAACGGGATGGCCACGGCCGCGGACTGGATGAGCGCCGCGAGCTTCATCTCGATGGCCGGCCTGATCGCCTTCATGGGGTACGACGGCACGGTCTACCTGCTCGGCTGGACCGGCGGGTACGTCCTGCTCGCGCTGCTGCTTGCGCCCTTCCTGCGGAAGTTCGGTAAGTACACCGTGCCGGATTTCGTCGGTGACCGCTACTACTCGAACTCCGCGCGGATCGTGGCGGTCATCGCGGCCGTATTCGTCTCCTTCACCTACGTCGCCGGCCAGATGCGGGGTGTGGGCGTCGTGTTCAGCCGCTTCCTCGAGATCCCCGTGAACATGGGAGTCGTCGTAGGGACGGTGATCGTCGCCTTCTACGCGGTCCTCGGTGGGATGAAGGGCGTCACCTATACGCAGATCGCCCAGTACACCGTCCTCATCTTCGCCTATCTCGTTCCGGCCATCGCCATCGGGTTGCTTCTCTCCGGGAACCCGATCCCCCAGATCGCCATCGAAGACATCCTGCCGCGGCTGGACGCGATCTCCGTCGACCTGGGACTCACGGGGTACTCGTCGCCATTCACCGGGCTATCGAAGCTCAACGTCTTCCTCATCACGATCGCGCTGATGGTGGGGACCGCGGGGCTGCCGCACGTGATCGTGCGCTTCTACACGGTCCGCAGCGTGAAGGCGGCGCGCTGGAGCACGGGTTGGGCGCTCCTGTTCATCGCGATCCTCTACACCACCGCTCCCGCGGTCGCGATCTTCGCCAAGTACTTCATGCTGAGCAACCTCGCAGGGCGTTCGCTGGATGAGGTCGCGGCCGTCCCCTGGGTCGCCAACTGGATGCAGACTGGACTGATCACCCTGCAGGACAGTAGCGGTGACGGAATCCTCCAGGCGGCCGAGCTGTTCGGCGTGAATGGCGTGCCCGCGAGCATCGACCGCGACATCATCGTGCTCGCGCTGCCGGAGATCGCCAATCTCTCGGCGATCATCATCGCTCTGGTGGCGGCAGGAGGCCTCGCCGCGGCGCTTTCGACCGCCTCGGGGCTGCTCATCGTCATCTCGAGCGCCGTCGCCCACGACATCTACGGCAAGATGCTCCGGCCCGACGCCTCGGATTACAGGAAGCTGCAGGTCGGTCGGCTGGCGATTCTCGCGGGGGTCATCATCGCAGGGTACTTCGGGATCCGACCGCCGGGGTTCGTGGCCGAAGTGGTCGCCTTCGCGTTTGGTCTGGCCGCGGCGAGCTTCTTCCCCGCTATCGTGTTCGGGATATTCTGGAAACGTGCCACCAAGGAGGGCGCGATCGCGGGCATGGTCATCGGCCTCGCCTTCACCGCCATCATCATCGGGATGATCCGGTCGCCCCAGATCTTCGGGACGGCGGAGCCCATCATCAGCGACTTCTTCGGCGTCGGCGCGCAGGGCATCGGCACGATCGGCATGCTCATCAACGCGGCCGTCACAGTGGTCGTAAGCCTGATGACCCCTCCGCCGCCGGACCACGTGCAGGAGATGGTGGAGAGCATCCGCTATCCGCGGGTGATCGCGCGGGAGGAGAAGGTTCGCCAGGTCGCGTGAGGTCGCTCGGCCGTTGCTGGCAGGCGGTGACCCGGCCGGTTTGGGCGGGATCAATTCACTTGACGGCCTTCCGGGTGCCGAGTAGCGTCGTAGGGACGGTCGTCGCGCCTGCCGCCGGATCTCGTTTCCCGCGGCGATTCCGGCGACTCTCGAATCTGCCGGCTTGGCGGGTCCGTTTTCTTTCCGGGCGCCGGGAGCGCCGGCGCTTTCTCCCAATGAAATGCGGATGAGAGGAGTGTTCGTATGATCGGCAGAGCTTCCTCTGAAGGCGAACGAACGGGCGGTCGGTGGTTGGGATGGTCGATCGCAGGTCGGACGGCGCTCCTGGGCCTGTCCCTCGCCCTGTACGGACCGGCCCCGCAGCTGCACGCCCAACCGGGCGGAGGCGCGGCCGCTGCGGCACCACCGCAGCCCGCGACGGTCCCCGAAGCCCCGCGCAACCTCAACCGCCACAACTCTTTCGTCGAGATCGCCCGCGCGGGCAACATCGACCTCCTCTGGGTCGGCGACTCCATCACCGACTGGTGGGTGCGCTTCGGCCAACCGGTATGGGACGAATACTTCGCCTCGCTCCGGCCCGCCAACTTCGGCATCGCCGGCGACCGCACGCAGGGCGTGCTCTGGCGGATGCAGAACGGCGAGCTCGAGGGCTTCCAGGCGAAGCTCATCATCCACATGCTCGGCACCAACAACATCAACCGGAACCCTGCGGCCGAGATCGTCGAGGGTAACCGGCTGATCATCGAAGAATACCGCAAGCGCCAGCCGCAGGCGAAGGTGCTCCTTCTGGGCGTCTTCCCGCGGGGCAAGGAAGCCGACAACCCGTACCGGGCCCAGATCCGCGAGATCAACGAGGGCCTGGCCCGCCTCGCCGACAACCAGAACGTCTTCTACATGGACATCGGCGACCACTTCCTCGCGCCGGACGGGACCCTGCCCGAGGACGTCATGCCCGACGGCCTGCACCCGAACGAGAAGGGGTATCGCATCTGGGCCGAAGCGATCAACGATAAGGTGCGGGAGTTGATGGGACTCTGAGCCTGCCTCGATAGGGAGTTGCTTGCAGGGGCGTTCCGTCTCCGTCGTCGGGACGCCCCTTGCGCATCATTGGATCGAACGGAGGGGAGATGCAGATGATGGGTAGGGCTCGCCGGATGGCGGCGGCGTGGGTGCTACTGGCTGTCGGCCTGACATCGGGTCTTTCCGCGCAGCAGACCGCTTCGCGCGCCACCATCAACGGCTTCGATCCGCAACGGCTGGAGCGGATCGACTCGGTGCTCCAGCGCTACGTCGATGAGGGGCGTGTTGCGGGTGCGGTCGGCCTCGTCATGCGGGACGGGGAGATCGTCTACGAAGGCGCCGCCGGGTGGCTCGATCGGGAAGCCCGCATTCCGATGCGGACCGACGCGATATTCCGCATCGCGTCACAGAGCAAGGCCATCGTCAGCGCCGCGGTCATGATGCTCGTCGAGGAGGGGCGGATGAACCTCAACGAGCCGATCACCCGTTGGATGCCGACCTTCGCCAACTCACGGGTCGCGGTTAGAGACGAGAACGGTGAGGTGACGTTCGAGCCCGCGCGCCGCGCGATCACCCCGCAGGACCTCCTGACCCATACCGCCGGGATCTCGTACGGGGGTGAAGCCACGGTTTCCCAGATGTACGTGGCGGCCAACCTCGGCGCGGTGACGGGCTACGGCTGGTACACGGCGGACAAGGACGAGACCGTCTGCGAGACGATGGATCGCCTCGGAACGCTGCCTTTCGTCCAGCAACCCGGCGCCGCCTGGGTGTACGGGTACAACACCGACATCCTCGGCTGCATCGTCGAACGGGTCAGGGGCATGCCTCTCGACCGCTTCCTGCGCGAACGCCTGACCGGCCCGCTGGGCATGGTGGACACGGACTTCTACCTCGACCCGGCGAAGCGCGATCGGCTGGCGGTCGTCTACACGCCCAACAACGCGACGGGTCAGGTGGTGCGAGCGGATGATGGTGCTCGCGGCCAGGGTCACTACGTCGAAGGGCCGCGGAAGAACTTCTCCGGCGGCGCAGGCCTGCTGTCCACCGCCCGTGACTACGCCCGCTTCCTGGAGATGATCCGGCGTGGCGGCGAGTTCGACGGCCGACAGTATCTCTCGCCGCAGGCCGTCGGGCTGATGACGACCAACCAGATCGGTAACCTGCGCAATATCGACGGGCTGGGATTCGGTCTCGGGTTCGAGACCGTCGAGCGGCTTGGGGCCAGCGGCTTCGCCTCCGAGGGCTCCTTCGGCTGGAGCGGTGCCTACGGCACGCTCTACAAGGTGGACCCGGTGGAGCGACTGGTGATGGTGTTGATGATCCAGGTGGTCCCGTACTTCGGAAGCGGGATCCGCGAGTCCTTCGACGCGGCCGTCTACCACGCCCTGGTGGAGCCGGCGCGGCGGCAGCCGACCGACTGATGCTGGAGATCGATCCGCCCGGGCAGGAGGAATACGCGACCTGGCATGCCGGGTACTTGCGACTCGCCGTCGAGCGCGGCGGGCCGGGGCGGCTGCTGCCAGTTCAGGTCGATCGGCTGATGCGGCTGTGCGGCGGGCTGGACGAGGAGGCGGCGCTCTACCGGTACGCGCCCGGCAAGTGGAGCATCAAGCAGGTTATCGGTCATCTCGCCGACTCCGAGCGGATCTTCAGCTACCGGGCTCTCCGCATCGCACGGGGTGACACGACTCCGCTGCCTGGCTTCGAACAGAATGACTACGTCGAGACGGGCGGTTTCGACTCGCGGCCACTCGGCGAGCTGCTCGCCGATTTCGAGGCTGCTCGCGCGTCGACGGCGCGGCTGCTGACCAGCTTCGGCCCGGAGGTCTGGCTGCGCCGGGCCGAGGTCAGCGGCTCACCGACGAGTGTGCGCGCGATCGCCTACATCATCGTCGGGCACGTGGAACACCACGCCGATCTGCTGCGGGACCGGTACGGGCTGCGCGAAGGCGGGTGAGCGGACGGTGACCGCCTGGGGGGCGACGCCTCCCCGCGTCGCCTCGGCGAAGGACCGGTGTCGCACCGCCAGGCCGCCCCTCACCCCGGGGAAGAATCCGGTTCGAAGCCGCAGCAGTCCCGTCCGTCATGTCGACACAAGGTCACTGCGTCGATCCGGCACCATCCCGCCCCGTCACCCCGGCAGGCCGGTGGCCATCACCCAGGCAGGACGCGAAGGCTGGTTCCATCCCGCACCATACCACATCCGCCGGTTTCGGCCCGGTGCCTCCGAAACCGGTAAGAGCGAAGGCTTCGCGGCCTAGCTGATTGATGGGTCCCGGCCTTCGCCGGGACGACGGGGAGATGTCGGGTGGTTCCGACAAACCCGTTTCACCGAGCGACGGGCAGGGGGGCCGGCAAGGTCTCGCGCCCCCCCGATCGCCCCTCAGTCCCCCGCCGCCGCTGGCTGGACTTGCTCCGCCTCCGTGTGCAGCACGCGGTCGGAGCCCATGTTCAGCGCGTTGAAGAGCAGCGCTGCGGCCGCGCCGCCGAGCAGGTCCGCTGCCAGGTAGATCCACAGACTTCCCGCGCCGACGATCCCCATCGACACCAGCCCGACCGCCACGGCCGGGTTGAACGCTCCTCCCGACACGCCACCCACGGCGTAGGCCCCGATGAGGACCGTGAAGCCGATGGCCAGCCCGTAGTTCGAGTTGCCTTCAGTACCGCGAGCGGTCGCCACGTTGAGCACCACGTACGCGAGCGCGAAGGTGAAGAGGAATTCCGCGACCAGCGCAGGCCCGACCTCGGGTACCATCGGTGACGGCGCGCCTCCGCCCTTGAACCACCTCACGATGACGGCGGCCAGCGCGGCACCGACCACCTGGGCGATCCAGTAGGGCACCACCTCGTTCGCGACGGCCTTGCCTCGCATCCAGACCGCCAGGGTCACGGCCGGGTTGTAGTGCCCACCGGAGATGTGCCCGCCCGCGTAGACCATCACCATCAGTGCCGACCCGATCGCCAGCGGCGCCAGCGCCGCGGCCGGGCCTTCCACCCCGATCACCACCTGCCCGATCACCAGCACCAGGAAGAAGGTGCCGATCCCTTCAACGATCAGCTTACGTCCCATCCTGAGCTCCTTGCAGGGGTGGCGAGTGAAGGAGGGTCTCCCCCTCCTTCCGAACGAACTCCAACGGCTGGATCGGGACCTGGCTCGGTCCCGTGGCGTTCGACGCGAAAATTTCGAGCCCCGGTCACTCGGTACCGGGCTCGGATCCGGCGGTCAGCGTCGAGAGGTAAGCGTGGATCGCCTGCAGCTCCTCGTCGGTCATCTGCGCGGTCATCGTCCACGGCATGAACTCGGGGTTCATCTGGCTGCCGTCCGGTCGGACGCCGGTGCGCAGCGTCTGCTGGAAGGTCGCCAGGTCCCATTGGCCGGCCACAGCCAGATCCGGCGCCGGCGGAGAATCCGGATTCGGCGGCTGCGCCCCGCGAAGGTCGGCACCGTGACAGTGGGCGCAGGTCACCGACACCAGGTACTCGCCGTACTCGGCGCTCGCGGAGGGAGGCGGGGCGGTCGCACGAGCAGGTTCCAGGCTCACCTCCATCGCTGGATCGAGGTTGACGACCGCGAGGATCCGACCCAGCGGGCGGATCTCCCTCTCGGGCAGCTCGTTGTCGACCGGGGGAATGTTCATCAGATAGGCGATGATGTGCGCGGCATCGTCATCGCTGAGCCCGTGGTAGCCCGCCGCGGGCATCAGGAACAGCGACGTGCCATCCGGCCGGACCCCGTGACGGATCGCGCGGTCGAAGTCCACGGCGTCGTAGATCGCTCCAACGCCGCCACGGCCTCGAGTCAGATTCGAGGCTACCATGCGAAATGGCGGAGCATCGGCGAAGACCTGTCCGCTCAGATCCTGACCGTGGCAGTCCACACAGCCGAAGATCCGCACGAGGTGCTCGCCGCGAGCGATCGCCTCCGGTCCCGTCGGGATCGTGAGGTTGGCTGTCCGTACCTCGTACGTTCGGGCAATTCGGCGGGAACCAACCACGTAGAGGGCACCCAGCACGATGACCACGATGCCCAGCAGAACACCCACACCCAGTGCGAACCATCGTAGACCTGACTTCATGTCACCTCCCTGACGGATCCGGTGCCTGCGCGGTGACAGAGGCCGATCGAGACCCGCTTCGAGCGGATCGGCGTGCTGAATAGGTGAGGACGAAACATTGTGCTTCCGCCGTCGCGGAAGTGCAAGCACCTGCTACGGGATGCGCCCTTCCTCCCTTCCGGCACCGAAGTCTGCGCCGGTCTGAACGCGCCAGAGGCTCGCGTAGACTCCGTCCCTGGCGATGAGCTCCTCGTGCGTGCCGTGCTCCGCGACCTCCCCGTCCTCCAGCACGTAGATGATGTCGGCGTTCCGGATGGTCGAAAGGCGGTGCGCGATGGCGATCGTGGTCCGCTGGTGCGAGATCCGCTCGAGTGAACGCTGGATCGCCGCCTCGGTCTCGTTGTCGACCGCGCTCGTCGCCTCGTCCAGGATCAGGATCGGTGGATTCTTCAGGAGCGCCCGTGCGATGGCTATGCGCTGCCGTTGCCCGCCGGAGAGCTTCTGCCCGCGCTCGCCCACCACCGTGTCGTAACCGCGCGGCAGCCGTTCG
>CAZJEH010000024.1:12747-28262 GCA_964544905.1 uncultured Gemmatimonas sp.
AGCCAGACGCGCCGCCTGCTCCACCTCGGCATCGGTCGCGTCCCAGCTCCCGTAGACGATGTTCTCGCGCACGGTTCCGTGGAACAGGAACACGTCCTGGCTGACCAGGCCAAAGGATCGGCGCAGGTCCTCCAGGCGGATCTCCTGGATGGGGATCCCGTCGAGCGTGATCGACCCCTCCTCGACCTCGTACAGCCGCAGCAGGAGTTTCACCAGCGTGCTCTTGCCCGACCCGGTCGACCCGACGATGCCGACCGTGCTCCCGGCGGGGCAGGAGAGCGAGACGTTGCGCAGCACCTTTGGGCCGGTGCGGTAGCCGAAGGTGACGTCCCGGATCGCGATCTCGCCGTTGACGGCACCGACTGGCAGCGCCCGCGTGCCCGGGTGGGTCTCGAACGGGGCATCCAGCAGCGACATCACGCGGTCGGTCGAGGCCATCGCGCGTTGGTACTGGTCGAGCGTCTCGCCGAGTCGCGTCAAGGGCCAGAGAAGCCGCTGCGTGAGGAAGACCAGGACCGAGTACGTGCCGACCGACAGGTCACCCTCCAGCGCCTCGAACCCGCCGAAAAGCAGCGTAGCGGTGAACCCGAACAGGATGACGATACGGATCAGCGGCACGAAGGCGGAGCTCACCCGGATCGCGTTCTCGTTGCTCTCCCGGTAGGCGGCACTCTCGCGCCTCACCTGCTCCAGCTCGAACGGCTCGGCGGTGAAGGCCTTGATCGTCATGATGCCGCCGAGGTTGTTCACCAGCCTCGCGTTGAGCTGCCCGACCCGGTCCCGTACCCGCGCGTAGTACGGCCGCAGGAGGTTCTGGAACCAGATCGAGCCCCACACCACGATCGGCATGGGCAGGATCGCCATCCAGGCAACCGATGGCGCCAGCACGAGGAAGGCGATCCCGATGGCGGTGACGGTGGTGAAGACCTGGAGCAGTTCGTTCGCCCCGATGTCGAGAAACCTCTCGAGCTGGTTGATGTCGTCGCTGAGGATGGACATCAGCCCGCCGGTGCTGCGTTCCTCGTAGTACGACAGCTCGAGGCCCTGGAGGTGCTCGTACGCATCCAGGCGGAGATCGTGCTGGACCGCCTGGGCCAGGTTCCGCCACAGCAGCGAGTAGGCGTACTGGAAGGCCGACTCGAGGATCCAGACGACCAGCGTGACGATGGAGAGCGTGATCAGCTGGTCCCGCACGTCCACGATCCCCCAGGCCGAGAGGAAGGATTCCTCCTGCTGGACGATCACGTCGACGGCCGCGCCGATCAGTGCCGGCGGGGCGAGGTCGAAGATCTTGTTGAGGACGGAGCAGGCGGCCGCGAGCCACATGCGTGCTCGGTATGGCCGAGTGTAGCGAAGCAGGCGCCTGAGCGGTGTCAGCGGCGGCGCGACGGGGGCGGGTTGTCCTCCCGGGCTGAATTCCATCGACTCCCAGAACGTCGGGGCAGCGTGTGAAAGCTCGACAATTTCGCCGATTCGCCGGCCGTAGGCTAGGTGCGGTCGCGGTCGCTCGCATGAACCAGTCGCTCGCATGAACCAGGGGATCACGCGACGCGGCGATGCCGCGGGGGAAACTGCGACGGGTGAAGTGGATGAACTGCGCGGGAGGGCTGGATAGAGAGGCACGGACTACAGATCGACAGGTGAGATCGAGGGAACGCGAGGCCCGTACCTCATCCCACGAGGATTTCGGCCAGGCCGAACACGACAGCGGCCGCCCCGACCTCGTGCGTACCTGGCCGATGGCCCGAGCCAGGATAGCGAGGTCAGGAACGGCCGCTATTCAGCCGAGCGTCGGTCCGACTATGCCTTCACGCGCGCAGGCCGGATCCAGGGCAGATCCCAGGTGCGCGGATCGAGCTCGAACCGTCCGCTCGCGTTGTGCATTGCCAGCGCGACCAGACCCGGGATGAACAGCACCCAGGCCAGCCCGACGAAAACGCAGGTCAACAGGAGCGTCGTTCGCTCCGCCGCACCCACGTAGACCGGGGGCCGCCAGGTCAACACGCCATGGTAGAAGACATAACCGGTCGTGTAGACCGCGATCCCCAGATATGCGATTAGAACCAGATAGAGTCCCATTTGCCTCTCCTTACCGCTGTCCCGCTCTCCCTCTTCATACGAGAACGCCCGAGTCCGGGTTTCGGTGACCGCAAAGATGCCCGCGACGCCGCCAGCTCGGCATGAGTCGGTTGACCCGCCATTCGGGGACCACAAGCCCCGTGCCGCTGGCGCTTACCGGTCGGGAAACGGCATAATACCGCGCCCGATGTTCGGTGCCGGCCGGGCATCCATCGCGCGCTGTCTGCGGAAATGGCACAGTGGCGCCAGATCAGCAAACGCGGAGAGATCGATGCAGTTTCCCGTTGACGGCGGACCCAACCCTTTCGCGATCCTCTCGTTCATCGTCGCTCCGGCGATCCTGACGAACGCCTCGTCGGTGCTCGCGATGAGTACGAGCAATCGGCTCGCTCGCGCCGTGGATCGCGCGCGGGAATTGTCGAGGCAGCTGGAGGAGCCGAGGGGAGAAGAACTGCCGGGAGTGGTGGAAAGGCGGCTGCGGGAGCTGGGAGCCGCGGAAAGGCGGGCGATCCTGTTGATCAGCGCCTTGCAGAGCTTCTACACGGCGCTCGGCGGGTTCGCCTGTGCCGCGCTGATCTCGGTGTCGGGAGCCGTGCTCGTTTCGATGGGAGTCGAGGTGCTGGTCCCGGCCTTCGAGATCATCACCGTCCTCAGCGGGTTCCTTGCGGTCGGAGCGCTGGTGAACGGCTCGGTGATACTGGTGAGGGAGACGAGGATCGCAGTGCAGGTCCTGCGCGATCGGGCGGCGGGGGTCCGGTCACGGATGGGCCGCGTCTCTAACGAGGACTTCCAGAACTTCTAGGCTGACCGGTCAGTCGAGCCCGTCGACTCGCACCGCTCGCATCTGGGTGGGATCGAGCGGCGAGCTGCCGAGATCGTTCGCCAGCAACCGGGCTCCGCTGAAGATCGTGCCGGTGAGGGAGACACCCGTCAGATCGGTGCCGCGGAGGTCGGCGCCGCGAAGGTCTGCCCAGTCGAGGTCCGCTCCCTTGAGCCGGGCCCCCCTCAGATCGGCCCGGCGCAGCCTGGCGCCGCAAAGATAGGCCCCGGTGAGGTCCGCCTCCCGGAGATCGGCATTCTCGAGGATGCTGCCGGACAGGTTCGTGCCCATCAGCACCGAGCGGCGCAGGTCGGCGTCGGCCATGTTCGCGCCGCCGAGATCCATGCCTGCGAGATTCTGCTTGCTGAGCGGTGCCGGTTCGGCGCCGGTCAGGGAGCCCCACAACTTGCGGAGTTTCTCGAGCATCGCCGTTCTCGCAATCGTCAACGGAATGGGTTGTGCCTCGTCAGTGTCGCGGCGCGGGGCCGCGCAGAGACGAAGCTGGCGGCCCATCGGCGCTCGTACAAACTACACGTTTCTGAACTATCCGTGAGGGGACCGACCCCCGATCGCCTGGCGAATCGTCTCCACGACGCGACCGTCACTGAGATCGCGGAGGAGAAGGCCGCCTCACTCGGCCGCGCCGGACGCCGGTTGGAGGCGGCGCTTGCCGCGCTACGCGACCTCGATCCCCGCGAGGATAGTATCGAACGGCGGGAAGAACTGCTTGATGAAGCGGGGGAAGCCCTCTTCTTCTACCTGGTGCAGCGCGAAGCGTGCGGGCTGCGCGACAGCGCCGAGGTGCTGGAGGCGCTGAACGTGCCCCGCGCCGTTCAGCTGCGGATGGGCGTCCGGGGGCGCAACCGCTGAGCGGGCTCGGGGAAGAGCCGCCGGCGAGCTCGTTCGAAGTGGAGCGCCTCGAGCGAGTAGTTGCTCCGGATCGGCAGGAGCGGCACCCCCCGGGCGGTGAGAACCTCGTTGATCTCGCGCCTTACCTGGTTCTCCACCTGTAGCGCACACGCCGCCGAATCGCCATCGACCGGTTCTGGATCACCGCGAGAAAGCGCTGCGGCGCTCCTCGCCCTCTGCTCCGGCGTCGGGTCGTCGCACAGATCACCCATCTGGCGGCTCAGCGCAATGCTTCCGATGTGCGCGACCAGTTCGTGCGCCAGGATCGCCAGGTAGTCCTGGTGAACTCGCTGTTCCACGTCCGGGAATCCAGCCTGGCGGATCCACGATTCGACCGTATCCGCTTCGATCGCCAGCCAGACTCGCGCGACGCGATCGCTTTCGTCGGCGTCGTCGCCGGGGAAGGAGCGGAACATCACCCAGGCCATAGCCCCGCCGCTCTTCTCGGCGACGGGGGCCGGCATGGCGAGAAGATGCTCGCGTTCCCTGGCGGTGAGTCCGCCATCGCGCTCGGGCAGCGCCGCGAGCTGCTCGCGCGTTCCGATCACAACGGGAAGCCGGCTCTCGCTGATGTCAGCGAGCGCTCTGGCCGCGGTGAGCGAGGCGTCCGCGAGGAAGGTGAGGGCATCCGCCAGCCGCGGGTCGGTGACGCGCACAGTCCGACCCCATGGAGGCGGACCGGCAGGGTCGCCCACGGGAATCCGAGCGGCCGGTTGCGCTTCCAGGTGACCCACCTGCACGAGGGCCGCCAGGGCGGCGACCAGTAGAGTTCGCGCTGATGCTCGACGGTGCGAGGCCATCGATTCGAACAGCGGTTGAGGGAGCTGCCGATCCCGTGTCGGCAACGCACCCTGTTGCGCCCGCCACCGGGTTCTGCCCCGAGTAGCACGTTGCGGTCCAGGCGAGGGTACGTACCTTCATCCAAATAATACGTGCCGCCCCGACGAGGTCCAGAATGTTCATCACGCTGCTGATCGTCACCTTCCTCATCGCCGCGCTCGTTTCGACGATCGTCGCGCGATCGTTCGCCGCGCCGGTACGGCGGATCCTCGGTCAGATCGTCGGGGAGGACATTACCTTCGCCTGGTCCCGCTACCTGTGGTTCGCCATCCTGGTGGTCGGGATCTCCAGCGGCGTCAGGGTTTGGGAACTGGAGCGGTACATCACGCCCATGGACCCGATGCGCCCGGACGCGCTCGTTCTCACGCGCGACCGGTGGGTCCTCGAGGTGTACCGGACGGTGATCGGATCGCTGCGTGGGATCGCCTGGGTGCTGCTCGTCTTCTTCGTCATCGCGCTGGTGGCCTACGTGGTGGTGCGGTTCGGCGAACGGAGGAGCGCCGGGCGTCGCGAGCAGGCCGACTGAGCGTCTTCCGCTCGATCGAGCTACTCACGACGCAGGCTCCAGCGCTCTGGCGCGGCTTCTGCCAAGGACAGCAGATGGAATCGTAAGCGAACGTCCCCTCATCATCCGCTACTCCCATGTCGGTAGATACTCTCCTGTCCCGCTCCGCGGAGAGCGCCTCGCAACTGGCGGAGCGCTACGCCACCGTGCGGGCGTTCACCGAGTCGCTCTGCCAGGGGCTTGCGACGGAAGACTACGTCGTCCAGTCGATGCCGGACGTCAGCCCGACGAAGTGGCATCTGGCCCACACGAGCTGGTTTTTCGAGACGTTCGTGCTCAGGCCCCACCTCCGAGGGTACCGGCCGATCGACGAGACCTACGCATACCTGTTCAACTCGTACTACGTGAACGCGGGCGAGCGGCACTGTCGGGCTCAGCGGGGCTACATTTCGCGGCCCACGGTGGCCGAAGTTTACGAGTACCGCCGGCACGTCGACGCGGCGATGGATACGCTCCTCGAGCAGGCGGACGAACCGCTGCTCGCCGTCCTCGAACCGCTCGTCACCCTGGGAATCCATCACGAGCAGCAGCACCAGGAGCTGCTCCTCACCGACATCAAGCACGTCTTCTCGGTGAACCCGCTCCGGCCCGCGTATCGCGCTACGAGCGTCCAGCGAGCTTCCGACCCGGGACCGGTACGCTGGGTCCGTTTCGACGAATCGGTCGAGTGGATCGGCCATGACGGTGACGGCTTCGCCTATGACAACGAAGGCCCTCGCCATCGCCAGATCGTGCACGCATTCGAGCTGGCCGACCGGTTGGTGACGAACGGCGAGTTCCTCGAGTTCATGAAGGACGGAGGATACCGCCGCCCCGACCTCTGGCTCTCGATGGGCTGGGCGACCGTCGAAAGCAACGGGTGGACCGAGCCGTTCTACTGGGAGCGCCGGGACGGCGAGTGGTGGACGTACACGCTCGGCGGCATGCGACCCGTCGATCCGCACGAGCCCGTCTGCCACCTCAGCTACTTCGAGGCCGACGCTTACGCCCGCTGGGCGGGGGCACGTCTTCCGACAGAGGCGGAGTGGGAGCGGGCTGCGCGCGACGTGCCGATCGGCGGCAACTTCGTGGAGAACGAGCGCTTCCATCCGCAGGGAGCCGCTGAGAGCACGGGCGGAGGAGAGCTGCGGCAGCTCTACGGGGACGTCTGGGAATGGACCCGCAGCCAGTACTCACCGTATCCGGGCTATCGGCCCGCGGAGGGCGCGCTGGGCGAGTACAACGGCAAGTTCATGTGCAACCAGTTCGTCCTGCGCGGGGGATCGTGCGCGACCTCCGTCACGCACATCCGGCCGACCTACCGCAATTTCTTCCCGCCTGACGCGACGTGGCAGTTCACCGGACTGCGACTCGCGAGGGACGTGTGAGGATCTCGCGGGAAAGCCGCGGCGCCCGCTCCATCACGCTGTACGACCTCGAGCCGACGCCCGACCGCTTCTGCGACGATGTCGTCGCCGGACTGAGCGGCGATTCCCGCAAGCTGCCTCCGAAGTACTTCTACGACGAGGTCGGCGCGCGGCTGTTCGAGCGTATCACGCAGCTCGAGGCATACTATCCGACCCGAACGGAGGTAGGGATACTCGATCGCCACGGGGATGCGATCGCCCGGCGGATCGGCCCCCGTGCGAGCATCGTCGAGTTCGGCAGCGGGAGCGGCGAGAAGACCCGGATCCTGCTGCGCCACTTGGAGGATCCCGCGGCTTACATCCCCGTCGACATCTCCCGGGCGCAGCTCGTGGATTTCGCCCTGCGCGTGGCCGATGACTTCCCCTCCATGCAGGTCGTCCCCGTCTGCGCCGACTACACCACGTCCTTCCCGCTGCCTCCTCTGGACGGCACGCCGGAACGGTGCGTCGCCTTCTTCCCCGGCTCCACGCTGGGGAACTTCGAGCCGGCCGAAGCTCAGGCCTTCCTGGCGCGCGTCAGGGAGCTCGTCGGCCCGAACGGCGGGTTCCTGCTGGGACTGGACCTGCGGAAGGATGCCGCCATCATCGAGCCCGCGTACGACGACCCGGAAGGGGTGACGGCGAGGTTCAACCTCAACCTGCTCGCGCGGATCAACCGCGAGTGCGGTGGCGACTTCGACCTGACGGCCTTCCGCCATTACGCTTTCTACGACGAGGAACACGGGCGCGTGGAGATGCGCCTCGTGAGCCTCGCCGATCAGACGGCCAGGCTCAGTCGAGAACCGGGGGACGGGAGCAGCATGGCCGTGCGCTTCCGGCCGGGAGACTTCATCACCACCGAATACTCCTACAAGTACGATCTCGACGAATTCGCCTCGAGCGCCTCGAGCGCCGGCTGGTCGATCACCGACACGTGGACCGACCCGGCCGGATGGTTCGCGATCGTGCTGCTCGGGTGAGGACGGTCAGCACCAGCGGGCGAACACGCTGGTCACATCCGCCGGGCGCTCGAAGACCCAATCCGGCCGGTGAACCCGGAGCTGCTCCATGAACCACTCGCGGTCGTCGGGATCGGTCTTCGGCCATAGGGCCGCCCCGACGATCACGCCCGCCGCCCGTCCAGCCTCGAGATCGGCCAGCGAGTCCCCCACGTAGACGATCTCGCCCGGCGGGTATCCGAGGTGCTCCGCCGCGGCCAGCAACCCGCCGGGGTGCGGCTTCGGCGCTTCGACGTCGTCGTCGGTGATCACGACCTCGAACTCACCCAGGTCGATCGCCGACGAAGTCACCTCCCAGGCCCGTCGACCCTGTCCCGTGACCAGTCCGAGCGGGATCCCCGCCGACCTGAGGGCCGCCAGCATCTCCCGCACCCCTTCGTACATGCCCTCGCAGAGCGTGGCGTGCAGCGCCTCGTAGTGGCGGCACATCGATTCGTGACAGGCGGCGGCATTCTCCGCGCCGACCCATTCCGCGAGGAACCGTCGTTCCGAGGATGGGTGGCGCCGTATGAACTCCTCGTCCACCGGCGAGTACCCGAGGTAGGGCTCCAGCGCCAGTCGGTAGGACTCGAGGTACAGCCGGTACGTGTCGATCAGGGTGCCGTCCAGGTCGAAGAGTATGGCCGATGCTGTCACTGGCAGTTCCTGCGCTCGAGATGATGGTATGACGGCCGCGACCCGTGTGGCCGTGGCGACCGGGAGTACCCCCGACGAGCCGGGTACGCTCCCGCCAGGCCCGGCGCTTCCTCCGTTGGGGTTTCAGGAGGTCGATTCGTCGTGGCCGCCCCGCGAGCGATTCGCGCGCGCGCACACGCTCATGGCGTGCCGGCCGCCGCCATTGACACCCCGATCATCGGCCGGCTTATTGCGGTGAGCAGGTCCATCCCCTTCAATCCGTCCTCTCCTTCTGCTCGGAGGTGTTTATGGGATCCACTCCCGCCTACACAACTGATCGGATCCGGAATGTCGTTCTCCTGGGGCATGGCGGCTCCGGAAAGACGACCCTCGTCGACGCCTGCTGCCATGCCTCAGGATCTTCCCGCCGCCACGGCTCCGCCGACGATGGTACCGCCCTCACGATGTTCACTCCCGAGGAAATCGCGCACGGAATCTCGATGAACTGTTCCGTCGCCTACGCGGAGTGGATGGACCACAAGATCAACTTCATCGACACTCCCGGTTACCTCGACTTCGTGGGTGAGACACGGGCGGGGATTCGGGTGGCGGATGGCGCGGTGGTGGTCATCTCCGGCCCGGCGGGCGTCGAGGTAGGCACCGAGCGGGTCTGGGAGATGGCCCGCGACAGGCAACTCCCGGCGATCCTCTTCGTCTCGATGATGGATCGCCAGAACGCGGACTTCGAGAAGGTCTACCAGGACATCAAAGCCCACCTCACGTCGAACGTCATCCCCGTCGAAATCCCGATCGGTGCCGGTGAGGATTTCCGTGGCATCGTGAACCTCTTCACCGAGCGCGCCCGCATTTACAAGAAGGGCACGCAGACGGGCGAGTACGAGGAGGTCGACATCCCGGACGAGCTACGCGACCTCGAGCAGAAGTACTACAGCGACCTCATCGAAACCATCGCCTCCACGGACGACACACTGCTCGAGCATTACCTCGAGGGAGAGACGATCACGCGCGAGGAGGCGGTCCACGCGCTCAAGCAGGCCATGCTGCGCGGCGAGCTCGTCCCGCTCTTCTGCGGGGCCCCGAACCTGACCTACGGCGTTCGCGCGCTCCTCACGGAGATCGTGGAGCTGATGCCTTCGCCGCAGGAGAGGCCGGCCGAGCTGGCGCAGGGCCGGGGCGACTCGGTCGTGCAGATCCGGAACCTGAACAGCGATCCCTTCTGCGCGCTGGTCTTCAAGACCACCAGCGAACCGCACGTGGGTGAGCTTTCGTACTTCCGGGTATTCGGCGGGTCGGTGACCAACGGGCAGGAGGTCTACAACCCCGTGCGTGACCGCGTCGAAAAGCTCACGCACCTGGCGATCCCGCAGGGGAAGGAGAGGCGGGAAGTCGAGGGGCTGCGGGCCGGGGATATCGGGGTGGTGGCGAAGCTCCGCGACACCCACACCAACGACACGCTGTCGGCTGTCGGTCACCCGCTCGTCCTGGCCGGGATCGACTTCCCCGAGCCGGACATCGCCGTAGCCGTCGAGGTGGAGAACCGCGGCGACGAGGACAAGCTCTCGCACGCGCTCCACATGCTCCACGAGGAGGACCCCTGCTTCGTCGCCGAGTACGTGCCGGAGCTGGGCCAGACGATCGCGAGGGGATGTGGCGAGCTTCACCTCGACGTCCAGCTCGAGCGGATGAAGCGGAAGCACAACGTCTCCGTGGTGACGCGCGAGCCACGGATACCCTACCGCGAGACCATCCGCCGGGAGGCGGAGGGCCACGGGCGACACAAGAAACAGACGGGCGGCCGCGGCCAGTTCGGCGACTGCCACATCCGGCTGCGACCGCGGGGCCGAGGCGAGGGCTACAACTTCGTCGACGCGATCGTGGGAGGCGTGATCCCCGGGAAGTTTATCCCCGCCGTGGACAAGGGGATACAGGAGGCGGCCCAGAAGGGGGTCGTGGCCGGGTTCCCGATGGTCGACTTCGAGGCGGAGTGCTTCTTCGGCAGCTATCACTCGGTCGATTCGTCCGAAATCGCGTTCAAGATCGCGGGATCGCTGGCCTTCCAGGAGGCCGCGGCGAAGGCCGATCCGGTGATCCTCGAGCCGATCATGGAGGTCGAGGTATTCACGCCGGAGGACTTCCTCGGTGACGTGATCGGCGACCTCAACCAGCGGCGGGGGCGGATCCTGGGAATCGAGCCGGCCGGACGGTCGCAGAAGGTTCGTGCACTCGTTCCCCAGGCGGAACTGTACAAGTACGCGACGACCCTGCGGTCACTGACTCAGGGTCGTGCGATGCACACGCGGAAGTTTTACTCGTACGAGGAGCTGCCGCAGTCCGAGGTGCAGAAGGTGATCGAGGCGACGAAGAAGGAGCGCGAGCTGGAGGCGGTGGCGCGCTGAGGGACGTTGCCAGGGCCTTGTACTGCTGAAGGCGTGAACCACGACGGCCGATCGGCGAAACCAGCCGGTCGGCCGTTGTGCATCCGGAGTCAGGCAGTCGGTAGTGGCACTCTCACGCTACCGGGTCGTATGCTGGATCCTGTGTCGAGCAACGTCGCGCTATCTTCCTATGCGAGTAAGAACACCGATCGACGACGAGCCACTTCTGCGGTGAACCGAACCACATCCCGACCCGGGCGAGCGAACGGCTCCGCATACGTACGCCGCGTTGCGTACCTGCTCCTGGTCTTCCTGCTGACCGCTTGCGAGAGCAGCGACGATGAACCGCCCGCACCGTCGGAGGAAGTCGTGCAGGAGGGTACCGCGCCGCTACCCTCCTCGGATTCCGGATCCCCCGCGACCGAATCCCCTGCCACCGGTAGCGCCTGGGTGACGGGCGTCGTGGAAGGCGGCGCCGCGATCACCGGAGCCGCCCTGCTCACCGGAGTCCGCGTGGCGAAGAGCGAGGGGTTCGAGCGGATGGTGCTCGAGTTCGACGGCTCCGAGCTTCCCGCCTATCGGATCGAGTACGTGGATCGGCCGGTCTACCAATGCGGCTCGGGCGAGCCGGTGGAGATCGAGGGCGATGGCTGGCTGCGCATCAACCTCCAGCCCGCCAACGCGCATACCGAGGAGGGGGTGCCGACCATCACCGAGCGGGCAAGCCGGCCCGCGCTGCCCATCATCCGCGAGCTGCGGATGATCTGCGACTTCGAAGCGATGGTCGAGTGGGTGGCGGGGGTTTCGAGCCCGAATCCTTACCGGGTTTCAGAGCTTACCGAACCCACGCGGCTGGTGGTGGACATCAGGCAATAGGCGCTAGGCGAGAACCTCACGCTATCACGTCGTGCTCGTGTTGAGTGAGCAGCCCGGCGTCCGAGCGACAGCCTCGACGCCGGGTCCTTCCAGCCGATCACCCCACCGCGCTGACCGCGATCCCCATCCGCTCCATGAGCGCGCGCTGGAGCGACTCGACCACGCGCCCGCGGACGCCATCGCCCACTCGCTTCCCGTCCAGCTCCACGATCGGCTGCACATCGGTCGTCGTGCCGGTAAGGAACAGCTCCTCGAGCCGGCCGATCTCCTCCACGAAGATCGGCGCCTCCCGGGTCGCGATGCCCAGCTCGCGCGCCAGTTCCAGCACCACTTCGCGTGTAACGCCCGGCAGGATGTAGTTCGACCGCGGGTAGGTCCGAAGCTCGCCGTCGATGACACCGAAGACGCTAGTGAGTGAACCCTCGGTGATCGCGCTCCCGCGAACGAGCACCGCCTCCCACGCACCCGCCTCTGTCGCACGCTGCTTCGCCAGCACGTTGGTGAGCAGGTTCACAGTCTTGATGTCGCAGCGAGACCAACGGATGTCGGGGTAGGTTATCGCCTTGACGCCGTTTCGCCGGAGCTCCGTCGGAATGGTGAACGGGTTGGCGAACGCGTAAACCGTCGGAGGGACGGGCGGCGACGGGAAGGCATGGGCGCGAGGAGCAGCGCCCCGGGTGATCTGCAGGTAGACGGTCGCGTCCGCGTCGGCCAGGCCGTTGTCGTCGAGGAGCCGCTCGTAGATCTTCCGGATCTGGCTCCGGTCGATGGACGCCGCGGGTATCGCCAGATCCCTCAGCCCGGATTGCAGCCGGCGCCAGTGCCGATCCTCCTCGAACAGGTCCCCGCGGACACAGCGGGTCACTTCGTAGACGCCGTCGCCGAACAGGAAGCCCCGGTCGTCGACCGAGATCTTCGCCTCTTCCTTCGGCAGGAACTGGCCGTTCAGATATACGATCATGTTCGCCCCCTTTGATTTCCGCGCGTCGCACCCCGAGCGGGGTAATTAGCGCAGGCGAGGGCGGTGCCGCAAGCGGGCGCCTAGCGACCTCCGATGTCGATCGCCGTGGCGACCAGGTCGTTCACCTCTCGGCGAAGGGCCTGCATCCGGTTCGGACCGTTCGGGCGGTAGGTGCGGTTGGACAGGAGGACCGTCCAGGTCCCGCGCTCGGGATCGACCCAGAGCGAGGTGCCGGTGAAGCCGGTATGCCCGAAGGCGCTGCGCGAGATCCTCAGCCCGCCCGCACCCTCACCCTTCTCGTCGGGAGTGTCCCAACCGAGGGCGCGGGTCTCGGCTCCGGGCTGCCGCATGGTGAAGAGATCGATCGTCCCCTTCTGCAGCACCCGAACTCCGTCCAGCTCGCCGCCGTTCACCAGCATCGCCGCGAACCGGGACAGGTCGTGCACGGTGGAGAACAGCCCCGCGTTGCCGGCTACGCCACCGAGCTTGCGAGCGAGCGGGTCGTGTACGATCCCCCGGAACCCGGGCCGGTCCTCCGTCGGCGCGCACTGCCAACAGTCCTCACCAGGATTGAACCCCGTCGACCACATCCCGAGCGGCTCGTAGACCCGCTGGCGAAGCATCTCCTCGAGCGACCCGCCGTACGCGGCCTCCGCCGCGGCCCAGAGCACGATGAAGCCGATGTCGGAGTACTCCACCCGCGCACCCGGTGCGCGCACGAGCGGGATGGCGATCGCGCGTTCGAGCGACTCCCGCGGCGTGTCCGCGTTGATGTTGCCTCCGGCGGGCAGCCCCGACGTATGCGTCAGCAGATGCCGGATGGTCACTCGCTCCTTGCCTCCGCCGCTGAACGCGGGGAGATAGCGCGATACTGGAGCGTTGAGCTCCATCACCCCGTCCTCGACGAGGAGCATCACGGCCGTCGTGGTCGCAACGACCTTTGTGAGGGACGCCAGATCGTAGATGGTGCGATCGGGATCGACCGCGGGCGAGCCGAGCGTGCGGTCCAGCGTTCCGATGCCCCGCTCCATCACTGTGCGGTTCCACCGGCCGACGGCGACCGCGGCACCGGGGAACCCGCCGCGATACACCTCATCGGTGATCACGTACATCGCGCGCTCCAGCTCGGCCGCCGTGAACCCCGCATCGGTCGGCGCCGCGGTCCAGTGCGAAGGCAGCCACGAGTTGGTGTGGGGCGGCAGCGCCGCGGAGGCGAATGGCCGGGGCACGCCCGCCAGGACCTCCGGCGCGGTGGTGGAAGTCAGCGACGCGAGCGGCAGCAAGCCTTCGCTGATCGAAGGCTCGGCGACGAGGGTGCTCTCCTCGAGAGGCTCGCCGAGGAGTTCGACGCTCGAACCCGGTACCGTGTCGGCGGACAGGGCCGTCGTCGCGGCAACGATGAGTTGCAGCAGCATGAACCGCGGTGAGGTCTGAGAAAGGCGTGCAGGTCGGGCCGATCGACCAGCGGGCAACCGGGGTGGGAGCGCCCGAACCGCATGATAATCGCGAGGATGCGGCGCGTCAACGCGGACGATCTCATCGATGATCCGCGCTTGCTCCTTTATTGCCATAGGTTTCGGTTCCCGCGGGCTCCCACTTTAGTGCCACCTGCCGCTGTGGTCCGCTTCTTTCATACCCCGGACCATGGTAGTGCTTGTTCCGGTCTCCACCGCGTCTTAGCTTACCTCGTAGGCCATCTGCTTCCCCGCGGGTCACATGGTGTACTACTGGCTCCTCTTCTTTTTCGTTGCCTTCGGGGCGAAGGTCCTGCTGGCCTTCCTGATGGTCTATCTGCTCCTGCCCAGCGATCCGACGTGCAGCCAGTGTGACGAGCCTACCCTCCTGATCCGCACCAATCGGCTCGGGCGGATGGGCTTCGCGCTCTCGTTCGGACGGGTTCAATGGCGCTGGTGCCCGCGCTGCGGCTGGGAGGGGTTGGCCCGGCGCGGCAAGCCGCGACCCGCGGGCGCCGTGGGTCGGTCGGCGTCGGAAGTACCGGCGAGCGAGCAGTGGGAATCCCGACGGCCCTGACCGCCGTTCGTCAACCGCCAGAAGAGTCGCAGAAGGTGCCTGCCTTACCGTTCTCCTCCGTTCCCGATCACGCGCGGGTCTGGGTGTTCGCCGCGGCGCAACCGATCCTCGGCGCCGACGCGGAACGTTTCCTCGCCGGAGTCGAAGCCTTCATTCGTGACTGGCACGCCCACGGACTGCCGGTGGTCGGAAGCTACGACTGGCTCTACGACCGATTCCTGATCATCGCCGCCGACGAGGAGGCTACCGGCGTCTCCGGCTGCTCGATCGACTCGCTGTTCCGCACGTTGAAGATGTGCGAGCACGAGCTGGGCGTAACGCTGCTCGACTCCTCCCTGGTCTTCTACCGCGACGCGGACGGCCGCGTGCAGTGCGTCGGCCGCTCCGAGTTCCGCGAGCTCGTACTCGCCGGCGAGGTCGACGACGACACGATCGTGTTCGACAATACGGTAGGGACGATTCGCGGCGTCCGCGGTGGCGAGTGGGAGCGGCCGCTGAGAGATTCCTGGCACGCCCGGGCATTCGGCAGGGCCAGGAGCGGGCGGTAGCATCGGGCAAACCCCGCTTTCCCTTCATCCGGGTTCCCGGTCACCCTCCGGAGGGTATGTCGGAACCAACCTTTCTGTGCTTCGTTCCGGCGGCGACAGTTCGGGATCGGCTGGCCGACGAAGGATACAGCCAGCCTTCGCGGCGTCGCCGGCTGATGGATCCCGGTTTGCGCCGGGACCACTGGTAAGGGATAGACGCCAGGGCTTCTGCGTAGCCGACTGCCAGATCCTGGCCCCTCGTGTGCCGAACCGGCTGCGGGGACACATCCGGATCGGTAGTCGCGGCCACCGGGCGTTCGGTGGGACGACTCGCACACAGGCTGATGGATTCCGGCATTCGATGCTGTGTGGAACTGTGGTCCAGGCCCGTCACGCCCGGGATCCGTAAGCGGCTCACCGCGCTACGTCCCTACCAGCGTCATCCCGGCGCAGGAGAGTGTGTCGAAACCACGACCTTCCCCCGTCGTCCCG